>NC_020054.1:6703795-6775444 GCF_000331105.1 Fibrella aestuarina BUZ 2 | reverse complement strand
AGGGCCGGGCGATGGGAAGGGATTCACTGAATAACTAACGTCAAGACGGAGGTACGGCTGTTAAAAAGGGAGACAAAAGTAAGAAAGTAAGTTAGACGTTGGGCATTGAATTTATAGAACGAAGGCGGATTGTACATCGCCGATTTTGATGGATTTTTGACTGACGAAAGCCCAGGTGCCGCCCGACCTCAACCGGTAAGCCGCAGAATTACTTAGTCGAGCCAACCCGTAATCAACAAACGATGCAACATACATTTCCATCTCTCACCTATGTCGACTGGCTGGCGCAGGTGCAGAAAGACCTGAAAGATCCCGGTGCCTACGAAACGCTTCGCTGGGCAACGCCGGAAGGGTTTACGGCTGAACCGTATTACACGGCTGAGCACGTGGGTACGTTGCCGCTGGCAGCGATACAGGCGGCGCAACGTACCCAGCCGGGCTGGCTCAACGCCCCGGCCTACACCATCGACGCCACTGATGTACGGGCTCAAAATACCGTATTGCGCGAGGCGATTGCCAATGGCGCCGATGCGCTGCTGTTACACGTACCGGCCGACATCAACCTGTCGCTCTTGCTGAACGGGATAAAACTGAGCGACACGCCGGTTTGCTTCGCCGTAACGGGCAATGGGGAGGCCTTCATGGCAGCCCTGCAAAACGTGGCACCCTACCAGTTGCGGGGCGGATTGATGGGCCCACCTAATCAGCCGGTAAGTCAGCTGGTGAACAGCCTGAAAAAGGCAGAAGAATCGCCGCAGTTTCGAGTTATCCACATAGATGGGGTAGTTATCCACAATGCTGGGGCCACGGCTACGCAGGAGCTGGCGTTTACGCTGGCTCAGCTTGCCGATACCTTCGATCAGCTTACCGAAGCCGGCTTTGCGGCCGAGCAACTAGCCGCTAAAACGACCATTCGGCTGGCTGTGGGTACTAGTTATTTTCTGGAAATCGCCAAGCTGCGGGCGCTGCGCGTGTTGCTGGCCCGATTTGGGGCAGGGTATGGGCTCACTGCCACGCCGTTTTTAGTACACGGCGAAACGTCGGCTTTCTACGAGGCAGCCGCTACACCCTACACCAACCTGCTCCGCAACACGACGGAGGCGATGGCGGCTGTGATTGGCGGTTGCGATTGGCTCACCGTGCGCCCCTACGATGCCGTGCTAGCCGAGTCGGTGACCGAGTTCAGTCAGCGCATTGCCCGTAATGTATCGACGCTGCTGCTGGAAGAAAGTCAGTTTGGGCGCGTGGCCGATCCATCGGCGGGGAGTTATTACATCGAAACACTGACGCACCAGCTGGTCGAAGCAGCCTGGGCGTTATTTCTAGCCGTTGAGCAAAAAGGCGGCTATGCCAACGCGGCAGGGTACGTCCGAGAGGCGATCGACGCGGCTTATGAGGCGAAGCGAACGGCTGTGCAGCAGGGCCGTGTCCTGGTTGGTGTGACCAAATTCCGGCACGACGAAGGAAGTACACCCCCGACGCCCGCCCCCATCGCTGCCCAGGCATCAGGCTTACCCACGCGGCGGCTGGCCGAATCATTCGAATAAGAAAACGCCCGCTTCCATCAGTTTCCGATCGAAGCGGGCGTTTGCAGATAAGGCAATGAAGTCGATTTACTCCACGGTCACCGATTTGGCCAGGTTACGCGGCTGATCGACGTTACGACCACGCATCACGGCGATGTCGTAGGCCAGCAGTTGCAGCGGCACCACCGACACCAGCGGCATCAGAATCTCGTGCACCTTCGGGATCTCGATGGTGAAATCGACCATCGAGGGCAGGTGGGTGTCGCCTTCCGTTACGACGGCAATCACGCGGCCCTTGCGGGCTTTGACTTCCTGAATGTTTGAAACGACCTTTTCGTACGAGCTATCCTGCGTGGCTGTTACCACCACCGGCATGTCTTCGTCGATAAGGGCAATGGGGCCGTGCTTCATCTCGGCGGCGGGGTATCCCTCGGCGTGGATGTAGCTGATTTCTTTCAGTTTCAGCGCTCCCTCCAGCGCCACGGGGAAGTTGAGGCCCCGACCCAGGTAAATGAAGTTGCGGGCGTAAGTGAAGATATAGGCGATTTCCTTGATCTTTTCGGCGCTCTCCAGCACCCGCTCCACTTTGGCCGGAATGGTTTCCAACTCGGCCAGCAACTGCCGGAACAGAGTGTCGGAAATAGCGCCTTTGCGCTGGGCGGCGGCCAGAGCCATCAGCGTGAGCACCGTCACTTGCGCCGTGAAGGCCTTGGTGCTGGCTACGCCAATTTCGGGGCCCGCGTGGGTGTAGGCTCCCGCGTGGGTAGCCCGCGCAATGGACGAGCCTACCACGTTACAAACGCCGAAAATGGTAGCCCCTTTCGACTTGGCCAGTTCGATGGCCGCCAGCGTATCGGCCGTTTCACCCGACTGCGAGATGGCAATGACGATATCGCCCTCTTTGATGATCGGGTTCCGGTAGCGGAACTCCGAGGCGTACTCGACTTCAACCGGGATACGGGCCAGTTCCTCAAAAATGTATTCGGCCACCAGCCCAGCATGCCAGGAGGTGCCGCAACCCACGATAATGATCCGCTTCGATTTGGCCAGCTTATCCATGTAATCGCGGAGGCCACCCAGTTGGAGCGTGCCTTCGTCGGCGTTGACCCGACCGCGCATGGAGTCGGCAATGGAGCGGGGTTGCTCGAAGATTTCCTTCAGCATGAAATGGTCGAAACCGCCTTTTTCGATGGCTGCGAGTTCCATTTCTACTTTCTGGATGTATGGCGTTGTCTTCGTGTTGTCGAGCGTAACGATGCTCAGTTTACCCGCCTGCACGTTGGCCACCTCGTAATCGTTGAGGTAAACCACATCCTTGGTGTATTCGATAATGGGCGAGGCATCGGAGGCAAAGAAATATTCGCCCTCACCCACGCCAATCACCAGCGGGCTGCCTTTGCGAGCGGCCACCAGTTGGGTGGGGTCTTCGGCGTTCATGACCACGATAGCGTAGGCCCCGGCCACTTCCTGCAACGCGGCTCGAACGGCTTCTTCCAGCGTACCGCCCGCGTTTTCCCAGATGTCTTCGATAAACTGCCCCAGCACCTCGGTATCCGTCTGGCTGGCAAAGGTATGCCCTTTGCGAAGCAGCGTTTCCTTGATGGTCGCGTAGTTCTCGATGATCCCGTTGTGGATGATCGCCAGCTTTTTGTGAAAGGAATAATGCGGGTGCGCGTTGACGTCATTGGGTTCGCCGTGCGTGGCCCAGCGGGTATGCCCCATGCCAATGGTCGCATGCAGGGACTTGTCGGCCAGTTCGTGCTCAAGGGCCGATACTTTGCCTTTTTTCTTGTACACTTTCAGCCCTTCGCCATTGAGCAACGCCACGCCGGCGCTATCGTACCCCCGGTATTCGAGTCGTTTTAAACCTTTGATCACGAGGGGGCATGCTTCCCGATGCCCTACATAAGCTACAATGCCGCACATAGGTATTCGTAGTTAAGAATGAACTGTTAAGAAGGAGAGGTGGGTGAAATAACGTTCGTTACCGAAAGGTAACAGAGAACGCCCGATTTTAGGGTTGCTGATAACTAAAAGGATGTACGGGGTACCCTTCAGACTGGTCGCCGCCGGTTGGCGAAGCGATGTCGTGCCTGAAAGATACCCCGTATCTGGTAAGGTAATCAACTAGTTTGACTTCGTATAAAACAGCACCAGTTTCACGCTGGCTTTGCCGTCAAGCACCATGCGCCAAACCCGGTCGCTCAAAACCGCCTGCGTCTGGTCAATCAGGGCACCGGTCGTTTGGCTTTGTCCAAATAAGCTGCCACTCGGCGTCAGAATAGCGAGGTCGTTGTTAGGACTGACGCCCGACACGATCGATTGCAAATAACCGGCTACCTGAAATGTGTAGGAGTTGGTACGAGGGTCAAGCTGCTGTACCTGCGCGGCAGCGTAATAAACCGGGCTACGCGATACCGGACCCTGAGTCTGCACCGTAAACAGGCGCACGGCACCCGTAGAAAGATCTGATCGAACCAACCGGTTGTTACCGTCTATTTCAGACAGTGCTAAGAAGCGTGGTAAGGGCCGTTTGGCGTCGTCAGCAGCCAGCGGCGTAACCACCAGATCAGCTCGGTTAATAGCAATCCGACCCGACTGGAGCAGTGCTTTCAGCGAAGGAAAGGCCAGTTTGGTCGTGATGCCCGTGCCCGGTTGCACGTAGGTACGTCCCGTCACGGTGGCTGTCAGGCTTTGGCCGGGTCGTAACGTCGAAAGCGGTGTGCTTGCCCGGCTGGCCGTAATTTGGTTGAACCGTTTGCCCGAGAAGGGAAAATACTGAGGTTCGCGGAACGCAGTTTTTTCACCTTCTACGTGGTAATAGACAAGGATACCTGTGCTCGATAGTGACAAACCCAATACCGACGCTGGGCTCGTTCCGCCCAGCGAAAATTGAAAATCACGCGTGACCTGTTGGCGAAAACCGTTCGGATCAATAAACGTACCTGTGGAGGTCAGTGTACTGGCGCTGGAATTGGCCAACGCTAACAGCTCCCGACCGACACTGTTGTCGATTGGAATGATCGTCGACGTATCGGCGCTTAAAGGGCGGGGCCGAATGGTCCGCCGGGCAATGATCTGACTGCCAACTGGCACAACCGTGCTGATGTCGTAGTTCTGAGACCGCCGTAAACTGTCGGTCATTCGGGTTACCACAAGCTCATGTGGTACTGTCGTGTCGCCGTACCAAATCCCGTTCAGGCTAACGATCAGTCGCGTTGAGTCCAGGATAATTCGGCTGGCAGGCGTCGGATTTGTTGTGTTAGAATCGTATACGACGAAAGCGGCCGATTGCTGTAGGGCGGCGTAGCTCTTCGCCTGCACCTGACCAAAAACCGGATCGGTATAGCGCCCTACCAGCAACGTACTCTGGTCATTGCTCCGCACCGAATCGAACTGAGCCGTGGTGCGGGTGATGGTGAGCGTATCGGTATAAAGAACGCCCACCTCGTTGGTGGGCGCAAGGCCAATTTCCTTCGGCTCTTCGCAGGCTACTACCGCCGCCAGCATGCTGGCCACGACGGCAAGTCTAGCTAACCAGTTGCGTGTAGATGTTGTAGTAACGGTCGGTAACGTTGGTTTCCGCCTGGGCGAGGTCGAGTTTGTGTTCGGCAATTTCATTCAAAATGGCAGTCAGACTTTCGTGTTCAGTTTCGCCCGCGTCCACAACGGCGTCGGCGTAGGCGCAACCAATTTTAATGAATCCGGTGAAATCACCCGATTCGAGGTGGCTGAGCATGGTGTTGTCAATGTCCATCATCTTGGCCTTTTCAACCAGATCGTTGGCATTAAAACGGTGCTCAAACGAGTTATTGTACACTGTGAAGACCGACTTCGTGTCTTTAAACATCGGGTCGTTCTTATAGGTGGTTTTCAAATACAACGGAATCAGCGAGGTCATCCAGTCATTGCAGTGCACAATATCCGGCGACCAGCCGAGTTTTTTCACAGTTTCGAGGACACCCTTGCAAAAGAAGATCGCCCGTTCGTCGTTGTCGTCGTAGAAACGGTCTTCTTTGTCGTGAAATACATACTTACGGTGGAAGTAATCTTCATTGTCAATAAAATACACCTGTAACTTGGCCGTTGGAATCGACGCGACCTTGATGATCAGCGGCTTTTCTTCGTCGCCAACCGAGATGTTGATGCCCGATAAGCGGACAACTTCATGCAACCGGTTTTTGCGTTCGTTGATCAGGCCAAAGCGGGGCACCAGTATCCGAATTTCCATGCCCCGTTCCTGCATGTCCTGCGGTAACTTGCGCACAAAATCGGCCACGTCGGTAGTCTTGAGGAAGGGTGTGATTTCGCTGGCAACGTACAAAATGCGAAGTTTGCTCATAGAGGCAAGAGAAGAATGGGTTGGACGAATTCACCTAAAAAACTTGCAAAATTAAGCAAAAAAATACCGCATTTCAATACATTTTGCCCTAAAAATTACAATTTCCCCCGGTGCGTTGTGCCTCCCAAAACAGCCCGTTTTTACGCGCCTTTTAGCCGTTGTCATGCATACCTTCGATACTGTTTTTTCCCTCCGTCAATACCTTACTCAACAGCGCGCTGCGGGTCAGACGATTGGCTTCGTCCCGACGATGGGTGCGCTGCATCCGGGCCATCTAGCCCTGGTCGAACGCGCCCGTCAGGAGTGCGACCTCGTCGTCGTCAGCATTTTTGTCAACCCCACGCAGTTTAACAACCCCGAAGACCTGGCCAAATACCCCCGCACGCTAGAACAGGACTCGGCGCAGCTCGAAAGCGTTGGAACCGATGTACTTTTTTCGCCGTCGGTGGCCGAAATGTACCCGCACCCCGCCACGCTACGCCTCGACTTTGGCGACCTGGAAACGGTGATGGAAGGCGCCTCCCGGCCGGGTCATTTCAACGGTGTGGGGCTGGTTGTCAGTAAGTTATTCCATATGGTCCAACCCGACCGCGCCTATTTCGGTCAGAAGGACCTGCAGCAGGTGGCTGTGATTCGGCGGCTGGTGCGCGACCTGAGTTTTCCGATCGACCTGATCCGTTGCGATACCATTCGCGAAGCCGATGGGCTGGCGATGTCGTCGCGAAACGTACGCCTCTCACCCGACGAACGTACCCAGGCGCCGGCGCTGTTCGAGGCGCTAACGCTGGCCAAAACGAAATTGCTGGCTGGTGAAAGGCCCCAACAGGCCCAGGTCGCCGTGGCAACGTACCTGGCCGCCCGCCCCGCGTTCACGCTTGATTACATCGAGGTGGTCAACGCCGATACGCTTCAACCGGTCGATGAGCTACAGGCTCCCGGCCAGACAGCCCTTTGCCTCGCGGCTCAACTCGGCCCCGTGCGACTCATCGACAACGTGGTGTTCTGACAGTCTGGATAGTCGTTTAGGAACATAAGTTAATAGTCTGGACAGTCGTTTTTATGGTCGCTTCTGCGAAACCAAACGTTAAATGACTGTCCAGACTATTGACTTATGTTCCTAAACGACTTTCCAGACTATAGTCCTACTGGCACTCCCGGCGGGTGTCGATGATGGCCTGAATTTTCCAGGCGCCGTTAAGCCGCACGAGCGTGAAGGCGTTGGCACCGCAGTGGTGAAGTTTCCCTTTGTAGGTGAATTTGTAGGGGATAAACGCCGTCGCCAGATCCGTGTCGATCAGGATCTGGTAGGGGTCGATGGCCTCGATCAGGTCGTTGGGTTTGGCTTTACCAATGGATTCAGCAAACCCGTCAATCGACTCCGTGCGGACGCTCACAACGCCATCTTTGTTCACCACCGACTGGAGGCTGGCGCCGGTCGCGAACGTGCCCTTTACCTTCGCGGCATCGGCGTTTTTCATGCCTTCAAACAGGTCATCGACCGTCTGCATAATCGCGGCTTCGTCGAGCGCCGACGCCGACATGGTCTGTGAAAAAGCCGCTACGGGTACGCACAGCAGCGCAATCAGGAAAAGTTGTATCGATTTCATAGGCAAAAGGTAGGAAAAAATAGGAGGCGAAGGGCTAGGGGCATGGGGCTGGGGGCAATGCCTGGGTACGTTGTTTAGCTTGTGCCGGACGCAGCCCCATTCCCTTAGCCCCATGTTCACTTAATACTTCAGTTCGCCCCGGTCTTTCTCGACGGCGCTGCGGCCCTCGGTCATCCAACTGGGGGCAGGCGCGTTTTTGAGGTAGTGATCGAAGAACTGATACATCCGGATGCTGAGGTCTTTGGCGTTGTGGCGCTGGGTCAGATTGTGGTCTTCGCCGTTATAGACCAGCATCCAGACGGGCTTCTGCAACCGGCGCAACGCCGAGTACATCTCGATCCCCTGATACCACGGCACCGATCCGTCGGCGTCGTTGTGCATCATCAGCAGCGGCGTTTCCACGCGATTGGCATAGAACAGCGGCGAGTTTTCGAGGTAATTCATGGGTTTCTCCCAAAGTGTACCACCGATGCGGCTTTGCGTTTTCTCGTACTGAAACTGCCGGACCAGCCCCGTTCCCCAGCGGATACCGCCGTAGGCCGACGTCATGTTGGCCACGGGAGCGCCCGCCATCGCCGCCCGGAACAGGTTCGTGCGCGTGATGATGTAGGCTGTCTGGTAACCGCCCCAACTTTGCCCCTGAATACCCAGCCGGTCGCGGTCGATGTAACCCCGGTTGAGCAGGCTCAGCACGCCCGGCACGATGCAGTCGTAGGCGTTCTGGCCGGGGTTGCCCGTGGTGTACACGATGTCGGGCACGAAGACAACGTACCCATTCGATACGCAATAGGGAATGTTGATGGTCGAGCGGCTTGGCGTGGGCGCTTTGTAGTCGGGCAGGGTTTCGGCGCTGCGTTCGTAGAAGTACGTCAGCATGGGGTATTTGGTGCCGGGCGGTCTGTCGTTACGGTCGAAGCCCTCTGGTTTGTAGAGTAGCCCTTCCAGCTCGATTCCGTTGGTCCCCGTCCACTTGACCAGTTCGACCGAACCCCAGCGGAGGCTATCCTGCTGCGGGTTGATCTGCGTCAACTGCTGCTGTGTGCTGAACGTCGTATCGGTCTGGAACAGGTTATTGGGCTCGCGGAAATTTCCCCGGTGGTAGGTAATCGTCGAGCCGTTTTTCGCCTTGGTCATATTCGAATAGCGGTGGCCGCTGTTGAGCAGGATTTGTAGCTCACCGCCCGGGTTGATTTGGGTCGCTGAGGTCATACCCGGTCGTTTGCGCAGGATACCCGTATGCTTGTCGCCCTCCCAGAAACCCGTCAGGTACAGGTCGTCGGTGGGTTTGATGGCCCGCTCGTCGGTAGGGCCGTCGGTGCGTTCGAGCGCAACACGGCGTAAGCGAACCTTGTTGGTGCGGCCCCAGCTGTTGGTGAGGTTACGCGGTTTTTCGCGACCAGTAGGGTCAATTTGCCAGAGGTCATAGCGATCATATACCCAGATGTAGCGGTCGTTGGTCGTCCAGCCTGCCGCGCCGTAGCTACCGGGTAAGCTGGGGGTGTCGTGCTCTTCGTCGAAGAACTTGTCCGGCAGGCCGCGCGTCAGGTCGATGCGTTTGCCGTCGGCCACCGACCACGCCCGCCAGAGTGTATCGCGTTCGTCGAACCAGTAAGCGTACTTGCCGCCCGGCGAGAGTTTGGCCTCCGAGGCAATCAGGTCGTGGGCAATGCGGGTTTTCTGGCCGGTCTGACTGTCGATGAGGTACAGATCAAGGTGGCCGGGGTCCCACGAGCTACTCACCTGATAGGGCACGTCGCTCACGCCCAGCCAATAGCGTTGGTTGGTCTTGTAATCGATGGCGACGGTGGGTACGTCGCGGCTGGCGAGGGGCACCACGGCGCCGGTGGTGAGGTCGCAGACGGTGGTGAAGCCGCGCTCTTTCTCGTCCTTCAGCCGTTTTTGCTGCATGGGCTGAATCCGACTGTCGTTCCAGGTCCAGACGTCCACTTTCACCTTCTCATCGTCAGGTGTCAGCGTGTCTTTTTTGATGCGGGGCGGCACGGGCGACGTCGCGAAATAAAGCCGCTGCCCATCGTTGGCGAACCGAACGGGCGCGTATTCATTGACCGACCAGCCTTTAGGTAGCGCGGCCGTAGTGGTATCGGCGACGATGGTCCCCGCCCCGCTCGTCGTCTGGATAAAGGGCAGTTTGGTCTGCCCGGACTTGATCTTGCTACCCTTTTTGGCTTGCCCAACCACCGGTTTGTTGCCCAGGTTTTTGTAATACAGCCGAAAAACCTTCTGTTCGGCACCGGCGGAGTCGGCCGAGGCCATCCAGGCGAGCTGATCGCCCGCTTTGTCGACGGCCAGCCCTTTGTATACCTTGTGCAATCCCGACGTGTCGATGACGGTCAGTTG
Source organism: Fibrella aestuarina BUZ 2 (assembly GCF_000331105.1). Lineage (NCBI taxonomy): Bacteria > Pseudomonadati > Bacteroidota > Cytophagia > Cytophagales > Spirosomataceae > Fibrella > Fibrella aestuarina. The sequence goes on along the minus strand of NC_020054.1, from coordinate 6,765,611 downwards.
CCGCGTATCGGTGCGGAAGGTGAAAACGCCCGGCAGCAGCACGTCGCCCGATTTTAGGCTATCGATAATCGACTCGCGGGCAAACGCCACCCGCTGCCCGTTGTCGGACATAACGACGCTTGACACGTACCTGACCCGCTGCTGCGCGCCGTCGGCCATGTTGAACAGCACCATATCGTCGGCCTTTGGTTTTTTCGGCGCCGCCTTTTTCGCCGTGGCTGTCGTTGAGGCCGGACTAATCGTGACCGGGTTGGTGGCGTCTTTCGCGGCGGCCGTGGGGCGGGGCGCCGGGGCATCGGGTTTGCGTTCCTGCAACAGCGCTACCCACGAACCGCCATCTTTCCCCAGCACATACGATTTCACGTTGGCGAATCGAGTAATCTTGCCCGACGCCAGCTCGACGACCGCGAGAGAGTCTTTGGGCAGTTCGTCGGCTTTTTTCTTTTTGAGCTTGGCCTTACGGGTATCGGCTAGTGGCGCCTTAAGCTTGGCAACCAGAAACCGGCTGTCGGCCGAAAAGCGGGCGTCGTAGCCACGCGCCAGCCGATAGCGGGGTGATGCGGTACCAACAGCCGAGACCAGCAATTGGCCATCACCCTCCTGCGGGTCGATCTGGTAGGCGAGCCATTGACCGTTGGGGGCGTGTTTTTCGGAGCTGACATTCTGCCAGCGGTCATAGTCGGCGGCGTTGAGCGAGCGTTTTTGGGACACTGGTACCGGTGACTGGGCGAGGGCCATAGCAGCCATCAGCCAGCCGCCTAGCAAAAGAAACAGGCGTTGCATGAAGAATTAGGGAGGTTGTATAACGTACCCAGCGAGGGAACGCCCCACAAGTTAATCCCAACACCACCGTCTACAGCCTTGCAGGCCGTGTTTTCGTAAATTCAACTACGGATATAGCAAATGATGAGGACTTACAAGGAGGTAGGAAAAGAAGTAGACTGACCCACTGAATGCCTGATAACAGGAATAGCAGAGACGGCCTAACCGGCAGGTACGTTAGAGTCACCAAGCCCAAGCGCTATGAGAGGCGTTTAATTCCATCTAATGACCCAAAGGGCTGATGGCGCACTGAATACTTTCCTGAACGAACGTACCACGGCCTTTACACCTTTGCTTGTTGGGTTGAAACTTTGCCTTCAGGACGTGCTTCCTGTCACTCAAAAGTGGTCCTATGCGCAACGGAATTTTATAGTTTTACTTCTATGTCCGCCTTCACCGCCAATAAATCTTTAATGAAACCCGCCTTATCACTTGGAAATATAAGCACACTGTCATAGCGATTGTAAACTAACTCAAGTCTATCAAGCGAGGTAGCTGGTGCACTAAGAATGTTACGAGTAGATACCACCCGTCTGATTGTAGTTATGTCCACTGTTTTATTAAAAACAAATCCCGCTTTTATGGTTAACTCGTTGCCTGAAATTTGGTAATAGGTAGTCATAATTACATGAGCTACGAATACGATACTCACAAAAACAATACTTATTCCAGGCCAATTTCTGTCGTAAACCATTAACAAGAAAGGTCCTCCTAGTGCTACTAAAAGAATAAGGAATAATTCTGGGCCTAATTTGGATTGATATGTTTTCATCATTTCAATTATTCTACATCAATTCGACTTGTCAGCTGATAATTTGAAATGCATCTCTGAGCCAGCATAACGTGGCAGTCCACTTGCAGACCGAAATCGGCCTAACGAGTAAACCGCCTGTCTATCCGAGCCGTGCGGCAGGTCGCACGAAGCCCGGCAAACACACGTTATCTGTTGGCTGCACCAACGAACGAAAAGGCTGATGGTGGAAATAAGATAAGCCACAATCAGGTACGTTACACCTTCGCCTGCGTAGGGTTGCCGCGCTGGCCTATCCAGCCGTTTTCCTGTGCGGGGTAAGTGGCCCCCACAGAGCGGTAAGTTTAATCATCTTCATCACCTTCCTCTGCTTCGCCAGATACCCACTGTGTTAAGTCGTCAACGGGCTGAGGAAGACGCCCCTCCAACCATTTCATCAGCGTACCCGGTTTAAAATCCTTATCTTTTGTTTCAATTACCCATGACAAGTAGTCTTTCGGTCCACCGTTTAGGTAAGGCGGTGGTGAAACTGGATAAAACACGGTGGGTAAGCGTTCACTGACAGACAAATAATTACAGACAAAACCAATTTCTTGGACGGCTTGCCAAGCCAATTTGTGGGTAATGTCGATACTAAATTTTACCCACCAAAATTCCTTGTCGTCTGAGCCAAAGGCGATCGGTTTTTCAATGGCTGGCACTCTTTCAAGGTATTGGTTTAAAGTTTCAAAAGCCCTCTTGTCCATATTTCTAAAACTAATTTATCAGGATAGTCCCTCCCGTGCCCCAAACGCATTTTTTCGTTCTGTCCAGCAGTGACCGACCTGTCCAAGCAGATGTCAAACACCATAAAAATCGTGCTGTCGAACGGTGACTAAACTGTCAACAAGTACGTGGCGAACCAATAAAGAATGTTCGCTATCAACTCGTTATTCTGTCACCCGTTACGTGGCATACCCGCTTACTTAGACGGGTCACCCAACGCCCGCAGATGTTGATGGTGAGTGAATTAGCTACCTGAACACAGGTACCTGCACCTTTACACACTCATCATGTTGGGCTGCTCCTTGCCCACGGGACGTGCTGCCTGTCAACGGGAAGCAACCCCACGCGGAACCAAAAAGGGCAATCACATTCTGTCACTTTGTATGTCGACGAACTAAAAATAAATAACCTACTGCAAGGACCCCAATAAAAATTCCCACCCAGATTGCTCCAATTTGTTCATTACTTCTACAGGGCGGACAATCTGTGTTCGATAAACATGGCTCACAAAGAGGCTGTTGGTAAAAGTAATAGGCTAACAAAGCAAGCTCAACTATGATAAGAATCAGTATCGGTTTACTTATTTTTTTCATTATCAACTGCTCTAATTTCTTGTGTCAACCTAAGCCGCAAAACGAGCCCAAAGCTAACCTGTCGAGCCGTGCAATCTGTCGACCGGAATCGGGCAAATGAGCCTAAACTTGCCTGTCGGGGCGGCTCCACTGTCGCGAGTAACCCACCTTGAACTCCCATTATGAACCCGCACCCAACGACCGCGTGTGGTGATGGTGAGCGTAGCGAACCTTTACACACACGCCCGGTTGGGCTGTCGGCCCGAACACGGGACGCGCTGCCTGTCGCCGAAGAGCGACACACGCGGAGCGATTTAAACGTTTGCCGACGAGTACTCAGCTAAACGCTTTCTATCTTCTGCTTCTTCCTTCCGCTTTATTAAATAGTTGATAATGAACACAGGAATAAAATTGATTACGACCCGAATCTTGTCTGTCTGGGCAGGACTGTACTTAAATTCATAAAGGGATAAAATTTTGAAATTAGCAACTATATCAGCATTCTCAATCCATTCGAAGCCCGCGCCTAAGGCTAAGCCAATAACAACCTGATAAGTCAAGCCCAATCCAATAAAGCTTAAAATCTGAATCGCCTGAATGAGGTAAGTTGGCCCAAAATCACGGTTCTTCAACAGTTGCCTGCCTGCGTATATCGAAAAACTGTTTAGTCCTAAACCGAGCGCAATGGCCAGCCATAATAAAAGATTGGTGCTTTGGGTCAAAGCCCATAACAGCCACACAATTCCGGTTGAACCACCAATAATTTGATACCAACCGATGATGTCAAACCATTTTAGTTCTTGCGGTTTATAGTACGATGACAGCTTATTCATGCAATTACAAATATCCCCAACTGGGGCCACCTGCGACAAGTGGCCCGCCCGACTCGAAAAAAGACCTACCAAACCGAGACGTACCAATTGTCGCAGGTGGCCCCGAAATGAAAGCCTAAAACCTGCCCTGTGACCCGCGCTGTCTGTCGTCATATGCTGAGATACGAACAGCAGCTTGGACCCTTCACCCAACATAATAAAGAGCGTAAAGTCGATTAATAGTAAGTTACTGATTGTGAGTGTATTGATATTAGGTGCCGGGATTGATTGCTATGCTTCTTCGGGTACGCATGTCAAGCTAATTAAATGAATACAAAAGCTGTAAAGCAGAACCTTGCTATTTATTAAGCGTAGGTAGCGAGGTTGCGGGTGGTTTGCGTCCTTTGTGGTCTATGCCAGCTACTATTCTGTTAACGGGCGCTAACGGCTTTTTGGGGAGCCACGTGGCGCGTGAATTATTGGCCCGGAATTACCACGTCCGGGCGTTTGTGCGGCCGGGCAGCGACCGTAAGGCGCTGCTGAGTGGAGCCAGTTCCCTACCCATCGAGTTTGCCGAGGGCGACATCCTCAACGCCCCCGATCTGCGCCGTGCCGCCAAAGGGTGCGCCGCCGTTATTCACGTAGCGGCCAACACGCAGGTCAACCCGGCTCGTAGCGCCGACATCTGGGCGGTTAACAAAACCGGCACCGAAAACGTGATTGCCGCCGTGCGGGCTGAGAACCTACGTCGGCTAGTCTATGTCGGTACGGCCAATGTCTTTGGCTTCGGCACGAAGGAGCAGCCCGGCACCGAGAAACTGCCCTACACGGGCGCGGTCTACGGCCTCGATTACATGGATAGCAAAGTGGCAGCCACGCAACTGGTGCGCGATGCCGCCCATAACCACGACGTACCGGCGTTGTCGGTGCATCCGTCGTTTCTACTCGGGCCGCTCGATGTCAAGCCCACGTCGGGTGCGATGCTACTGGCGATTGCCAAACGGAACGTACCCGGCTATCCGGTGGGGGGCAAAAACTACGTCCACGTCCGGGATGCAGCGGTGGCTACCGTCAACGCCCTGACGATGGGCCGCATTGGGCAGTCGTACATCCTGGGGCACGAAAACCTGACCTACCGAGAGGCGTTCACGCTCATGGCCGAGGTTGCTGGGGTACGTCCGCCGCGGTTTGAATTGCCACCCAATGTTGCCCACTGGTACGGCCGTTTTTCCGACTGGAAAGCCCGGTTGACGGGTCGGCCCGGTCTGGTGAACGTACCCATGACGCTCATTGCCAACGACGGCCATTATTTTTCGTCGCAAAAGGCTATCGATGAATTGAAATTACCACAGACGCACATCCGGCAGGCGATCGAAGAAGCCTACGCCTGGTTCCGGGAAGCGGGGTATTTGTTAGGTAGAGCAGCGTAGTTATCGCAGGCGAATGTGTAGCCGCGCGTCAGCTTTTTACCACCTAGTCACACGTCTGCCACACACCGCAATGGTATGGTTACATCCGATTAAAGTAAGGGGTATCGTCCGGTGGTTTGGCCACCCCGACTCAGAAACTCTGTACTTTTGTGTGTCTGTACACCGAACGTTTCCGACGGGGCGTGGTGTTACCCTCATACAACGAACTGAGTCCAACTGCGCTGGTTCGCGCCGGTGCCAAACCAGGTAACGCTTCCATGAGCGACGCTATTAAACACGAGTGCGGCATCGTGCTGCTGCGTCTTCGTAAACCGTATCAATACTACATCGATAAGTATGGTACGCCCCTTTACGCGGTCAACAAGCTGATGCTGTTGATGGAAAAACAGGTAAACCGGGGCCAGGATGGGGCCGGGGTTGCCAACATCAAGCTCGACGTACCCCCCGGTCATCGCTACATCAGCCGTTACCGCTCCGTCGATCATCAGCCGGTGGCCGACGTCTTTGGCAAGATCAATAAGAAGTTTGCCAAGGCCCTCAAAAAAAACAAGGAAAATGCCCGCGATGCTAAGTGGCTTCAGGAAAACGTAGCCTTCACGGGCGAAGTCTGGATGGGTCACCTGCGTTACGGCACCCACGGAGCCAACGAAATCGAGAACTGCCACCCCATGCTGCGGCAAAGCAACTGGCGGAGCCGTAACCTCGTGATGGCCGGTAACTTCAACATGACCAACGTGGATCAGTTGTTTGATAAACTGGTCTCGCTTGGGCAGCACCCGAAAGACTTCGTCGATACCGTAACGGTGATGGAGAAAATCGGGCACTTCCTCGACGAAGAAAATCAGCGCGTATTCGACCGGTTCAAGGGTATCTACGAAAACCCCGATCTGTCGGATATCATCGAGGATAACATCGATATTCAGCGGGTACTGCACCGCTCGTGCCGTGATTTCGACGGTGGTTATGCGATGGTCGGTATGACGGGCTACGGCGCGTCGTTTGTGGCCCGTGACCCCGCCGGTATCCGCCCTGCTTATTATTACGCCGATGATGAGGTGGTCGTGGTGGCTTCGGAGAAACCCGCCATCAAAACGGCCTTTAACGCCGATTACAGCCAGATTCAGGAGATCAAGCCGGGTCATGCGCTGATCGTCGACAAATACGGTGAGTACGACGAATACCAGTTCATCGAACCCATCGAAAAACGGTCGTGTAGCTTCGAGCGCATTTATTTTTCCCGCGCGACTGACCCCGATATTTACAACGAACGGAAAATGCTGGGCCGCCTGCTGGTGCCGCAGATTCTGGAAGAGGTGAATTACGATCTGGAGAACACCGTCTTCAGCTACATTCCCAATACGGCCGAAACCGCCTTCTTTGGTATGGTTGAAGGGCTGGAAGATTACCTCTTCAAGCAGCGCAAGAAGGCGATAATGGACGGTATTCTGTTTGAGAAGGACCTCGAGCGGGTACTGTCGTTCCGGCCGCGGATTGAAAAACTGGTATCTAAAGACGTCAAGCTCCGCACGTTCATCACTGACGATACCCACCGCGACGAAATGGTGGCCAACGTCTACGACACGACCTACGAGGTGGTGCGCAAAGGCGTGGATACACTGGTCGTGCTCGACGACTCGATTGTGCGCGGCACGACGCTGGAGAAGAGTATCCTGCGCATGCTGGACCGGCTGGAACCGAAGAAAATCGTGATCGTTTCGTCAGCGCCGCAGATCCGCTTCCCCGACTGCTATGGCATCGATATGTCGAAGGTGAAGGATTTCGTAGCGTTCCGGGCGGTGCTTCAACTGCTCAACGAACGCGGCCTGAACAACATCGTCGACGAAGTCTATGGGCAGGCCGTTGCCGCCGTTGAAACGGGCAACGCGACTGCCGAGAACTACGTGAAGGCGCTGTTCGAACCGTTTACGCACGACGAGATTTCGCGGAAAGTGGCCGACATCATCACGCCCCGCCGTAACGATCAGGTCGATCTGAAAGCCGAAGTCGCGGTGATCTACCAGACTGTGGAGAATCTGCACAAGGCTTGCCCCAACCACTCGGGCGACTGGTACTTCACGGGTAACTACCCCACGCCGGGCGGCAACAAAGTCGTCAACAAATCATTCGTCAACTTTATGGAAGGCAAGGTAGTACGAGCCTACTAGAAGGACCTTCAACGTAAAACGGCCAAGTGGCTGACGCATTCACAGAGCGCGTCAGCCACTTGGCCGTTTTACGTTGAAGGTCTTTTTACTTCACCATCACCTTATGCACCTGACGGGGTTGGCCGTCGGCTTGCAGGCTGAGGAGGTAAACGCCGGTGGTAAGGTCGCGCACATTCAGTTCGGTTACCTCGCCGGTGCGGGCCTGCTGCCGAACCGTCCGGCCGGTCAGGTCGGTAAGCTCCAGCTGACCGTTGGTAGCGATGGCGGCGGGCCATTGAACCAGCAGACGGTCAGAAACCGGGTTCGGATAGACCGAGATCGTAACCGTAGGTTCGTTGGCTAACAACAGGAATTGCAGCGCCTCGGAGGCGAGCGACGGACAACCGCCTGCCATCGCGACTGCGTAATAAGCACCCGGCTGCGTGGGCCGGAAACGCGCCCCGGTTGCGCCCGAAACGGGCTGCTGACCGCTCGTGTACCATTGATAGGTCACACCTGACGTACCTGTGGTCGACGCCAGCAACTCATCACCCACCTGTTGCACCATCGGAATGGCTGGCGCCTGGGCTACCGTAGCCGTGATGGTCGCGCCCAAATACTCCGGTACCGATGATACGGCCCGAAGTTGATACGACGTGCCGGCAGCCACACTCGCTGGAACGGGTACCGTCACGGCGAAATTCGTTACCGAGAACAGGCTGCCCGATACCCCGATGGGTACGTTGGCCAGCGTCTGCGGGTTGGTAAAGCTGCCCGTCGCGTCGGACAGTTGAAGCGTCAGCGGCTGTTCAAAATAACCAGCGTAGTTGCCCCGTAACGTGGTTTGGCCGTTGGCGCACAACACCACCGATTGAGCGGTCGTCGGTTGCAGGTCAAACGGCTGGAAGTTCGTGAGGAAATAAGCCGGAGTCTCTGACGTACCTGTGGCTGACAACGACGTCAACGTACCGGTGGTGCTACCCAGCAGGAGCAGCGAGCCGTTGTTCAGTCGAACCACGTCGACGAGGTGATCATTGCCGCTGCTGGCGTTGAGGCGGGTGGTCCAGCGCAAGTTCCCTTCGGGCGAGTAACCGGCCAGGCTGATGTAGTCGGCTTTGCTGTACGTGTTGGTTTCGGGCGTGTACTCGCCTTCATAGCCGCCAAAGACCACAAAGGCCCCGCTCGGGTCAACAACCAGGCCCGTTGCCATGGCCGAATCGGGCCGGACGACGCCCGTTTTCAACCAGGTGTTCTTGCCGCTGGCGTCGTAGCGGAGCAGCGCCTGCCCCTGCTCGACGCGCAGCCCTTCGGCCCGGTCGGTAAGTGTGTAGTTCGATAATACGACCGTATTGCCGCGCCGATCGACACTCAGGTCAAGTGGGTTGGTATCGAAGCGGCGATCGGGCACGGAGCCGAGGCTCTCGCCGATGTAGGCCGTCCAATAAAGCGAATCGTCAGTCACTTTAGTCAGGACGCCCGAACTACTTTGTCGGGTGCGTTCGGTAATGCTCAGCAGCGCCTGCCCTTCCGAGTTGGCTACCATCGCTACGGCGTCGGGCGCCGGCACCACCGGACCACCATATACGCGCGATCCCAGAAAACGCCCGTCCATATCAAACCGGCAGAGAAACGGATTCCCACTTTCAGAGCGGCGCCCAAAGGCCAGAATGGCCCCGCTGGCGTCGGTCGCCAGGGTGGTGGGTTGGCTCATCAGCCCGTCGGGCGTAATGATGTAGGTTGTCCAGCGCTGGGCGTGGTTGCTGTCGAGGGCGGCTACAAACGTGCTGGTTTCGTAGTCCTCGTTGAGCTTATACGTGGAGTCGCTGATGGTGAACTGCCCCGTGAAGGGCCCCGCCATCACGAGTTGACCGGTCGACGTCGTCGTGATGCGCCGGATCGTTGGCCAATCGGTAAAGGTTTGTTTCCAGCGTTCGCGCCCCTGCGCGTCGATCTGAAGAATGGTATTGCCTTCCAGCAGCACGTAGGCGCCGCGCCCAGCGTCGGTGGCGATGGCAATGGGTCGAGCAGGCAGCCGCGCTGTCCAGGCAAACTTTTGCGTGACCTGGGCCCGTCCTGCGGTTGGCAGGAGTGCACAGAGCAGCAGCAGAGTGTAAATAGATTTTTTCATATGGATAAAGACGTATGGTAATCAGGCTGCAAGCTTCGAAAAACAAAAAGAAAGCCAGTACGATTTTCCCTGCTTTGGGCGGAGATTAAAATTGCTACATACTTATCCTGGGTAATCGACATTCGATCTCCGCTTGCCGCCCATTCAGCTTTATGACGAACTGAAAAGCGGCGCGTCACGAGAAAAATGGTTGATCATCAATGACTAAGGGCTGATCCATACGGTTACATAGCCCTATGGATACGTAGCCGTAAGAATCAGCCCTTAGCCGATCACTAAATTTTATTGCATCAGTTCGTCAAAAGTCAGGCCAACATAATACATCGACCCAATCGCCGGGCTGCCATAAGCCTGAATGTAAGGCGTTCCGCCGATGTTGGTCGCGCCGATCTTGATCAACGATTTCAGACTGCTCACCTTGTAGCTAACCTGCGCATCGAGGTTGTTGATGGCCGGTACGATCGTGTTGGAGAAGAACGGAACGCCCGTTTCTGACGGCTGCACAAAGCCTGCCTCCCACACAAAGGCGTCCTGATGCTTGAAGGCGACACTAAAGCCGATTTTTGAGCTGTTGCTGGCGCGTTTGGTAAAGCCCAGGTTCCAGCGGTATGCGGGCGTGTTGAACTGCGCAAACTGCACTTCGTCGGAGGCGGTGAAGTTGTTCAGTTTGTTGTTCGAGATATTACCGTTGATCGTGTAGCCCTGGCCAAGTGCGTAATTCAGGCCCAGTGCCCAGCCCGAGGCAGTAATATCCTGGCTGCTATTGGCGGGTAATGAATACACCTGCCGGGTATTGCCGCTAAATACCCCGCTTTTCTCTTCCAGCAAACCAGGAGCGACCGACGCTTTAGGCTGTAGCAGAATTACGTTACCAATGAAATCGGTGTATACGCTGTAGTAGTAGTAGGCATCGACAAACAGTTTCTTGCCAAATACGCTCCGATAACCGATCTCGTAGTTCGCCACGCGCTCCGGCTTGAAAGGCTTCCGCTGGTAGGGTTTCAGGTTGTTGTAATTGGCTGATACTGCCAGTAGTTGCGTGACATTGCCTACGTTGGCTGAAATGGCGGCGGGTAGCGCGGCGGCTACCTGCTGCTGAATGACAACGGCAGATGCACTAGCTGGGACAGTGCCGGCAGCAACAAGTTGCTGAACGGCACCGGTTACCTGGGCCGTTACCTGTTGGGTAATTACGGCTCTGGCCTGTACCTCCGTCGCCGGGTTAGCGCGGGTTGCTTCAATCGCGGCGCCTACTGCCTGCACGTTGGTCAAGGGATAGGAATTGGCCAGATTATAGCGATTATAGAACTCGGGTAGGCCTCCGATCAGGCGGGCATTAGGTACCAGCAGATCGATGTACTGGTTCTGCGTAGTCGGGATGCGGAAGCCTGTCTGGTACGACAGCCGGATGTTGTGTTCACCGAACGTACCCACGGCCGATACCCGCGGCGTAAACTGACCGTCGAAGTTCTGATTTTTGTCGTAGCGGAGTGAACCCGTCAATTTCAGGTGGTTGCTGAACAGGTTTTTGCCCACCTGCGCAAAGGCGCCGTATTCGTTGATGCTGATGCGCCCGTTACGGTTCTCTACCTGATCGGCAAACAACGTACCCTCCGAGCCGAGGCTGTAATTGCGGTAGTTGGCCCCCAGCAGAATGTCGACAAACTTGATTTTGTCTTTCAGGTTATAGACACCTTCTGCGTGGTACAGATTCGATTTGTCGAGGAAAGCGCCGCCACCCTGCGTAATGGGCCGGTTGCGGTACGTATCGAGCAGCGATTGATAGGCCGCCGTACCCGCTTGAGGACGTACCCCGTTGTTGAAACCGCTGGCAAACGGGTTGTTGTCGGCAAACGTCCGGGCAGTCACGAAAGCCTGCTCTTCAGACTGACCACCGCCACGGGCCTGCGCAAATGCCCCGGCAAACTCGCCAAACCACTGCGTGCTGGGTTTGATACCCTCGTTCATAAATACGCTGGCTAGACCGGCCGTGTAGGAGTCGCCCGAGCGTTCCTGCGTGGTATAAGCCCGCAAGGTGTAGTTGCTGCCCCGCAACTCCACTTTAGCCTGGCTGAGGCTGAAGCCTCGCAGCGAATAGCGGCCCGTGCCCGTATAGACCGTCGTGCCGTAGCCATAGTTGAACTGACCCACGAGCTCAGCCTTTTCGGTGAGGCGGTAATGCACAGCGCCGTTGAACTTGAAACTCTTGGTGTTGTAATCGACCATGTCGATTTCGCGGAAGCCCGTGCGGCTCACACTCCGGTTCGGGAACAGTGCTGCCGCTGAAGCCGGCAACCGACCCGCCGAAATAAGGCTATTGGCAACCGTGAGTATGTTGGCCTGCGCTTCGTCGCCGTACGTGTTGACGCCGTCGTAGTTAGGGGCTACGCCTAGCCCACGAGCCGGGTCGTTGATCCCCGTTTGGGCACCCGCTACGTTCAGGTTACTGTAATTGGTCGCCTGCCAGTCGTCTGCTTTGATGTACGACAGGTTGATTTTAAACGCCAGCTTGTTATTGAACGCTTTGGCATACCGGATTGACCCGTCGTAGAAAGGCGTGTTGGCGGTCGTGCGGTTGCTGGCGCTCATTACCCCACCTCGTACGTTGGCGCTCAGGCCCTGATACAGAAACGGACTTTTGCTGTTCATCAGCACCAGGCCGTTGATGGCGTTGGGGCCATAGAGGGCCGAGGCCGCGCCGGGCAGAATCTCCACGCTTTCAACATCTAGTTCGGGCATGCCCACAATGTTGTCGATCGGGAAGTTCAGGCCTGGGGCTGAGTTATCCATTCCATCGATCATCTGCACCGTACGTGGGTTACCGGTCGCCCCGAAGCCGCGCAGGTTGATGGATTTAAATAGCAGGCCCTGCGCCGCCATGTCGACACCTTTGTAATTGGCCAGGCCGTCGTAAAAGCTGGCGGCGGGAGTTTCACGAATGGCCCGAATGTCCATTTTCTCGACCGCTACCGGCGATTTGAGCACGGTCTCTTCCACGCGTGATGCCGCCACGACCACTTCCTGCCCGAGCAGGGGTTGTTCGTCCAGTTTTATGTCGAAGGTGGCGTTGGAGCTGTTTACGGTTAACTCCTGCCCTTTAAAACCAACCGACGTTACCAGCAACACAAACGGTGGGGGTGTGTTGGTGGTCAGCGAAAAATTGCCCCGGCTGTCGGTAATCGTGCCCGATACCCGCCCCTTGACGGTCAGGCTGACACCGGGCAGCGGCTGACCACTGGCGTCACTGATGCGCCCCGATAGTTTAGTCTGAGCCCAGGCTGCCGTGAGAGTCAGCAAAAAAAACAGGCCAGCAAGCGTGGCCTTTAGGTGTAAGTGTCTCAGCATAGGATGTTTGTTGTAGTGAGTTAAACCTGATTAGGTGGATAAACATACTGACAATATGCACTTTGTACAATTTTATATTGAAATATTTACGTGTTGAGTTGCCTGATTTTTTTGTTAATGTATTGTTAATCAGCAATTTATTTTTCGGTTACCTAAGTCAAATATTGGTAACAAATCCTAATTTATGATGAAATAATAATATATCCGCTCCTTCATTGGACTGTCTCTGAGCTCACTAGCGGTTCGTACGCTCGTAATTATCCACTGGCTACCCCGGGTCAACAGCCCTTTAGCTTACTTTTGTGGTATCAACTTTCTTGTCGGCAGTTTAGTAGGCGCGATAAGTCGACTTTTGCTCATGAATCACACATATGTTATCATAATGGCAGGTGGCGTCGGAACTCGTTTCTGGCCATTCAGCCGCAGTACCTACCCCAAGCAGTTCCACGATGTACTTGGCACGGGCCGTACACTGCTGCAACAAACTGCTGATCGGTTCGACGGGATCTGCCCGCCCGAAAACATTTACATCGTTACCAGCGACAAATACAAGGATCTGTGCCAGCAACAGCTACCGCAGCTGTCTGACGATCAGATTCTGTGCGAACCAGTCGCGCGCAATACGGCCCCCTGCATTGCTTACGCCTGTTATAAAATTGCCGAGCGCGACCCGCAGGCCAATATCGTAGTGGCGCCGGCCGACCATATCATTCTGAAGCAGGATGAGTTTCAGCGCACGATCCGGACGGCGTTGGCCGCCACGAAGGATAACGACGTGCTGGTAACGCTCGGAATTCAGCCCAGCCGCCCTGATACCGGATACGGGTATATCCAATACATCGCCGACGATGAGTCGGGAAGCGAGGTGAAGAAGGTAAAAACGTTTACCGAAAAGCCCCACCTCGAACTAGCCAAGCAGTTTGTGGAAAGCGGCGAATTCGTTTGGAACGCGGGTATCTTCGTCTGGAATGTACAGAGCATCTGCAAAGCGTTCAACGAATACCTGCCCGAAGTCGCCGAGATTTTCACCGAGGGGAAATCGATTTATTACACCGGCGATGAGCAGGCGTTTGTTGACAAGGCGTACTCGCTTTGCAAAAGTATTTCCATCGACAATGGCGTGATGGAAAAGGCCGATAATGTCTACGTGGTGCTGAGCGACTTCGGTTGGTCGGATCTGGGTACGTGGAAATCATTGTATGAAGTATCCGACAAGAGCGACGAGCTGAACGTGATCGACGGGCATATCATGCTCTATGATACGCGCAACTGCATTATCAAAACACCCAAAGATCGCCTCGTTGTGGTCAACGGCCTCGACGGATACATTGTGGCCGAGTATGACAACGTACTGATGATCTGCCGGAAAGAGGAAGAGCAAAAGGTGAAAGAATTCGTTGCCGACGCCAAAGAGCGGGGCGTCGAGTTTGTCTAATAGCCAGTAGCTACGTGTTACATTGGAAGCGTACTGAAACGGGTCGTCAGTGTAGAGGAGCCTCTAGCTGATTGCCTGTTCCGGTACGCTTTGTTTGTATAGGGAATCAGCAACGTACCTGGCCAGGTACGTTAGTCAGTTGGTTGCTGTGGAACATGAGTGTGCAACCGACCACTCAATCAATAATTTTCTCAATAGGAGACTTGCCTTTGTTAACTAATAGCTCATATTTGCGATTGTTATTATGAATCACACAGTAACAAAAAAGCTTCAGTTCATCACGACCGAAGCTTTTCAATTTACTTTATCCAACTAAAAAGAAACGATGGGTTGTTGCTACCAGCAGCAGCCCATCTTATGTTTTATGAGGCTATTGATAGACAATAACCGTTTAGTATACCTGCTACTAGTTGCTCTATCAGAAAGGGCAGAACTCTGGCAAAAGAGGGCCGTTTCAACGGTTTAAGCATCTGTGCGTTATTGCCCGCACCAAGCCATTGACGTGATATATTGACAATAATGTGTACTATTTAGCAAGTTAACAAATGATATTGGTATTGTCATATAACTTCATTGTTTTGAAATTATACTTGAAAGTAAGTGATAGCCTAATGATTGTATCAACGCCGAATTGTGTACAACCCGTTACTGGTCGTTTTTGTCAAACGAAATGCGCTACCAGTGACCTGTCAGCATAGCGCTTTTTTGTCACACAATGCGCTACGAGCGGCAACTTGCTCAAACTCACCCGATAGGCAGGTGCTCATTGGCAAACCGGCCGCTATCAGTAAGCCAGGACAACTAAAGCCTGATCGGGCTACATTACGATTGGGTCATGCCAGGCTAAGTATCTGGTTGAACGGTATGCCATATACGTCAATCTCTGCTACTCATTGACATGACCGGCTAGGCTATGAGCAGCAACTACCTTAATTAAGCGGGTAAATAGATCGAAAAAGTGGCTCCCTGCCCTGGTTGGCTATGGGCAGTTAAGCAACCGCTATGATTGGTAGCCACACGCTCGCAAATAGCGAGGCCAATGCCGGTACCCGCAAATTGATGCTTTGTGTGCAGCCGCTGAAATACCTGGAAGATGCGATCCAAGTATTTGGGGTCAAACCCAATGCCCTGATCGCGGACATCGATCTGATGAAAGCGCTCGGCATTACTTGTGGGGCGTAATTGAGCCGGTAATTCTGCTCTATTCAGGAGCGTATGGCTAATCTGAATCTGCGGTGTTTGCTCCGGCGGGGTGAACTTGATTGCATTCGACAACAGGTTCTGGAGTAACTGCGTCAGTTGCGTTTCATCGCCCAGCACAGTGGGTAATGGCTGTACCGTAATCTGGGCATTCCGCTGACTAATCTGCAACGATAGCGTGTCCAGGGTATTCGCTACAATTCTTTGTAAATCAACCGATTCGGGTGGTCGCTGCCGGGTAGACAAACGCGAGAACGTTAACAGGTCAGTGATCAGGAGCGACATCCGGGTAGCCGCAGAAATCATCCGATTCAGGTAATCGGCGGCTTGCTCGTCAACGTGTTTGCCAAGGTGTTCCTGTAGCAGCGCACCAAACGACTGGATCTTCCGCAGCGGCTCCTGCAAATCGTGGCTGGCCACGTAGGCAAACTGCTGAAGGTTATCGTTTGACCGTTTGAGTTCGCGGTTAGCTTGTTCCAGTTCCTGGGTACGTTGCTGTACCCGTTCTTCCAGCTCTTCGGCAAGCTGCCTATAGCTGGTCTCGCTTTGGGTTAGATGGTGCTGTGTATCAGCCAGGTACGTGATGGTCTGTTGCATTTCTGCCTGATGGGCATTCAGCAACTGGTTTTGCTTGCGTAGAATAAACAGATTCACAACCTGCTTGGCCAGTACTTTGAGAGCCGACAGTTGAGCCGCACTTAGTTGATTGGGCTTACGGTCAATAACACACAAGGAGCCAAGTGCATACCCTTGATCATCAACCAGCGGTACGCCTGCATAGAAAACAACGTTGGGGTCGTCGGTCACCAGTGGGTTTTCGGCAAACCGTTCGTCGAGGCGCGAATCGGGAACCACGAACACGTCCTGCGGGCTCTGGATAGTGTGATTGCAAAAGGCAACTGCCCGTGGCGACTCCTGAATAGCCAGCCCATGGGTTGATTTGAACCACTGTCGACGTTCGTCGATCAGGCTGATGAGCGCAATGGGTGTCTGGCAAATGTGCGACGCTAACTGGGTCAACTCGTCATACTCCTGCTCGGGCAGGGTGTCGAGTATGTTGTAGCTTTTCACCGCCTCAAGACGATTGGCCTCATCAAGCAGATCAGGTGTGGTTGTAGTGGTAGCGGGCATGAATGGGCTGATTTATCCGGTGGTTATTGCAGCATAGATCAGCGGCACTGCAAGTAGTCCTTTCATTAACTCAGTACTTACCTGTAGGGTTATATATAGCGCGACGAAACGTTGCAGATTAAGGACAAAATTAGGATGGGGCGAATTCCGTCGGCTGAAGAACCGCAGGTGTACAGCACGAAAAAAGCGGCTGACTAACGAAGAAAGCCCCAATCCAGCGCTGAATTGGGGCTTTTCAAGACAAGCAGCCAGCGTTAGTGGCTAACGTCGGCGCGTAGCTTCTCTTTAAATACTTTTTTGAATTTGTCGAGCTTGGGCGCGATCACAAAGGCGCAATAGCCCTGGTCGGGGTTATTGGCGAAGTAATTCTGGTGATAGGCTTCGGCCTCGTAGAAGGTGGTGGCGGGGCTAATTTCCGTCACGATGGGTTTACTATACGCACCCGATTTGTCCAGCTCGGCTTTGGCCGTTTCTGCCAGCCGTTTTTGCTCATCGTTGTGGTAAAAGACCACCGAGCGGTATTGCGTGCCGACGTCGGCTCCCTGCCGGTTGAGGCTGGTAGGGTCGTGGCTACGAAAAAACGCTTCGAGCAATTCGGCGTAGGTTACTTTGCTGGGGTCGTAGGTCACCTCCACGCACTCGGCATGGCCGGTCTCGCCGCTGCAAACGTCTTTGTAGGACGGGTTTTTGGTTTGACCACCTTCGTAGCCCGATACCGCCGATTTAACACCGTCGAGTGTTTCAAACATGGCTTCAGTACACCAGAAGCAACCAGTGCCAAACGTCGCTTTTTCGAGTGTTGCCGATGAAGCTGATTCAGAAGTCATTCGTTTTGATTTAGTTGATTGGGGGAGCGTTTGGGCTGTGGCGCCAACACTGAACCAGATGGCCAGGAGCGTGACAGCAAAACGAAACGGGGCAGTTGTCATTTGCGATGAAAGCAAGTTAGTTGCCTGTTAACTTAACATTCTCATCTACGCATTAGTTTGCCGATAGGATGGGAGCGCCGACAAAACAGCAGCCACCATTCGGTCACTTGGCTTACTTTTATCTCAGGTACAGCCGTTCACGCCTGCCAACACTTTATGAGCAAGATTGACACCAGCCCCTTTCGGTTTGATGGTTCTGACAAGTTTTCGATCAAAAAAGCGAAGACCAAAGTCGATGATTATTATGCCGACGACGCCGACTATGATGCGCAACTGAGCGCCAACGCGGCCGAGATCGACGAGTTACAGACGCGCATGTTTTCGGACAACCGGTATGGGGTGCTGGCTGTATTTCAGGCGATGGATGCCGCCGGCAAAGACGGCACCATTCAGCACGTGTTCAGGGGGACTAATCCGCTCGGGTTGCGGGTCTATTCGTTCAAACGCCCAACCGAGCAGGAGCTGGATCACGACTGGCTCTGGCGCAGCTACCGCGAATTGCCCGAGCGGGGCATGATCGGGATTTTCAACCGGTCATATTACGAAGAGGTGCTGGTGGTGAAAGTGCATCCCGAGCTACTGACCCAGAGCCAACGGGTGCCCGCCGAGTTTATCGATGACCTGGACAAAGTATGGAAGCACCGCTACGAAGCCATTGCCGACATGGAGAAACACCTGCACTGGAATGGCTTCCGCACGATTAAGTTTTTTCTGCACGTCTCCAAAAAAGAACAGGCCGAGCGCCTACTAGCCCGGATTGAAGAGCCCGACAAAAACTGGAAATTTGAGGAGGGCGATTTGCACGAGCGCGAATTCTGGGACGATTATCAGGAGGCATTTGAGAAAGCCATCAACAAAACGGCAACCGACCACGCACCCTGGTATGTGGTCCCCGCCGACGATAAGAAGAACATGCGCCTGCTGGTGGGCCGCATCCTGATCGAGGAGTTGAAAAAGCTACCTCTCAAAGAGATGAAGCCTGACCCTGAGCGGTTCGAGGCGCTGAAGAAACTGATTCCGAAACTGAAAGAATAACTAAAAGAGCGCGCTGCCCCGTAGCGCGCTCTTTTTATGACAAGCCTAATTGCTTCTGCCAGTAGGGGGTTACAAACAGGTTGTGTGGGTCCATCTGCTGGCGCAGGGTCATGAAGTCATTCCAGCGAGGGTATTGTGCCTGCAGGTACGTTATGCCCTGCGGGCCATTGGGATCAGGCAGGTATTTGCCCCAGTGTGGCCGGAAATAGAACCCGGCGGCGGGCAGGGCTCTCCAGAAGCGGTCGTAGTAGTCGACGGGGTTTTCCTCGTTTTTGGCAAACCAGAACACATCGACCCGGAACACATCGGTGCCGTAGGCCGGGCTAAGCCAGAATTCACTGGCCTTGGCGGCGTAGAGTTCCACCGAAAAGATGCCCGCGTTTTCGGGATTCTGGTAGAATTTCTTCAGAAACTGCATGACCGCTTCGGTCTGTTCGATCGGTATCCAGAGTTCGGTAAACCAGACGGGAAAGAGATCGTCGCTCATCTGATTGTCCATAGGCAGGCCATTCCACCAGATGTCCTGAAACTGCTGGTCTTCGCCCTGACTCACAAAGAATTTCAGGATGCGGAGGAGCATGCCATCCTGCATTTTTTCGAGTTCCCGAATCAGTTCCTCGCGGGTGGGGTTGCCCTTGGGGAAGATGCGTTTGATGATCAGCTCGATGAAAAAGGGCAGGCGATCGATGGTTTCAAAGAGTTTACCCGCCAGCCACTCGATCACGTCTTGTAAGGTCTGCGAGCCAAAGGGCTTGGGTACTTCCAGGTAGGGCTTCGGCACAAACGTCTGCCAGTCCTTGAACGCGTCGGCCCGCGCGGCCTGCCAGATTACCATCTCCTGTTCTGAGGCCTGCGGCCACCACATCAGCCGGGTGTAATCGGTTTTGTTCAGAAACTGTTGCAGGCTGGGTGTATCGCCGCTGCCCGGACCAAACAGATCGACCATCGAGCAGTCGCTCTGTGAAAAGGTCTGCTCGCTCCCGACGATGTTGAAGGCCGGAATGCACTGGTAGGTGGCCTCGACCACGATGCCCATCAGGCCCATGCTGGCAAACGCCGCTCCGTAGAACGGATCGTTGGGGTCATTGGTGGCCGGTCGTTCAAAGACGCGTTCTTCCACGTCGGTTTCGCCGTGATACACCACCCGAACGCTCAGGAGGGCGTCTTCAAAGGCAAATTTGGTGGAACCACCCGACGAGCCCGTAGCCATGAACCCGCCGATGGTCTGGTGGGTGATGCCACCCAGGTCGGGTAAGGCCCAGCCGGGGGGCTGGGTACGTCGGCCCTGCGCATCGAGGGGGTCGAGCTGGTAACAGAGTGAGTTTTCGGTCGTGGAGATTTTGGTGGGGTCAAACGGGTCGAGACCGAGGTGGCAGCCCGCCTGTACTGTCACGATACCGGTGGTTTTGTCGAGCGAAACGGCATTCAGATGCGACAGCATGATGTGCATCGTGTTGGCAGACGTTTCGGTTTGGGGCGTGAGTGGAAACGAGTGGCCCGAGCCACGCACCGAAACCGACTGGTTGGCCTGCCTGGCCTGCCGGAGCAATGCCTTGACGTCGTCGATGGATTGGGGCAGGTAGAAGGTAACGCCGTTTACGGGTAAGGTGGGTATGTTAGCAGATGCAGTTTGCATAAAGAGAAAATAGCGAAGCAGTGAACAGACTGGAATGTACCGCCATTTGGCCGATCGCTATTTTCAAATGAACAGATTGTTATTGATTGGTGGGTGTTTGTCAAACGATCCGGCTATTGGTATGACAGAACCACTGATCAAGCCGTTGGGGCGGGCATCCAGCTGCCCTGATGAAAACCCGCTACCAGATTGGCCTGCTGACGCAACGGTTTGACCCGACCGCTCCAATCATTCCCCTCGTGATGGAAGGTGTGCCAATGAGGGAGGAAGGGTTTCTAACTGGCCTAACCTGGCTGGTTTGAGCTATATGTAGTCGGAGAGGGCCAGATGGAGGCTACTAATTGCCAATCGTGACTTATTGTAAATCAAGTGGTTACTCAGTCAATTCTTAGCTAGGGCCAATGAGCTGCCCGGTAAACAAATTGGACAAGGGGTGGTTGATTCCTGTAGCACCGGTCCGGCGACCGGCAACGCGCGAAACCGTACCCAGCCCATGAAACGCATCAACACCAGCCAATTCCGTTACGACGGGAAAACGCCCTATGCTCACAAATCGACACCCACCCGTGTCGAGCCCTTTTATACCGACGAAACTGACCGGGCCGCCCAACTTGATGCCCTCAGCGACCGCATGGATCAGGCGCAGAATCGCATGCATGCCCACGAGAAATACGGCGTGCTGGTCCTGTTTCAGGCGATGGATGCCGCCGGCAAAGACAGTAGCATCCGGCACGTATTCAAAGGAGTGAACCCGTCGCGGTTTCAGGTGGCAGCCTTCAAGAAACCGAGCAAAGAAGACATGGCCCACGATTATTTGTGGCGCTTCTGGAAAAAGCTACCCGAGCGGGGATTTATCGGCATTTTCAACCGGACGTATTACGAAGAAGTCCTGGCGCTGAAAGTCCACCCTGACCGGTTGGATGAGGGCAACGTACCTGACGAGTTTCTGCGCAGCCAGGCCAAGCTCTGGGAACAGCGCTACACCGACATGGCCAACATGGAAGCGTACCTGCACCGGAATGGCTTTCGGATCGTGAAGTTCTACCTGCATGTGTCGAAGGAAGAACAGGGACAGCGGCTCCTGGCTCGCCTCAACGACGACGAAAAGCAGTGGAAACTAAGTGACAACGACCTGAAGGAGCGCGAATACTGGCCCGATTATATGAAAGCCTACCAAGACGCCATCAACGCCACCGCCACACCCGACTGCCCCTGGTATGTGATTCCCAGCGATGACCGGGCCAACCAGCAACTGATTATCGCGCACGTTATGACGGAACTGCTTGAAAGCATCCCGGCCGATTTTCCCGAGCGCGACGACAAAGAAGCCAAACGGCTGATTCGGAAGTTGAAAAGCCAGTCGGAAGACGCCTGAGGCGGGCTATCGGGCTGTCTGGGCAAACGCCACCTTGTTGGTAAGAGGCCGAACGCTAAACCCCGCTTCACGGAGCAGGTTGAGCAACCCATTGGGGCCGGGCAGGTGGCCCGCCCCCACGGCGATGAACGTTGAGCGGCCCGCCATCGCCAGCCGTAGCTGCCCCATCCAGCGCATGTTCCGGTCGTCGATCAGGGCGTATAGGTCGCTACTGCTTTCGCTCTCACGCTGAAACAGGTTCCACATGCCTTCCAGATCAGCCTTCAGGTAGAGGTCGGTGAGGCTGGGGCCTTTGGGCTTTTCGTACGATTTGCGTTTTACCAGCCGTACGAGTTGCTGGGCCTGTTGCTCAACGGGCTGGCGGTCATAGAGCAGTTTCAACTGCTCTTCCAGTGTTTCTAGGCCTAGTAGTGGCTTGCGTCGCAGTTTGGCCTGATTCACAAAGTACATGTCGATGGGCTGTCCTGTAAACCGCGTGAGGGTATCTGACTGCTTGCGGGCATAGGCCACGCTGAGCGCCGTGGCGATAATGATCGGTTTGATCTGGTTGTAAAACGACAGTTCCTGCCCGGTCATGGCGTTGAACTCATCGGCCACCAGTTTGTAATCGCTGGCGTTGATCAGGTGAATGAGGTTCTTATCGGCCATGGTGCCGTACTGCGCCACTTTGTTCACCTCCGTCGAGTCGAAGACCATCTCCACAACGACGCCTTCTGCCCGTTTGAAATAAGACCACGTCAGCGTGTCGCCCTGCAAGTAGCTGTCGCGCAGGATGTGGTAAGTGCCAAACAGATACGACGGTTTGGTCAACCCGTTACCTGACACTTCCCATAGCAACGACTGCCCTTGGGCGCCCGTTGCCAACAGACAGGTAAGCAGCAAAAACAGACGAGACAGATGCATAGCGTTGGATGGAGAGTTTCGGCCTCAATATAGACCGTTCATACCTACCAAAACGTGTTTTACTCATTGTTAATAAACGACCCCCACGCTGGTTAGGTACCTTTGTTGCCAGTTAACAAATAGCATGCCTGCGCCGTTACCAATCTGATTCACCGGGACGTTCTTATACTTCATGAACCATTCAACTACGTTACTAAAAGTACCCTTGTTCTGCCTCTTTTGGTTGCTTTCACTGAGCACCTTCGCTCAGGAAAAATTCACCGTTAGTGGCTACGTCAAAGACGCGTCTGATGGCGAAGGCCTCATTGGGGTGTCGGTGTACAACAAAGAAACCGGCACCGGGGCCGTCACCAACAACTACGGCTTTTATTCGATCACGCTCCCCAAAGGCAGCTACGGTCTGGTGATTACGTACGTTGGTTACCAGCGCCTTACCCGCACTGTTGATCTGACGACGCAGAACGTTCGATTAGACCTTGAATTAAAGGAGGAAGGCCGGGATTTGCAAGAACTGGTCGTATCGACCCGCCGTGAAGACGACAACGTGACGAACATCGAGATGAGCGTCAATAAGGTCGATATCAAAACGATTCAGCGCATTCCGGCGCTGTTGGGTGAGGTCGACATTGTGCGGAGCATTCAACTACTACCCGGCGTGTCGACGGTCGGCGAGGGAGCAACGGGCTTCAACGTGCGGGGCGGTAGTATCGATCAAAACCTGGTGCTGCTCGACGAAGCACCCGTTTATAACTCGAGCCACCTGTTCGGGTTTTTCTCGGTATTCAACCCCGACGCCGTCAAAGACGTCAAGCTCGTCAAAGGCGGGATTCCGGCGCTGTATGGCGGACGGGTATCGTCGATTCTGGACGTGCGGCTGAAAGAAGGGAACGCCAAAAAGCGCGAGATTAATGGTGGTATTGGCTTGATTTTCAGTCGCCTGTCGTATGAGCAGCCGCTATTTAAAGGCAAAGACGGCACGGCGCGTGGGTCGTTTATCGTGGCGGGCCGGCGGTCATACGCCGATGTGCTGGCGCAACCGTTTCTGAAAGGCGATCTGAAAGGCTCCCAATTCTATTTCTACGACCTGACGGCCAAAGCCAACCTGCGGATCAACGACAAGAACACGCTTTTTGCTTCGGGGTACTTTGGGCGCGACGTATTTGGCGCCGATTTCGGCTTCAACTGGGGCAGCGCCACCGCCTCGATGCGCTGGAACCACGTCTTCAACGACAAGCTGTTTCTGAACACGACGGCGTTTTACAGCAACTACGACTACTCGCTCGACTCGGATCTGCGGCAGAAAGCCGAGAACCGAAACGACTATTTCCGCACCAACGCCAAGATCGTTAATTACAGCATCAAGCCCGATTTCACGCTGTTCTGGAACAAGAACACGGTAACGTTTGGCGGGCAGGCGCTACTCTACGATTTCCAGCCCGGTGTGGCTACGGCCGCGAGCGCCGGGGTAGTGCGGTCGTTTGGGCTAAAGAGTAAATACGCGCTGGAAAGCTCGCTCTACGTGGGCAATGAACAGCAGGTGTCGCCGCGTGTACAACTCCAATATGGCCTGCGCTACTCGTTTTACCAGTACCTCGGCCCCGGTGAAGCCTATACGTTTGGCGACTCGCCGCAGCCGGGCCGGGTACGTCGGCCCCTGCAGGAGACACGTACCTACAAAGCCGGCGAGACCATTCAGACCTATGGTAATCTGGAGCCGCGCTTTGCCCTGAAATACGATCTGGCGCCCGGCAGCTCGGTCAAACTGAGCTACAACCGGCTGGCGCAGTATGTGCACTTGCTCTCGAACACAACCGCCTCGACCCCGCTCGACGTCTGGACGCCATCGACCAACAATATTGCCCCGCAGCTGTCGGATCAGGTGGCGGCGGGCTACTTCCGTAACTTTGGGGGAGTCTCGGGCAACGACTTTGAGGCGTCAGTGGAGGTGTACTACAAATCGCTGCAAAACCAGATCGATTACATTGACCGGGCCAACCTGGTGCTGAATCAGTACCTCGAAGGCGACGTGGTGGTGGGTAAGGGCCGGGCCTATGGGGCCGAATTTTACCTGCGCAAGAATAAGGGCGTTATCAACGGCTGGTTGAGCTACACGCTGGCCAAAACCGAACGGTTGGTGACGGGCATCAACGAAAACCAATGGTACCCGACCCGGTTCGACAAACGCCACACGCTCAACGCCGTGGTGCTGTATGACCCCGCCAAACGGGCTGATGGCTCAGTCTCGCGCTGGAATTTCTCGGCCACGTTTGTGTTGGCGAGTGGCACGCCCGCCACCTTCTTCGGCAACCGATTCGATTTCCAGAATATCGCCGCAGGGACCAATCCCGAAAATGTACGCAACAACTACCGCATTCAGCCTTATCACCGGCTTGATCTGGCCGCCACGCTGCAGGGGAAAAAGCGGCCCGGTAAGAAGAAAGAAGACAACTGGGTATTCTCGGTCTATAACGTGTATGCCCGCAAAAACCCGTTCTCGGAGTTCTACCGGCCCAACCCCGACAACATCGCCCAGACGCAGGCGATCCGCTATTCGGTGTTTGCCACCCTCATCCCTTCCGTGACCTACAACTTCAAATTCTGATGAAAACGAGTTTGCTTTACTTGCCCCTAGTCCTGCTAGGTACGTTGGTCCTGACCAGTTGCGAAACGGTCATTGACACCAAAATCGACTCGGCCCCGAGCCAACTGGCTATTGATGCCTGGCTCACCGATCAGCCTGGCGAACAGCAAATCCGGCTGACACAAACCCGCAATTATTTCGATAATGGCCCGGCTACGCCCGTCACGAGCGCGTCGGTGCTGGTTGGCGAAGTATCGGCGGCCGGTAACAGCATTACGCGGCGCTTTGCGTTTACCGACCCCGACAATGACGGTGTGTACAAATGGAAGCCCGCGAACAGCAGCGATACCGCCAAATTGGGCGTGATCGGCCGTACCTACGCGCTCAGTATTACGTATGGCAGCGAATCGTACGTGGCCATCGCGCAGATGCCGCGCATCCCGCCTATCGACTCGCTCACGTTTTCGAAGCAAAAAATAAACCCTGTATCCAGCGAAACGGGCTACAGGGCTGAGTTTTACGCCACCGACATCGCCGGGGCTGCTGATTATTACTACATCCGGTATTTCCGGAACGGGCAGCTTCAGAATCGCCCGCAGGACATTATTCTGGCCTACAACGGAGCCTTTCGGGGGAGCGCTGATACCGATGGCCTTCAGTTTATCCGGCCCATTCGCCAATCGGCCAACCCCGAGAAGCTATACGCACTGAACGATTCGGTTCGGATCGAGATGCGCGCCATAACGGTGGAGGGTTATACGTTTTGGGAGTTATTGAAAGCACAGTTGCAGAATGCGGGCCTCTTTGCGACGCCACCTGCTAACGTACCCAGCAATATTCGGAATGTACGGACCAACGGCCCGGCCGCTGTCGGTTTCTTTCTGGTGTCGCCGGTCAGAACGCGAACGGCGACGGTGACGAAAGAATTTTTACGCGGAGACGGGGCGTGAGAAGCCGAACAAGCGGCGCCCTAACACGTAAACGGCCATACCGGCGATCAGAAATACGCTGGCCGTAACCGTCAGAAATACACCAACAAAGGCAAGGCAAGTCAGGACAAAGAGTATTAGACTTTTCATGAGTTTACAATTGTAAGATCAGAAGCCGAATCGGGTCTATCTGGTTTTAAGCAAGTTCTGTACCAAAACGAATTGCTCAAGTACAATTCTTATAACAAAACGTGGGAATCCGCTATTTTCTTTTATCCTATAGATAAAGAATAGTGGCTGGTCTAGACATGCTACCCCGAAGCAGCCTACCCGCCTGTTGCCGTGCCGTGTGCGGAAAGCCGCCGATGGCGTAGCCAGGAAATAAGTGCCAGAAAGGTGGCATGGCTTCCATTTCTGGCGTTGGCTGCTGTATCTTTGCGCCTGCTAATCTTAATAGGGGTGCCTTATAACAACGGGCTGAGATTATACCCATAGAACCTGTACACGGGTAATGCCGCAGCAGGGAATAGGCGCAGCGAACGGGTGTTCGCTGCGGCAATACAAGACAACCATACAAACCAAAACGGTAGGTAACAGCCCCTTTACCTGTTCGTTGCTTTCGCGCACTGCGATGAAAACAACAACCTATCGACTGGCCTGCAGCTTTCTGCTGTGGCTACTCACGCTGACTGCCTGGGCGCAGCAATCAACAACCTTATCGGGTCAGGTACGTGACGCTGGCGGCGGTGCGCTGGTGGGCGCAGCCATCACGCTCGACGGCTCGCTGAAGGGAACCAACACCGATGCCAACGGTAATTTTCAGCTCACTAATCTACGGCCTGGTACATACCAGCTCCGTGCATCGCTGGTGGGGTACGCGCCTGTTGATCAGTCTGTTAATGTGCCAGCCAATGGCCCCGTCACCATTTCCCTACGCCAGAGCGAAACCGTCATGGACGAAGTAGTGGTGCTGGCTACGCGTGCCAACGAAAAAACGGCCGTCGCCTACACCGACGTAACCCGCCGAGAGCTGGCCAAGCTCAACCTGGGGCAGGATCTGCCCCTGCTGCTCAACTTCACGCCATCGGTGGTAACGACTTCCGATGCGGGTGCAGGCGTTGGCTACACGGGCATTCGCATCCGGGGTTCTGATGCCACGCGGGTGAACGTCACGCTCAACGGCATTCCCTACAACGACGCCGAATCGCAGGGGACGTTCTGGGTGAACATGCCCGATTTTGCGTCGTCGGTTAGCAGCGTACAGATTCAGCGGGGCGTGGGTACGTCGACCAACGGGGCCGGGGCCTTCGGGGCCAGCCTGAACGTGCAGACCAACGCGCTTCAGAAAGAGCCATACGCCGAAGTGAACCTGTCGGGTGGGTCGTTCAATACCCGGCGCGCTACGGTTTCGGCCGGATCGGGGTTGCTCAACAATCATTTCGTGGTGGATGCGCGGTTGTCCAAAGTGGCGTCTGACGGCTACATCGATCGGGCGTCGTCGGACCTGAAATCGTTTTACGTATCGGGTGGTTATTACGGGGCGAAGAACTACGTGCGGCTCAACGTGTTCTCCGGGATGGAAAAAACGTATCAGGCCTGGAATGGCGTGCCGGAGGCGCTGCTGGCCACTAACCGTACGTACAACAGCCTGACCTACGACAACGAAACCGATAACTACCAGCAGGATCAGTACCAGCTCATCACCTCGACTGAACTGAGTCGGCGGTGGCGGGCCAACGTGTCGGCGTTTTACACCAAAGGGCGGGGCTATTATGAGCAATACCGGGAAAACGACCAGCTTAGCCGGTATGGGTTACCCAACGTGGTTATCGGTGATTCAACCATTCGCCGCACCGACCTGATCCGGCGGCGCTGGCTCGACAACGATTTCTATGGCACCGTTTTCTCGTTCGACTACACCGGCAGCGGACGGCTGACCGCTAACATCGGTGGCGGCTGGAACCGCTATCAGGGCAAGCACTTTGGCGAGGTAATCTGGGCGCGGTTTGCGTCGACGAGCAACATCCGCCAGCGCTATTACGAAGACGACGCGACGAAAACCGACGCCAACCTTTACGCCAAAGCCTACTACCAGTTCACGCCCAAACTGAACGCCTACGTGGATCTTCAGGTACGTACCGTTGACTACTCGTTTCTGGGTTTTGACAACCAGCAGCGGAACGTCACGCAGCAGGCGGCGCTCACGTTCTTTAACCCCAAAGCCGGCCTGACATATACGGTTAGCGATCAGCTAACGGCCTACGCTTCTTTTGGTGTGGGTAACAAAGAGCCCAACCGCGATGACTACACGCAGTCGACGCCGGGGAGCCGCCCATTGGCCGAGACGCTGTACGACTACGAGGCCGGTATCAAGATCCGCAGTGACCGCTACGCCCTGAACGTCAACGGTTATTACATGGACTACCGGAATCAGCTTGTGCTGAATGGGCAGATCAACGATGTGGGGGCGTACAACCGCATCAACGTACCCAGCAGCTATCGGGCGGGCATTGAACTCGATGGCACGCTGGTACTGACGAAGGCGTTGCGCTGGAATGCCAACGCGACCATCAGCCAGAACAAGGTGCGCAACGCCACGTTCTACCTCGACAATTTCGATACAGGTAACCAGGACCTTCAGCGACTGGGTACGACCGACATCGCGTTCTCACCCAACGTGATTGCCGGTTCGCAACTGCTGCTGACGCCCGCCAAAGGGCTGGAGGTGGGCTTGCTGAGCAAATACGTGGGTCAGCAGTTTCTGGACAACACCAGCAGCGACGCCCGCAAACTGAACGCTTATTTCGTAAACGACCTGCGGCTGATTTATACCATCAAGCCCCGGTTTGTGCAGGAAATGGCGTTTACGGTGCTGCTCAACAACGCCTTCAACGAACTGTACGAGTCGAACGGCTATACCTACGCCTATGTCAGCGAAGGCCGCGTCGCCTCCGACAATTACTACTTCCCCCAAGCCACCCGGAACGTGCTGATCGGTGTGCGGGTGAAACTTTAAGGGAGTGTATGATGTACGATGAACAATGCGGTCCGCCGCCGCCGCGGTACAACTGGCTAGTGTGCTGCGTCAGCAACCATTGTACCGCGGCGGCGGACCGCATTGTTCATCGTACATTATACATGCTCCAATGATTCGCTTTTTCACTGAAGACGTTGATTTCAAGCTGCCGCAGAAGCTGGCGGTGAAACGCTGGCTAACGGCTCAAACCAAGGCTGAGGGGCATGAATTGGGCGATCTGAATTACATTTTTGCCTCGGATGAATACGTCCTGCAAGTCAACCGCGACTATTTGCAGCACGACTATTACACCGACATTATCACTTTCGACAATCGCGAATTTGCCGACGATCCCATCGAAGGTGATATCTACATCAGCGTCGACCGTGTAGCCGACAACGCTACCCAGCTAGGTACGTCGGCCGAGCAGGAGATGCGCCGCGTCTTAGCCCACGGCCTGCTTCATCTTTGTGGTTACGGCGACAAAACCGATGAAGACGCTGCCACTATGCGCGCCAAAGAAGACGAGTGGCTGGGTACGTTCGGGGGGTAAACCTATCCAGTTTCTGAAACTTTAAAGGCCTGACGGCACGCTGCTATTGGTGACGAGTGGTTTAACCGTACTAAGGCCAGACTTGGCTATATTTGGTTACGAGGTAAATAATTCCGTTTTACTAGCAAAGAAGAACAGTATGCTCACAACACTTTCGGGTACTTACCGAGATGGGACGATCTTTCTGGATGAAGCTCCGCAGATTGATCACGAAGTGCCGGTGCTGGTCACCTTTTTGCAGGAAACGACCCAGCTGCCAACTGAGCGAAAAGGGGTACGTTTAGGAAGTTGGGAAGGAAAGTACAAGGTTCCTGATGATTTTAATGACCCGATCGACGATTTAGCTGACTACATGTAATGGCGTGCCTGATTGATACGCAAATTTTGATATGGTCTTTGGTCAGTCCCTCTAAACTGTCAGGGGCGGCGCTTCGCCTGCTACAAAGCGACACTGTGTACGTCAGTGAAATTAGCTTGTTCGAGATAGCCATTAAGCAGAAAATCGACAAGTTACCTGATCTTCCTGTCGCGATTCGTGACATAGCTGAACGGATGCAGAACGACGGATTTATACTGTTACCGTTAACTATTCAACATATTGACCAATACAGTGCTATACCACTCTTACCCCAACATCGCGATCCATTTGACCGAATACTAATAGCTGTTGCGCTTAATGAGCAGTTACCGTTCATTAGTGCTGATGCAAACGTCAGGCACTATACTGATCTAGTCAATGTCATCTGGTAATGGCACTAATTACAAGGCCAACGTACCTACACTATACAATTCGCAGCTTGGCGAAACTGAGCAGGAGCGTCTTCTCACCAGCTACGTCGAACTGAATGACGGCTTTGCGTTCGGTGCCGTTGGTATCCATGGATTTAACGGTGCCGAAACCGAATTTGGCGTGCTCGACCCGCTGCCCGGCGGCTAGCTCTGCGGTGTTGCTGGGGGCAAAATCGGCCGAGGGGGTATGCGTGACGGTTGGCTGGGGTACCTGCCGCTGTGCCGTTTTCTGCGCCAGCGTCCGCACGAAATTCATCGAACCGGCAGAGGGCATTTCGTCGCGGTTGCGGCTGGCGTAATTGTCGTCGCCGTTGAAGCGCGGTTTGGGCGGCGTCGGCGTTTTTGCCATGCTCAGGTACGTCTGATCGACTTCCATCAGGAACCGGCTGGGTTCGCAGAGTTTCAGGCGGCCATAGTGGTAGCGCGACTCGGCAAAGGAGAACGTCAGCTTCTTTTCGGCGCGGGTGATGGCCACGTAGAACAGTCGACGTTCCTCCTCCAGATCGGCGCGGCTTTCGAGCATCATCTGGCTCGGAAACAGGTCTTCTTCCAGCCCCACGATGTGTACGTTTTTGAACTCCAGCCCTTTGGCGGCGTGGATGGTCATCAGCGTTACCTTGTCGTTGTCGCCGTCATCTTCTTTTTCGTCGGCGGTAGTCAGCAGCGACACCGTTTGCAGGAACGAACTGAGGCTTTTGTCTTCCGTTTCGGGGTTGTCGACAAACTCCTTAATGGCGTTCAGCAATTCCTGCACGTTTTCGTAGCGGGCCAGCCCTTCCACGGTTTTGTCTTCGTACAGTTCTTTCAGGATGCCCGACGACTTCGCCACGTGGGCCGCTACCTCGTAAGCATCTTTCTTGTCGAGCATCAGGCCGAAGCTCTTGATCAATTCGGCAAAGCCTTCAATGGCCATCATGGCTCGCCCGGCAACGTAGAGCGAAATGTTACTGACGATCTCCCAGATGGGTACGTTCTTTTCGCTGGCCAACACCGCAATCTTGGCCAGGGTGGTATCGCCAATGCCGCGTTTGGGTAGGTTAATAATCCGCTTAAACGCTTCTTCGTCGGCCTGATTGACCGTAAAACGCAAATAGGCGATCAGATCCTTGATCTCTTTGCGCTGGTAGAACGAAAGACCCCCGATGATCCGGTACTTGATGCTCAGTTTCCGCAGGGCTTCCTCGAAGGCCCGCGACTGGGCGTTGGTGCGGTACAGAATGGCGAAGTCGTTGTTGCGCAGGCCTTGTTGCACCTTCGCTTCAAAAATGCCGTTGGCCACCAGCCGCCCCTCTTCATTGTCCGAGGCCGCTTTGATCACCTCAATCAGCGGGCCGGTTTCGTTGTCGGTGAAAACGCGTTTCTCCAGTTGATTCCGGTTGCGGGCAATCACTGAATTGGCCGCCTGCACGATGGTGTTGGTGCTGCGGTAGTTCTGCTCCAGCTTGACGATCTTGACGGTGTCTTTGCCGTAATCTTTCTGGAAATTCAGGATGTTTTCGATGTTGGCGCCCCGGAACGCGTAGATACTCTGGGCATCGTCGCCCACCACGCAGATGTTCTGATGCACCGCCGCCAGCTTGCGCGTGATGAGGTACTGCGACACGTTGGTATCCTGAAACTCATCGACCAGCACGTGCTGAAACTTGTGCTGATACTTATGTAGGATGTCGAGGTGATCGCGGAACAACACATTCGTGTTGAACAGCAGATCGTCGAAATCCATGGCGTTAGCCGCAAAGCACCGCCGGGCGTATTCCTTATAAATCCGACCAACCTCCGGCATCTTGGCCGAGGAATCATCGGCCTGAATAATCGGGTTGAGCAGATATTCTTCGGCGCCGACCAGCCGGTTTTTTGCGCCTGAAATCCGGTTGAAAACGGCGTTGGCGCGGTACTGTTTATCGTCGAGGCCCATCTCGCGGATGATGCTCCGCAGCAGCGACTTCGAATCGTCGGTATCGTAGATGGAGAAGTTACTGGTATAACCCAGGGCCTGCGCTTCGATGCGCAGAATCTTGGCAAACACCGAGTGGAACGTACCCATCCAGATGTTGCGGGCCTCGTTGCCAATTACCTTCTCGATGCGGTGACGCATCTCGCCGGCGGCCTTGTTGGTGAAGGTAAGCGCCAGAATCCGAAAGGGGTCAACCCCCTTGTCGATAAGGTGCGCAATGCGATACGTCAGAACGCGCGTTTTGCCCGAACCCGCCCCCGCGATAATCATCAGCGGCCCGTTGCCGTGGACCACCGCTTCACGCTGCGGATCGTTCAACCCAGCTATATAATCGATCATTGTGTGCTATCTATAGACGGTAGATGCTGGACAGTAGAGCTTCGATCACTGCTCGTACAGTGGTCATGGTCTACCATCCAGCATCGTTAAAATAACACTCAAAAATACGAAATAATTGCCCCAGAAGTTGGCTGTCGAAATGGGGTAAGATGGTTAGTATGCCTCGTAGGTAAATTCTTCGGAAGCCCCGTCGTTGTAATCGATTTTCGTAACGAGTCCATCGCTATTATAGGTTAGCGTCGCATCGGTCGTGATGTTATTCTGGTTATACACCTTCACGCCAAGATCTGTAAAGCGCTGGCTAGGCCTGAAAGGACTAATCGGTACGGGCAGTCCAAACCCCTGATCCAGGCTGAAATACAAATTCAGACCAAACAAGCCTTTGTAAGGATTTGGCGTGTTGTCATACGTATAGGTCTTGTCGCCAACCTGGATGGCATTACCCCCGCTAAACGTATAAATCTGCTCCAGTGAAGAGTTCGGATCCAGGTACGTAGTAATCAGCTTACTGGGAACTGTAGCACTGGTTGATGCGTAATTGAGGTCGTACGTACTCTGTAACCGAGGCGTTATTGGCTCGGTTGACCGACCCGGATATCTGGTACGGGTAACCTGCGTCAGCTGACTTTGCTGATTATAGGTATACGCATTGAAGTAATTGCCATTCTGACCTCGGTCTAGAAAAAAGATCGAAGCTACCCGATTCTGGTTGTCGTATCCGACAGTCCAATTCGTGGCATTACTTCCGTAGTCATAGCTTGCTATCCGACCATTACTATCGTAAGTAAGGGTAAAAGTCTGTGGCGTGTAATTTGGTGGAGGGCCTACTGAGTATTTGACTGTTTTTAACCGATACCGCAGTGGTTGAGGCTCGCGGTGATCAGAGCAGGTAAAGGCGGCACAAAGGGGAAGCAGCAGCAGGAGCCAAGCGCGGAGTGAGTAGGCTTTCATAAACGTTTGATGGTTTTTGACCGCTTGATCAGCTACGACTGGATAAGGTAAGTAATCAATTTGGTTACATTTCTGAACGGGTAATATATGCTGTATTAGTCATATCAACGGCTGGCATGAAAATTGGGACGGTGCTTTCTGACCTGCGCGAAGTTGCCTTAACTTGCCGGGCCTAACCCATCGCGTAGATAGCCACGCATATTCATGAAAGTAGTGATTCTGGCCGGCGGCCTCGGCACGCGCCTGAGCGAAGAGACGGTCGTTAAGCCCAAACCGATGGTCGAGATTGGTGGGATGCCTATCCTGTGGCACATCATGAAAATCTATTCGGCCCATGGCTTCAATGAGTTCATCGTTTGCCTCGGCTATAAGGGCTACATCATCAAAGAGTTCTTCGCCAACTACTTCCTCCATCAGTCCGACGTCACCATCGACCTGTCGACCAACCGGATCGATATTCACGACTCGCATGCCGAGCCCTGGAAAGTGACACTCGTCGATACAGGCCTGACGAGCATGACGGGCGGGCGTCTGCGCCGGGTACGTCACCACATCGGCAACGAGTCGTTTATGATGACCTATGGCGATGGCGTGGGTGATGTCGACATCACCGAACTGGTCAACTTTCATCAGCAGCACGGCAAAAAATGCACGCTGACGGCGGTGCAGCCGTCGGCCCGTTTCGGCGCGCTCGACGTGCTGGATAGCAACGGGGTTCGTTCCTTTCTAGAAAAACCTAAGGGCGATGGCGCCTGGATCAACGGGGGGTTCTTTGTCTGTGATCCGTCGGTGATCGACCTTATCGACGGCGACGATACGACCTGGGAGCGGTACCCGATGGAGACGCTCGCGGCGCAGGGTGAATTGATGGCCTTCCGCCACCATGGTTTCTGGAAACCGATGGACACCCTCCGCGACAAAACCGAACTCGAAACCGCCTGGGCCACCGGCCAAGCCGACTGGAAGGTGTGGGATAATTAGCCTGGTGTTTACTGTATGACGTTATCTGTACAAGGAACGCCCATGCTGAGCGCGAAGCAACAGCAGCGGTAGACGCCAACCATCAAGCTGACAACGATGTTCAACGACATTTATCGACATAAAACGATTTTTCTGACGGGGCATACGGGCTTCAAAGGCTCGTGGCTAGCCTACTGGCTGCGGCAGTTAGGCGCCACGGTGGTCGGCTATTCGTTACCCGCCCCAACCACGCCCAGCCATTATGCGCTGCTGGACCTCGACGTAGCCGAAACGCTGGCCGACATCAACGACGTACCCAGCCTGATAGGGGCCATGCAGGCGGCAAAGCCCAACCTGGTCATTCACATGGCGGCGCAGGCATTGGTGCGCGAATCATACCGGACACCGCTCGATACGCTCGAGACCAACGTGCTGGGCACGGCGCGGGTGCTGGAAGCCGTTCGGCAGACGCCGTCGGTGCGGGCCGTGCTGGTGGTGACCAGTGATAAGTGCTACGAAAACCCCGAAGATGGCCAACCCCTGCGCGAGACCGACCCGATGGGCGGCTTCGACCCTTACAGTGTATCGAAAGGAGCGGCGGAACTCATTACGGCCAGTTACCGAAATTCCTTTTTCAACCCGGCGCAGTATGGCCAAACACATCAGGTGCTGGTGGCGAGTGGTCGGGCGGGCAACGTGATCGGTGGGGGCGACTGGGCCGTAGACCGGCTTGTTCCTGACCTCATCCGTAGCGTGCAGAACCACGTACCTGTACCCATCCGAAACCCGCTGGCGGTGCGGCCCTGGCAACACGTGCTCGAACCGCTGTCGGGCTACCTGCGGCTAAGCCAACACCTGCTGGAAGGCGACGTTACGGCGGCTGAAGGCTGGAATTTTGGGCCTGATGCCGCTGATGTGTTACCCGTTCGGGCGGTGGTACGGGAAGCCCGGTCGGTGTGGCCGCTCATTCAGGTGCAAGAAGAGCCATCGGCCGAAAACCCGCACGAAGCGCACCTGCTGAGCCTCGACGCCACCAAAGCGCGTCAGCGGTTGGGCTGGCAACCCGTTTGGGATACATCCACGGCCATCCGGCGCTCGGTGCTCTGGTACCGCGATCAGTACGAAAACCGGAGCGTTAATACCGCCGCCGATCTGGCCGCTTACGTCGACGGGGCGCGTGCCACTAACCTTCCCTGGGCCTTATGACGTTTGCCGAAACTCCTATCAACGGCGCATTTTTGATTACGCCCGCCCCCCGTGGCGATCACCGGGGCTGGTTTATGCGCACCTTCGATCGGGACGCGTTTCTGGCGCGTGGGTTGTGCGCCGACTGGGTGCAGATGAACCAGTCGATGACGGCCAAACCAGGCAGCATCCGGGGGCTGCATTACCAGCACGCGCCCGCCGCCGAAGTGAAGCTGGTGCGTTGCGTAGCTGGCCGTGTATTCGACGTGCTGGTCGATTTGCGGCCCGACTCGCCCACGCGTTGGCAGTGGTTTGGCACCGAGCTATCCGCCCAAAATCAGCAGATGCTGTATATTCCCGAAGGCTGTGCGCACGGTTTCCAGACGCTCGAACCTAACTGCGAACTGGTCTACTGCCACAGCGCGGCTTACGCGCCCGAACACGAAGCCGGTATCCGCTACAACGACCCGAAACTAACCATCAACTGGCCCCTCCCCGTAACGGACATATCCGAGCGGGATCTGGGCTTCATTAATGTACAATGAATAAGGAACAATGCACAATGAGGAATTGCGCAAAGACAACGGATTCAACGACATTGTCCACTATACATCGTGCATTGTCCATTACTCGCTCATGAATTGCCGATTTTGCCACACGCCGCTGAGCCACGTCTTTATCGACCTGTTCAACTCGCCAGCTTCCAACTCGTTCCTGACCGCCGCGCAACTGAACGAACCCGAGACGTTTTACCCGTTGAAGGTCTTCACCTGCCCCACCTGCTACCTGGTGCAGGTCGATGAGTACAAGAAATCGGACGCCATTTTTGACAGCGATTACGTGTACTTTTCGTCGTTCTCGACCAGTTGGCTGGCCCATTCAAAGCGGTATGTCGACGCTATGACCGAGCGGTTCGGGCTGAACGCCAACTCGCAGGTGATCGAAGTGGCGTCGAACGACGGCTATCTGTTGCAGTATTTTGTCGAGAAAGGCGTTCCCGTGCTGGGCATCGAACCGACGGCCAATACGGCGGCGGCGGCAATCGCGAAAGGTATACCCTCGATCACGCGTTTTTTTGGCACCGAACTGGCCCGCGAACTGGCCGACCAACGTACCCGGCGTGATGACGCCCGAGCCGACCTGCTGCTGGGTAACAACGTACTTGCCCACGTACCTGATATCGTCGATTTTGTGGCGGGTATGGCGATTGCGCTGAAACCGACCGGCGTCATTACGATGGAGTTTCCGCACCTGCTGCAACTAGTCGAGAACAACCAGTTTGATACGATCTATCACGAGCACT
Source organism: Fibrella aestuarina BUZ 2 (assembly GCF_000331105.1). NCBI lineage: Bacteria > Pseudomonadati > Bacteroidota > Cytophagia > Cytophagales > Spirosomataceae > Fibrella > Fibrella aestuarina. Next base: position 6,728,638 of record NC_020054.1, on the reverse strand, counting down.
TTTCGTACCTGTCGTTTACGACTGTCCGGCAGATTTTCGCGGCGCAGGGCCTGACGCTCTTCGACGTGGAGGAACTGCCCACGCACGGCGGCTCGCTGCGGATATACGCTCGCCACGACGCCGACGAAACCAAGCCTGTGCTGCCCAGTGTGGAAGCCATGCTGCAAAAAGAAGCCCATACGGGTCTGACCACGATGGCTTACTACGAAGGGTTTCAGCAGCGTGCCCTACAGGTCAAACTTGATCTGCTCAATTTTCTGATCGAACAAAAACGGGCCGGTAAACGGGTCGCAGCCTACGGCGCGGCCGCCAAAGGCAATACCCTCCTGAACTATTGCGGCGTCAAAAGCGACCTCATCGATTTTGTGGTGGACGCCAACCCTGCCAAGCAAGATAAATTCCTGCCTGCCAGCCACATTCCGGTGGTAGCCGAAGCGACCCTGAAAGAGCGGCAACCCGACTACGTGTTGATCCTACCCTGGAACCTGCGCGAAGAAATCACCAGGCAACTGGCCTACATCACCGAATGGGGCGGACAGTTTGTTGTGCCCATTCCGGAGGTAAAGGTGTTGTGAAAACGTTTACTGTCTTTTGTTGGCTGGCGTAAGCTTACTCCGGCGGTAGCCAACAGAGGACAGGAACTGTAAACGCTCAAATTCATGCATTTTCTCGTAACGGGCGCATCGGGGTTTGTGGGGCAGCACGTAGTGCGGGCTTTGCTGGCGCGTGGCCATCGCGTAACGGTTTCGGCCACTACCCTCGACCACTTCGCACGTTTTGAGTGGGCCAGTCAGGTTGCGGTGGTTCCTTATCGGCTGACGGCGCAGCCCGAGGAGCGCGACCTCTACGCCTACTTTGGCCAACCCGACGCAGTCATTCATCTGGCCTGGCAGGGACTGCCCAACTACAAAGCCTCGTTCCACCTCGACCAAAACCTGTTTCCGCAGTACCTGTTCCTCAAAAATCTAATTGTGCACGGCCTGCGCGACCTGACCGTAACCGGCACCTGTTTTGAGTACGGTATGCAGAGTGGCTGCTTATCGGAAGACGTACCGGCGCAGCCCGGCAATGCCTACGCGCTGGCTAAAGAGTCGTTGCGGACGTTCCTGGGTACGTTGCAAACCGAACAGCCATTCGTGCTGAAATGGGCGAGGTTGTTCTACATGTACGGGCCCGGCCAGAACCCCAATTCGATCCTGCCCCTGCTCGAACGAGCCGTAGCGGCGGGTGAGCCCGAGTTCAAAATGTCGGGTGGTGAGCAACTGCGCGATTACCTGCCTGTCGAGACGGTGGCAACGTACCTGAGCCTGATTGCCGAACAGACAGCGGTGACGGGTGTGATCAACTGCTGTAGCGGCCAGCCTATATCGGTGCGTCGCCTGGTCGAGGAGCACTTGGTCCGTTTAAAGGCTCAGATCGACCTGCATCTGGGCTACTATCCTTACCCTGATTACGAGCCAATGGCTTTTTGGGGCGACAACCGAAAGCTGAATACAATTGTAGCGGCAACAACCCATTCAGATTCTGCGCAGCGGCCTAACAGATAAGAAAGTAGAGTGATAAGGGCTTCAAGCAATGTGATTAGTATAGGATCAACCGATACATTTGTTTATAATTCAAGTAGTAGCTATCAACTTACCGTGACTATGCGTATTCGTTTATTGTTCGTATTAATGGCATTGCCCTGCGCCGTGCTTGCCCAAACAAAATATGTCAAGATCGGGCCAGCATCAGCTAAACCGGCTAGTGTTAGTTACCTGAGCGGCGCCAGGATTACTAAAAATGGTGAGTCAGGCCGCCACAACCAGATGGAGGGTGTCAATAGTGGTATATCGCTTACAACCGGCTCAAAAAACACATTTATTGGACAGGAAGCCGGTAAGATGACCTCATCCGGCTATGAAAACCTATTCATTGGTTTTAGGGCAGGCGTCGAGAATACGACTGGTTTTTATAACACCTTTCTAGGCTTGAATGCGGGCTCAAGTAATATCGAAGGCGATCGTAATACGTTTTTAGGGCACCAGGCCGGGTTTGCCAACACGACTGGTGTCTGCAATGTATTTGTTGGTGGTGGGGCCGGATTTGCCAATATAACTGGACACGAAAATTCGTTCATTGGTACGTGTTCAGGGCTATTAAACACAACCGGTTCGTGGAATTCGTTTATTGGCCACGGGGCAGGGCACAAGAATACATCTGGCAATGCAAACACCTTTGTGGGTACGTATGCAGGTCTGAATAGCCAACAGGGGTCTAATAATGCGTTTATAGGTTATCAGTCAGGTTATTATAATCAGTCAGGCAGCCAAAATGTGTTCGTTGGTCAAAATGCTGGTTTTCAAAATTTTAGTGGTAGTAAAAACGCCTTTGTAGGGCATCAGGCTGGCTATTCCAACTTTGCCAGTCAGTACGATACGTATGTGGGGTATCAGGCAGGGTTCAATGCTCGGGCCGACTCAAACACGATGGTTGGTTTCCGGGCCGGCTACGTGCTGACGACCGGAACCAGCAATACCTATTTCGGAGCCGGCTCGGGCAAAAACAACGTGACCGGAAGCCGAAATACGTTTGTGGGGCGTGATGCCGGGCCCGATGAAAACACCGACGATAACGTATACGTTGGTTACGCCACTGGCCAACACGACCGGGGTAGCCAGAACACGTTCCTGGGTACCGAGGCGGGCGTACTGGCCCAGGCTCCTCAGCCCCTGCACAATGCCACAGCCATCGGCGCTCACGCCCAGGTTGCTGTCAGCAATGCCGTGGTGCTGGGCAATCAGGCCAACGTGGGCATCGGCACCTCAGCCCCTACCGCCCGGCTGCATGTCAGCAGCGATCAGGCCGATGAGTCAGGCTTGCGGCTGGAAAAATTAACGGCCAGCAGCCCGGCCCGCACCACTACGGATCAATTTTTGACAGTAAACGAACGGGGTGAGGTCGTAAAGGGCCGGTATCGGATTCAGATCAGTCAGGTAGCAGAGTGGAGCGACAAGGTGTTTGCCCCGGGCTATCCCCTGATGCCGCTGGACGAAGTGGCTGCGTTTGTGAAAGCCAATCAGCATTTACCCCATGTACCTTCGGCGGAGCAGGTGGTGAAGCAAGGAGTGGATGCGGCCCAACTGAATGCCAAGCTGCTGGAGAAGATCGAAGAGCTGACATTGTACCTCATCGACCAGAAAAACCAGATTAACCAACTAAAACAGGAAGTCGCTGATTTGAAAGCGCGCCGATAACAACACCGTATGACTCCGACCCTCAACCCAATCGACGAGTTTAAGCAGGAACGCGCTGAGCGCATCGCCTCTTACGCACAGCCCAGCGATCTTCGTGAGGCGGCGGCCGCTTTCAACGTGGCCTCGAACCGGGATAAATATTCGTACAATTTTTCGTGGATGGGACGGCCCATCATTCAGTATCCGCAGGACATGATCGCCATGCAGGAGCTGATCTGGGCCATCAAACCCGACCTGATCATCGAAACGGGCATTGCGCATGGCGGGTCGCTGATCTACTACGCATCGCTGCTTGAACTGATCGGGAAAGGTGAGGTGCTGGGCATCGACATCGACATTCGGGACCACAACCGCCGCGAGATCGAGGTGCATCCGATGTTCAAGCGCATCGAAATGCTGCAAGGCTCCGCGATTGACGAAGCACTGGTAGCGGAAGTAGCCCGCCGCGCAGAAGGCAAAGAGACAATCATGGTTTGCCTCGACTCAAACCACACCCATGAGCACGTGCTGCGCGAACTGGAACTGTATGCCCCCTTTGTGACGGTCGGCTCCTACTGCGTGGTGTTCGATACCATCGTGGAAGACATGCCACGCGGTGCCTATGACCGCCCGTGGGACGTGGGCAATAACCCAAAAACAGCGGTTTGGGAGTACCTGAAAACAAACGACAACTTCGAAATCGACCACAGCATCGACAATAAGCTGCTGATTTCGGTAGCGCCGGAGGGGTATTTAAAGCGGGTGAAATAAACGCATTGTTCGAAGAACATGCAATCCTGCGTAGGCCTGCATAAACCAGTTTAATGCATTGATTTATCCGCCGTTGGTTAGTATCGTCATCCCGCTTTATAATCAGCAACTCGTTTATTTCCAGGAGGCGTTGCTAAGCGCACTGGCGCAGACCTATGCGCCGCTGGAAGTTATCGTGTCTGATAATCACTCGACCAACGAGGTACCTGCCTGGCTGGCTACGCAAACCGACCCACGACTGCGCGTTGTGAAGCCCGAGCGGTTTCTGCCAATGGTTGAGCATTTTCAATTTGCTGCTGATCAGGCGCAAGGCGACTGGATACTCTACCTGTGCTCCGATGACTATCTCTACCCGGATTGTGTGGAAACGCTGGTCGCGCAGTTACCGGCCAACGATCGTGTTGTCGTAGCCTATGGGGAGTTGGCTAGTGTCGATTTTCGGGATTTGGATCAGATCAAGTTCTTCTACAATCGGAAGCCAACGGGTATTCGTACCGCCGCCGAGTCGCTTAACGAACTAATTCGCCAACGGCCTTTCTTTGCCTGGATACCCGGCGGTATGATTCGCCGCGATGCCTATCGGTATTGTCGCGATGTACTGGATGGCCACATCACGTATGGTTTTGACGTAGCCCTGCTGCTCAAGGCTCATGAACTCGGTCAGATCGCGTATGTCAACAAACCTACGGGCAAGTTTCGTATCTGGACAGCCAAAGAGGGGAAATTGGGCGGCAATCGGCTGATCAAGAACATTATCGATGCGGGGCAGTGCATTCAACTGGTTACGGAATCGACGCTTCTGGCTGGGTACGTTGGTGACGACGCAATCGCCGAGTGGCGGCAATACCAGGCTCGTCGTTGGGAACTGGCTGCCCTGATTGATTACTTCACGGGCGGCTGCACGGCTAGCGAAGCCAAGGACGCGTTAGCCATCGTAACAAAGCAGATTGGGGCGCCATCGGCCTTTACCCGATTCGTTACTTTCTTACTGAGTAAACCACAGGCGGCGCTCACCAGACCACTCCTGAACAGCATGTATGGCGTATACTTGCGCCTGCAAAAAGTGGTTAAGCGCCCTTTCTGATTCATGACCAAACCACCCATTACCTTTCTGCATCCGCATTGTATGCTGGCTGGCGGTGCCACCACGGTGCTGCTGGAAGTGAGTAAACGGCTGGTGCAGGCCGGTTGGCCGGTCTATGTCGTGTCAGTCCAGTCAGATCCGACCATCACGGCCGACGCCCGGGCGTCGGGGGTACAGTTTGTCGATGTGGGCGGGCCCCTGTCGTCGTCGATCTGGTTCTGGGTGCTTTACCCACTCATGTACTGGCGTGTGCACCGGGCCGCCCGGCGTATCGGCTCGTCGGTGGTGGTGTCGGAGCCATTTCCGGCCAACTGGTGGGGCTGGTTTTATAAAAAACTGACGCCATCGGTGCAACTCGTCTACGTCTGCCACGAGCCAACGGCCTTTATCTTCGAACACGCCTGGATTGAGTCGATCAAGCCCGATTACATGCGGTGGGGGCTCAAACTGATGAACCCGCTATTCCGGCAGGTCGAGTTTGCCCTCATGCCCACGACTGATCGGGTAGTGGTCAACTCGCGCTACTCACAACGCACGGTCGAGCAGACCTTTCCCCAACTCGACCGGGGGCGCATCCGGCTGGTGTACTGCGGTATCGACCACGACACGTTTTACCCGCGCCCCAACGTGCCGCGCCAACGGCAGATGGTGATGGTGTGTACGCTGAATAAGTTTAAACGGGTCGATCAGGTGGTGCGGGCGCTGGCGCTGCTCCGGCAACAACCCGGTTGCAGCGACGTGCGGCTGGTGATTAAAGGCAAGGGCGTCGAAAAAGAGGCGCTGCTGCAACTCATCCAAGCGCTGAACCTGACCGACGCCGTCACGCTGATCGATGCGTTTTTCACGACCGGGCAACTGGCTAATCTGCTCTGTAGCAGCCAGGTATTTGTGCACGCCGCCCATAACGAGCCGTTTGGTTTATCGCCTATCGAGGCGATGGCCTGCGGTACCCCGGCAGTCGTTACGGGCACAGGTGGCACCGCCGAGACCGTGACCAACGAGGTGTCGGGGCTTTATTACGACTATGCGTCGGATGAGGCGCTGGCCCGGCAATTGGCGCGGCTATTTACCGATGAACCCCTCTGGAAACGCCTATCAGACGGCGCAATTCAACACGCCGCTCAGTTTAACTGGTCGCTCACGCACACCGTCTTCAGCGACGTACTGGCCGAGGTCTCCTGACAACCTGAGCTCACTTCAGCAGCCGGTAAGCTGTTGTAATGAGCTGATTGTGCAGACGGTGTAGCCCACGGACAACTGGCGAGGGCTCGTTTCGACAAAGCGTCTCGTAATCCTCGGCAAACTGCTGCTCAAACTGACTTCCGCCTTTCGACGCCGAATGAATGCGAAAAGCGGAAAAGACCTGCCCGCTCACCACCGGCGGTTGCGCCTGCCCAAGTCGCAGCCACCAATCGTAATCCATAGTATAGCGCAGGTTCTCGTGCAGGTAACCCAACTGCTCGTGAGCGTTGCGCCGCCAGAACGTAGCGGGTTGGCAAACGGCGTTGGTCAGGCCCAGAAAGGCCGCTGGCGACAGCGACCGAAGCAGCCGTTTATACGTTTTTATGGGCCCCTGAATGGGCTGGCCGCTTTCGTTGATGATCAGGCAGTCGCCCGTGAGCCACAGCGCCGCCGGGTTGTTGGCGAAGAAGGTACCCACGGCCTGCAACGTACCTGGCAGGAAATAATCGTCGGAATTGAGCCAGCAAACCACCTCGCCCGTAGCCATGCGAAGGCCTTTGTTGATCGCATCGGTTTGACCGCGGTCGGGTTCCGACAGAAAGGTGAGCCGGTCGGTGTAGGGCGCCACTACAGCGGCCGTATCGTCGGTAGAGGCCCCGTCGATGATCAGGTATTGCAGACTAGGGTAGCCCTGCGACAGCACCGACTCGATGGTTTCCTGAATGAACGACGCCTGGTTGTAGGACGGGGTAATGACCGTGATGCCGGGGAGTGCCACTTACGATGCTGTTTCTTCAACGGATGCTTTCTGCTCAGCTTTAGTCGACGCCTGCGCCGTTGACCCGGCCTGCTGTTTTTCCAACTGTTGCTTCAAAAAAGCCATTTCCTGCGAAAGCGTTTTGATCTGACTCTGCAACTTGGAATTCACCACCGAGAGGTGCACCAGAAAGACGATAATCGCCAGAATGCCCACCAGAAACAGCAGCGACGGCGGGTAATAGACACCCAGCAAACTGGCCAGATAGTGCAGCCCCTTCCGCCAGATGGAGAAGAAGATGAGCACCGACGTGCAGAAAATCCAGATGATGGAATATTCTTCACGCAGCCGCCCCCGCACGATCAGCCGGAAAATCATGATCAGAAAGACCATCGCGCCGGCTATGCTGATCAATTGTATAGGTATCGAAATGCCTTCCATAGTGATTATGACCGCCGGCTGCGGCCGCTTAGTCGAAGGTACACAAAGTAGATGCCCAACGATACTTTGGCCATGTAGTACACCGCCCGCCCCGTGTTGATGCTCGACACGCCGCCCTGCCGTTCCTGCATGACAACGGGGACTTCGAGCATGCGCAGGTTGTTGAGACCAAATTGTACGATGGCCTCTGGTTCAGGGTATTCGTCGGGGTAATACTCGTTGACGACGGCCAGTGTTTTCCGGTTAAACGCCCGGAAGCCTGAGGTACTATCGTGGATAACCTGCCCGATCAGCAACTGATTGAGCCACCGGAAATAGCGGATGCCCGCCCGCCGTGCCGCCGACGACCGGAACCCTTCGTTGGTCAGAAAACGCGACCCAATCACCACGTCGGCCTGATCGGTAAACAGGGGCATCAGGATTTTGTGCAGTTCGTGGGCCGGGTGTTGGCCATCGCCATCCATCTGTACCGCCGCGTCGTAGCCGTTGCGCCAGGCGTAGCGATAGCCCGCATGCATCGCCCCGCCGATGCCCAGATTAACGGGCAAATCGAGGTACAGGCAGCCCAACGTGCGGATGATGTTGATCGAATTGTCGGTTGAGCAGTCGTTCACCACCAGCACGTCGGCATCAAAACCCTGCTCGGCAATCACCCGCTGAATGGTGCGCACTACGTCGGCAATCGCGGCCTGTTCATTATAGCAGGGGATGACAATGAGGGTGCGCATGGGGAGGGTACTGTAATGAATAACGGATAATGTACAATGGATGATGGCCTTGCGGGTTCAATGTGCCTGGACTTTTAAGGTCACTATCCATTATTCATTCAATCAACGCGTTCGTAAATGGTCATCGAGCCAAGCTCGACGGCTTTCTTCATACAACGTACCTCGTAGGGTATCTGCGGAGCATGGTCGTAGAGCATGTACTTGACGTTCAGCTTCTTGAATTTGGGAGAGCAGGGGTCGCCCGCAATCACGTACCCGTCTTCGTATTGCTGCGCCAGAATCGTGGTATCGCCCTGCTGGGGATTGATATACGTCTGGAACGTGACGTGCGCGTAGCGGTTGTAGGCCGAGTCGCGCTTCATCTGCGGATCGAGCACGCTGAAAATCTGCTTCCGGTTCGGAATGTACTTCACGCCCGTAATCTGTTTCGCGCCCGTCGCCGTGACCATGTACGTAATAAACTGATTGCCGTTGACAACCCAGCGGGCATTCGGGTCGCGGTCGACGATCGCCTTCACGTTCTGGTAAACGATGTTTTCCGTCAGCGGGGCCAGGCCCTTCGACAGCGGGTTGGCTTTCAGGTTGGGCAGCAAGAACAGCACGATGCCCGCGCAGAACAGCCCCACCCGGTAGCGGATATTGAGCGAGAAAAGCAGCAGCCCGTTCATCAGGATGAAAAACAGCACCGGCATGAACACCTGGTTCGAGGTGAGCAGGCCTTCCGAATCATCGATGTTGACCGAAGCCGTGTAAATCACAAAGGCCACCACGCCCAGCCCTGCCACGGGCGTGAACCAGCCAGGTACGTTGGCTTTCAACTGGGCCAGGTCGACCGAGCGCAGGTAGCCGAGGTACAGGAACAGCAAGACAATACCGCCCACGCCCATGGGAATCTGCGCCCGTCGGGTGGGCACCATGCTCATCAGTGTGGCTTTGGCAATGGCTTCGGGGTACCCTACTTCCATCCAGAGCCACATCAGCACCACAAAGACCATCGCGCCCACCAGCATCCAGTCGATGCGGCGCGTAAAGGCGAATAGGGCAATTGCTAGCGGGATAATGACCGGCGCAAAATTGAGGTAGTGCGAGAGTTCGCAGATGTTGAGCCAGCCTTTCGGGAACTTCTGATCCGACCAGAACCAGCTGTAATATTCGGAATACCAGTTGGCAATGAAGCCCGTGCCGCCCGTCTCGCTCCGTTTGCCGGGATAGACCGTACTGGTGACGGCCTTGATCGTCTCTTCGATGTCGTTTTTGAACAGGTAGGCAACCACGCCTGCCAGCGCCGCCGCCCCAACCAGACTCACCAGCTTCAGGGGAACGGCTTTCAGCGGAAAAATGGCCGCCCGCTCATTGGCAACGTACCCAATCAGCAGGAAGATGAACAGGTAGGCCATCGGCACCTGATACGGCGGATAAAGTCCCGTCGCGTAGGAAGCGGCAATCCAGATCAGCGCCGCCGCAACGGGGATAATGACGGTTGGCTTGCGGCTCCGCAACAGGTAGACCGCCGCCACGAAGGCTGCCCCGCAATACCCGATCATCGACGAGGGTATAAACGACCACCAGACTGTACCCGACGAGAGAAACAGCACCAACGTACCCGTCAGGGAGAGCCAGTACTGGTTTTTGGTGACCAGCAGGAAAAACAGGAACGTACCCAGCAGCAGAATTAACGGACTGCTGTTGTACATCCAACTGTACCCGCGCTCGACATCCAGAAACAGGAACCCCCAGTGGCCGAACTTAAAGAGAGTGACTGGGTGCTTTACCGGCACCGTCATCAGGGGTGTTTTCAAGCCGCCAATGGCTTCGTTTTCGGTCTGGAAGCCAGTATTGGCGTTGGACAAAATCCAGGGCGCGCCCACGGCATAATCATCCATCCGGATGCGTTTGGGCGTACCGGCTACCAAACCACGCTTCGCCGGTCCACCATCAGGCAGAATCTCATTCCAGGCCGAGAGCGATATGTAATGCCATTTGAACAGCACAAACAGCAGGAACAGGCCAACAAAGATGCCCAGGGTGATCTTGACGCGCCGGTCGAATTGGATAAGGCCATCCGACGGGGGCGGTGGGGTTGATGCAGAAACAGGGGGGGCAGTTGGTGTGGAAACAACGGGCTGGGTGGGCGAAACCGTACTCACTGGCGTCGCCATCGGGCGGGGGCGTTCAGTGGGTTGAACGGGCTTTTTGCCTTTCTTACTCATTCGTTGGGTCAAGTGGCGTTTAGGGCCTAATCAGACAAATTTACCAATTTTGCCGGTAGGTGAACAGTGCCTTCGTTCACAAAGGCTGTGCCAAGTATGAGAAAATGAACAAAACGCTGAAACAAGTACTGGCGGTAGCGCTGGCGCTGGGCCTGCTGATTTACGCCCTGCGGGGAATGCCGCTCACCAGTCTGCTTGATCAGCTGCGGCAGGCCGCCCCAGCCTGGATTGCCCTGACCACCCTAACGATGGGCCTGCAAACGGTCCTGCGTGCGCTACGCTGGCGAATGCTGCTGCAAGGGCTGGGCCATCAGCCCTCAACGGGCCGGGCTCTGTCGGCGATGCTGGCGGGGAGTGCATCGGGGCTGGTGATTCCCGGCTCGGGCGAACTGCTGCGCTGCACGCTGCTGCAACGCTCCGACAACGTACCCATCACCGAAAGTGTGGGGTCGATCATCACCGAGCGGCTGGTTGATCTGCTGGCCACGGCCGTTTTCCTGACGGTCACTTTGCTGCTCGAGTCGGGCCGGTTGCTGGCCTACGCCCAAACGTACCTGCAACTCCCGACCTGGTTATCTGCCCTGTCGGCTGGGCAGTGGGTCGGTGTGGGCGTTGCCGGGCTAATGCTGGCCGCCGTAACGTACCTAGGCCTGCGTTACCTGCTGGACCGTGGGCTGGGCGCTCGCCTCAACGACCGCCTGCGGCTTCGCGAGCGGTTCGAGGGGTTCCGGCGGGGGTTATTGAGCATCCGGCGGGTGGACAACCCAGCTCTGTACTGGATGATCACCGGCACCATCCATGCCCTATCGCTGGTGGTGCTGGCGTCGCTGTTTCGGGCCCTGCCCATCACGGCCAAACTACCCCTTTCAGCCTCGCTGACCACCTTTGCGCTCACGTCAATGGGCAGCCTTACCATCCCGACTCAGGCCAACATTGGCTCCTATCATTTCCTGGCGAGCCGGGGCCTGCTGGCGTATGGGGTGCCCCTCCTGACCGGCACCATCTGGGCTACGTTTTCGCACGCTGTCATCACGCTCGTCAACCTGCTGTTCAGCGCGCTGGGTTTTGTCGCGGCCCTGCGGTTTCTGAAAAAGCCCATCGAATCGCCGCCCGTGGAGCAGGCATAACTACGCACGCAGAGCCACCAGAACGGTCGGCCTGACCGCTGCCTTAATCAGGTAGCTTACTAGCGGTACTGATACTTACATTTGGCTAGAAATCAGCCTTATATGAAGTTTCTTGTTGGTGCAGTGCTGTGCGTTGTAACCACTGGTACGATGCAGGCACAACTACGTATTTCTCTGTCGCCCAAAAGCGATCCACCATCTGCTAATAGACGGCCCCCAGCCAGCCGACCTATTCATCAGACCAGTCAACTCCGGGTAACCGAAACAGCGCCTCATCTGGCTCCGGTAGCGGCCGATAATGGGGTGGCTTCGCTGGCGCCGACGGTCACTGCGCCAGTCAAACCACCCACCTACGACCCCAACACGGGCGTGCCCGCGGCGTTTAAAACGTACGAGCAGGTCGATTTTGTGCAGGCCAAACAACTGCGGTTGCTCGACGATTTCGCCCAAACCCCCGTCGGCGAATTTCCGGCACGCTGGCGTACCAACAGCATGGGTGAAATCGTGACCCTAGACGACGATCCGGCGCATTGGCTGGCGTTGGGTAAGGCGGGTCAGTTTTCTCCGGAAGCCATCACCGACTTGCCCGATCAGTTCACCCTGCAATTTGACCTGGCCTGTTCCCATGCTTTTAGCTTTTACTCCACAGGCCTGTACGTCACCTTCGCCGCCCTGACCAACCCCGCCAACGAGTATACCCAATGGGGGGCAATGGCGGGCGGTGACCGGGGTGTGACGTTGCTGCTGCACCCCATGAACGCCGCTGGTCGGCAGGGCATGAGCGAGCTGACGGTCCGGGCCAATCGTGAGCCGGTGCTACACCGCGAGAAACCCGTCAGTACGTTCTGGGCGTTGGGCCGAAACATCGTGACTGTCTCGATTTGCCGGCAACAGCAGCGATTACGCGTGTATGTCAACGAAGAGAAGGTCTGGGACGTACCTGAGGCTTTCCAGCCGGGCGTGCCCTACAATTCGCTGGTGTTTGGTATAGGCGCTATGCACCGCGATGAAGACAGTTATTACCTCGGCAACCTGCGCTTTGCGGTGGGCGACCCGGCCATGCAACAGCACCTACGCACCGAGGGGCGATGCACGGCCGGTGGCATTCAGTTCGAACCCGGTGACGCCACGCTTAAACCGATCGCCTATGCATCGTTGAAGGAAGTAGCCGACTGGCTAACTCAGGCGCCACAGCGGCACGTGCAGATCGTTTGCCATACCAACTCAGACGGCGACGAACAAGCCAACCGATTGCTAGCCAAACGGCGGGCCGATGTAGTGCGGGCGGCGTTGGTCAGTCAGTTTGCCATCCGGGCCGACCGCCTTACCACCGACGGACAGGGCGAAGCGCAACCGATCGCCCCGAACGACACCCCCGAGGGCCGAGCGACCAACCAGCGGGTCGAGTTCATTGTCAGCCGGTGACGGGAACGTACCTGACGATCCGTCAGCGATCAGATTTTTCCGCCAAACGCCAGATCGCCCGCGTCGCCGAGGCCCGGCACGATGTAGTAGTGGGCGTTGAGGTGGGAGTCGATGGCACCCAGCCAGAGGTGGCACTGCGGTAATTGGGTTTGCACGTACCTGACGCCCTCGGGGCTGGCAATGGCGGCGGCAATGTGCGTTTGGGCCGGAATACCGTAGCGCAGCAGCGAGTGATACACCTGCTCGAGCGACCGCCCCGTGGCCAGCATCGGGTCGATCAGGATGAGCGTGCGGCCGCTCAGATCAGGGCTGCTGATGTACTCCATCACGATATCGAACTCATTTTCGTCCAGTTCGTCGGTATCGGGCTGGCGGCGGGCCGCTGTTCGATAAGCCCCCGCAAAGGCGTTGTCGGCTTGGTCAAACACGTTCAGAAAGCCCTGGTGAAAGGGAAGCCCCGCCCGCATGATGGTGGCCAGCACCGGCTGTTGTAGCAACGTTTGCGACTCCGCCACGGCCAACGGCGTCTGTACCGTACCGTTCTGGTAGGCCATCGTCCGGGAGATTTCGTAGGCCGTCAGTTCACCCAGCCGTTCGAGGTTCCGGCGAAAGCGCGCCCGATCAGCTTGAAGGCGCAAGTCGCGGAGCTCGGCGATGTATTGGTTGGCAATGGAAGCCTGCTGGGCAAAAACAAACATAGGGTAATGAGTTTTGGGGTGTCAGGTCGTGCCAACCGGCAAATCCGCAGGCTAATATGCAACGCAACGCCAAACGGTAGACCGAAAACTGCCATCGGCTTTGCGTAATTTAGCCCGCTCATTGTCGGAATGCCAACGGAATCGACTTATTTTGGCTAAAAGGGACCTTGCACCCACCGACCGTTGCCCATTACTGTATGCGCTATTTGCTGAGCCTGTTTTGTTTGCTGCCCCTTTCGCTGGTTTATGCGCAAAGCCCCTTCATCCCGCTTAATCAGGACTACTACCACCTCATCGACCGCTACGAAATTCGGCTGGGCCGGTGGGCCGATCAGCACCATAGTACCGTAAAACCCTACAACCGGCAGGCGGTGATGCAACTGGTTGATACGCTCGAAAATGACCCCGATCAGGAAATTAGCCTGTCACCCACCGACCGCTTCAACATCAACTACCTGCGCGACGACAGCTGGGAGTGGGCCTCGCCGCAGCCCGTAAAAGCGCAGTTTCCGCGGGTATCGGTTGCTTTCGGGCAGTCGACCGATTCGTCGGCCACGCAGCCGGTGGTGCTCCGCTACGAAGAGCCGGGCAACAGCGAACGGCCGCTTCTGGGCTTTTTTTACCGAAAGAAAAGCGATTTCTACAGCGTCAAGAATAAAGAATACGACCTGCACATCAACCCCGTTGTATACGTCGGCTATGGCCGCGATCAGGTGCTGACTGACCCGCTTTATACCAACACGCGCGGTATCGAGGTGCGGGGTAGCATCGGCGGCAAGTTGGGCTTCTATTCGTACTTCGCCGATAATCAGGCCTATTACCCCAAATACGTGCAGGATTACGGCCAAAGCTACCGGCTGACGGCCGCTGGCGGTGGGTCATCGCCGGGGCAGGGTGTGGTGAAGCTGTTCAACAACAACGCCGCCGATTTCCTCGAAGCGCGGGGGTATATTACCTTCAATACGCTGAAAATCATCAATGTTCAGTTTGGCCACGACCGTAATTTCTTCGGCAATGGCATTCGGTCGCTGCTGCTGTCCGACAACGCGGCGCCCTACCTCTTCCTGAAGCTATCGACCCGCTTTGGCAAGCGATTCCAGTACACCAACCTGTTTACCGAGTTACAGAACGGACAGGTGACGCTATCGGGTATCGAGTTGCTGCCCCAGAAATTCACGACCATGCACCACCTGAGCGTCAATATCAGCCGCCGGGTGAATCTGGGTCTGTTTGAGGCCGAAGTGTACAGCCGCGATCGGTTCGACATTAATTACCTGAACCCGATTATCCTGTATCGCTACGTGGAAGCCTCGCGGGGTAGTGCCGACAATGCGTTCGTTGGGCTCGACCTGAAGGTGAACGCGGCGCAGCACCTGCTTTTCTACAGCCAACTGATGCTCGACGAATTCCTGATCAAGGAGATCCGGGCGGCGCGTGGGTCGTGGACGAACAAGATTGCGGTGCAGGCCGGCCTGAAATACATCGACGTGCTGGGCGTTCCCAACCTCGACTTGCAGGGCGAGTTCAACATGGCCCGGCCGTATACCTACGCGCACAAATCGGGACAGACAAACTACGCCCACTTCAACCAGCCAATGGCGTCGCCGTTGGGGGCCAACTTCATGGAAGGGCTGGGTACGTTACGCTACCAGAACAAACGGCTGTCGGTCAACGGCACGTTTTCGCTGATGATGTACGGCACCGATCCTCCGGGCCGCAACTACGGTGGCAACGTGCTGAAAGACTACGAAGAACGGCTGCGCGACTACGATAATTTCATCGGGCAGGGCCGCAAAACCATTACGACCTACACCGATCTGCGGCTTACCTATATGCTGAAACACAACCTGTTTCTGGAAGGGCGTTACCTCAACCGCATGCAGGACAGCCAGTACATTCCCGACACGTACAAGACGTCGATCGTCAACGTCGCCATCCGCTGGAACGCCCCGTATCGGAGTTGGGTTTTTTAAATCGGGTTTGACGTGTCGAGTTTGACGTTTAAGGTTGCTTCAATGGGCAGGACCGCAAAACGTTGAATCCGAACCGTCAGACGACATTTCCATGCACGACATCATACTGACTGAACTGACCGAGGCCCGGTCGGTACTGGATACCTTTCTGGCCGATCCGGCCCATATCGACGCTATTGCTCAGGCGGCGCGGCTGATGGCCGACGCCCTGCGCGATGGGCATAAGATTATTTCCTGCGGCAACGGCGGTTCCCACTGCGATGCCATGCATTTTGCCGAAGAGCTATCGGGTCGCTACCGGGGCGAACGCCGTTCATTGGCTGCCATTGCCGTGTCGGACCCCAGCCACATGTCGTGCGTAGGCAACGATTACGGCTATGAATCGGTGTTTTCACGATTTGTGGAAGGCCTCGGTCAGACCGGCGACGTGTTGCTGGGCCTGAGCACGAGCGGCAACTCGGGCAACATCATCCGGGCGGTAGAAGCGGCCCGCGCCAAAGGCATGAAGGTGGTACTGCTAACCGGCAAAGACGGCGGCAAACTCGCCGGGCAGGCCGACGTGGAAGTGCGGGTGCCGCATTTTGGTTTTGCCGACCGCATTCAGGAAGTGCACATCAAAGTGATCCACCTCTTCATTCTGCTGATCGAACAGCAGTTGGGTTTGGCGTAAGGTTTTTTCGTCATCCTGACGATAGGAAGGAGCTCGAGGCGTCTCAATCACAAGCAAGGACAACCCAGGATCCCTCCTGTCGTCGGGATGACAAAAAGCCTAACCAACTGCAATTAAAACATTACCTGGGCGCGTTGCTCAAGCCCGTAACCGGCGTGTAAGTCAGAAAGAACCCATCGGCGCGGTAATAAGGAAGGTTGCGAAGCATATTGCCGGTGTACTGCTCGGTGCCTAGTAGCTCCTGCCCGCCAGTTAGTTGTTTGAAGGGCATCACCTGCACGCCCGATGCCCAGAACTGGCTATCCAGCACAAACTCCTGCTTGAACTCTTTGTCAACTGCCAGCGTCAGGTAATTCCGAAACGACAGCGGCGAATTCTGGGCGTTGTATTCGTAAACCTGCACGTCGACGGGCTTGGACTTGTAGGGATTGGTCGAGGCCACTTTTTGGGTTGAAAACTGCCCTGGCAAGACCAGCGCTGAACCCGGAACGACAACGAATTGATCACGTTCCAGCTTTGTCCCCGGCGGGATGTAATCAACGGCGTTGGCCTTGCGGATGGTGCCGTTAACATCGAAATAACTGCGGTTCCAGTAGCGCGTGTAGGCGAGCGCGTTGCTCGTTCCTGTCAGGTTTACCTCGGCTTCGTCGCGCCAGTAATCCAGCTTCGCCTTCCCAACGATAAACGCCGATCGTTTCCAGTCGACGTAGAGCGGCTTGTTCAGTTTATTCTCGATGGTGAAATGGATGGTACCACGTTCACTGAAGAACTGGTAACTCAGGCGCAGGGTATCGTTGTCATACACGAACCCCTGTTTGGGCGAGGCCGTCAGGTTATTGCTGCTGAGCGTGATGAGTTGCGATGTGCTCGGGGCACAGCCAGCTAGCAATAGCAACGCCGCCAGCGCAGGTAGTACTGATTTCATACATATTGAGCATTTAGGTACGTTAATGTAAACAGGTTGCTCAATAGATGCACGTTGGGATAAAAGGTTTAATTGATTAGTAAGCTTATAGATTGGTTACTCTGCCCAACGCTCACAAGTGTTGATTGTGGATGAGACGCTAGAACAAACGGACGTACCCAGTACCTTTTCACACATGCTTGGTTGAGCTGCAATACGTGGCGTACCCAAATGTTGCCTGTCCGTCGTAATATGGGATTGGAAACTAAACTTTTTTGGGCAAATCGAAACGAGCTAACGTGCTTTCTATAAACGAATCATCAATAACACTAATAGGTCGCTCAGCAATTAAATAGGTCAGTGTTTCCCAAGCCTTTGTTGGTTGAACAATAAAGAAACCCTCTTGCGGTCGGTTACGAAGTCGTAAGAGATAGACATCTTGCTGATTCCAACAATAGAAATCTACTTCTTGCTGATCGAGCAATGGTACTAGTATATGATGAATATCAATGATTTGCCAGTTGCCAAACTGTCGGTCAGGACCCTTGTTCCAAGATAACCTTTGCTTAAATTCTTCTACTGTCATCTTTGATCATTTGCCATGTCGAATATGTCTTACTCAACGAACTAAAGCGGCCCGTCACACGAATTTGAATTATTAGACAAGACGCGGCACACAAGCAAAAAACGCTGCCTATCACAGACTTGAATTATCGCCCAAAACGCTGCCCGTGAGAAAATTGTCTGAGACAACCCAATATAGTAATGTACGTAAAAAAGCGAAATAGTAAAAGACTGTATATCAATACAATGTATTACCGTCGACAATTAAAAAACTACTTACAACGTACCTGTCTCCACCGCTTTCACTCCTACGACTGATAACGCCTTTACGCCTGCCAACAGACCAGCGAAGCGTTCGTCTTTGGTGAGGCCTTGTTTGTATCGGGCGTAAATCTGTTGCATGACGACGGCGTTTTTGAACAGGCCGAAGACATAATAATATAGGATATTGCCGACGTCGCGGCCTGATCGGTCGGCGTAGCGGTTGGCGACTTCCTGCCGGGTCAGGTTGCCCGGTAGCCAAGTCAGGTTAAACGACTTACGAAAAGGATCGTCGCCCGCTTCGGCCCAATAGGAGAGGGACGTACCTACGTCCATAAGCGGGTCGCCGACGGTGCACATTTCCCAATCGAGCACGGCCCGGAGCTCGCTCAGGTCGTCAGAAAGCACCACGTTGTCGTATTTGAAATCGTTATGGAGCAGCGTCACGGCCGGGTTCTGCGGAGGCATTTGCTCCGTCAGGTACGTTGCCAGCGTGGTCATCGCCGGGATGTCGTCGGTCTGGGCGGCGAGGTAGCGGTTGCGCCAGCCGTCGACCTGTCGCTGCACGTACCCATCGGGTTTGCCCAACTGAAGCAGCGTCGGCTCAACGGGCAGCGCGTGCAACTCCACCAGCGTATCGACCAGCGCTTCCGACAAGTGCCGCATGGTCGTTTCGGACAGGCCGAGCTTTGGGGCCGAACCCGCCCGCAGGATTACGCCCGGTACGCGTTCCATCACATAAAACGGGCTACCAATAACGGTTTCGTCGTCGCAATAGGCTACCGGCTTCGGAATCTTCGTGTATCCCGCTTCCCGCAGCAGCGACAGTACCCGAAACTCACGACCCATGTCGTGCCCACCCCGGATGGCTTTGGCCCCCACAGGCGGGCGGCGCAGCACGTAGTCAGTTTTGCCAATCGTGAGCAGGTACGTCAGGTTGGAGTAGCCGCCGGGAAACTGCGCCACGCGGGCGATTGGCCCAAGGCTCAGGTACGTTGCCAGGGCAGTTTCGTTCAGTTCTTCGCCCGCACGAACGGCGGTGGGTACGTCGGGTTGGAGCATTCGAGCAAGCAGCTTGGTGTTCGTCACGAGCGCACGGCGTCGCTCACTTTTTTGCGGGTATCCAGGCCGTAGCCTTTCAGGATGCTGCGGGCCAGGGCCGTTTTGTGTACTTCGTCGGCACCGTCGTAGATGCGGGCCCCGCGTTCGTGGCGGTAGTACCAGCCCAGCAATACATCGTCGGTAACGCCCAGCGCGCCGTGCACCTGAATCGCCCGATCGACCACACGCAGCATCATGTTGGCGACAAAGAATTTGATGGTCGAAATCTCGTTGCGCACGGCGGCGGCCCCTTGCTCGTCGATGTTGTGGGCCGTTCGGAGCACCATCAGCCGCGAGGCGTCAATCTCGGCCCGGCTTTCGGCGATGAACCCCTGAATAAACTGCTTTTCGCCCAGCATCACCCCCGGCTCAACCTCGCGGGTAGCGGCGCGGCGACACATCAGGTCGAAACAACGTTCGGCAATGCCAATCCAGCGCATGCAGTGGTGAATGCGGCCCGGCCCCAGCCGTTCCTGTGCCAGCGTGAAGCCCAGCCCTTCGCCGCCAATCAGGTTGCTCAGCGGCACGCGGCAGTTGGTATAGCGCACTTCGGCATGGCTCCCCCAATGGTCGGAGGGGTCGCCCATGATGCTGATGTTGCGCACCAGCTCGAACCCCGGCGTGTCGGTCGGTACCAGAATCATGCTGGCGCGTTTGTGGGGGGCGGCGTCGGGATTGGTCACGGCCATGACCACGGCAAAAGCGGCCCCGTCGGCCGACGAGGTGAACCACTTATGCCCGTTGATGACCCATTCGTCGCCCTGCTGCTCGGCCAGCGTACCCAGCTGCGTCGGATTGGAGCCGGCAAATTCGGGTTCGGTCATCGAGAAGCACGAGCGGATATGGCCAGCTTTCAGCGGTTCCAGGTATGTCTGCTTGAGGTGCTCCGGGGCGTATTTGTGCAATAACTCCATGTTGCCAATGTCGGGTGCCTGGCAGTTGAACGTATAATGCCCAAATGGGCTGTAGGCCAGCACTTCGCTGATCTGCCCAAACTCGCAGAGCGATAGCCCAAGGCCGCCTTCCGCCATGCTGTGTTGGAGGCCCCAAAGACCGGCTTTCTTCACCAGCTCCCGCTTTTGGTCGAGCAGCCGGGCCACCGTCGAGAAATTGCCCGTGAGGTGTTCCGTTGTTTCAAGCGGGATGATCTCATGCTGAATGAAATCACGAATGCGCGGAATCAGCGCACGCGTATGGTCGGTGGCGAAGATGGGTTCCATGGGAGAAGAAAAAGAGTGAAAGAGATAGAGAACGGTCCGCCGCTGCGGTGAAAGAGCGTTTCTAGCGGTGAGGGATCACTCTTTCACTCATTAATACAGTGCCGGAAACTGCGCTGGGTCGCTTTCGTGCATAATGGCGTATACGCTTTCGAACACGTCGTCGACACTCGGTTTCGAGAAATAGTCGCCGTCGGAGCCGTAGGGCGGGCGGTGTGCTTTGGCCGAAAGCGTGCGCGGGGGCGCGTCGAGGTAGCGGTAGCCGTTTTGGGCGTCGAGCGTTTGCTGGAGCATGTAGGCCGTGGCCCCGCCCGGAAAATCTTCGTCGGCAAACAGCACCCGATTCGTCTTTTTCAGTGACTCCACAATCGTGCCGGTCAGGTCGAACGGCAGCAATGTCTGCACGTCGATCACCTCAACGCTGATGCCTATGTCGGCCAGTTGGTTGGCGGCTTCCAGCACGATCCGGCACATCGACCCGTAAGTAACTACCGTTACGTCGGTACCCGGGCGCAGGATATCGGGTTGGCCCAGCGGGAGGCAGAACTCGTCGAGGTTGTCGGGCAGGCGTTCTTTCAGGCGGTAGCCGTTGAGGCATTCGACCAGCAGGGCCGGGTCGTCGCTCTTGATGAGCGTATTGTAGAAACCGGCGGCCTGCACCATGTTGCGCGGCACCAGCACGTGCATGCCGCGCAGGCTGCTCAGCATGGCGCCCATCGGCGAACCCGAGTGCCAGATGCCTTCAAGCCGGTGGCCCCGCGTCCTGACAATGACCGGGGCTTTTTGCCCGCCTTTGGTGCGGTAGAGCAGTGTCGACAGGTCGTCGGTGAGGGTAGCGAGAGCGTAGAAAATGTAATCGAAGTATTGGATCTCGACGATGGGCCGCAGACCGCGCATAGCCAGGCCGATGCCCTGCCCGATGATGGTGGTTTCGCGGATGCCCGTATCGGTGATGCGCAGATGCCCGTATTTCTCCTGCAACCCGGCAAAGCCCTGGTTCACGTCACCGATGTGCCCCACGTCTTCGCCGATGGCTACGGCACGCGGTTCCCGGCTGAAGAGACTGTCGAAATACTTCTGCATCACCAGATAGCCGTCGAGCACGGGGCTATCGTCGGAGAATTGGGGGGCGATGGGACGTACCTGCAATGGCGATTCGTCGGATTCGCTGTACAGATGCGAGCTAAAGCGGTCGTCGTTGATCGGCCGGGCTTTTTGCAGCCAGTTGACCAGCAGTTGCTTACCCTGCCCCTGATCGGTACGGAGCAGATGCACAGCTTTCCGAATCGCGGCGAACGCGTCGCGGTAGAGCGGCGAGGTGTTCCGCTGCAACTCCTGCCGCAACGCCATCAGCTCGGCGGCTTTGGGGTGGTTGCGGGCCGCCTGTTGCAGCAGGTCGCAAGCCTGTTCCAGATCAGCTTTGATGGGCTCCTGAAATGCTTTCCAGGCGGTATTCCGGGCGTCGCGGGCTACGGTCAGGGCTTCTTTTTCGATGGCCGTCAGTTCGTCGTCGCTGGCGTAGCCGTTGGTCAGAATCCAGTTGCGGAACTGAACGTTGCAGTCGTGTGCCCGCTCCCAGGCCAACCGCTCAGTCGATTTATAGCGTTCGTGCGACCCCGACGACGAATGCCCTTGAGGTTGCGTCAGTTCCTGCACGTGTACCAGCACGGGTACGTGTTCATGGCGGCAAATGTGCGCGGCGCGCTCGTAGGTGTCGATCAGGGCGGCGTAATCCCAGCCTTTTACCGTAAAAATAGCAAAGCCCGGATCCTGTCCGTCGCGTTGAAAACCGGCCATGGCCTTGGAAATGCTGCTTTTGGTCGTTTGCAGTTCCACCGGCACCGAGATCCCATACCCATCGTCCCAGACCGACATCAGCAACGGCACCTGCAACACACCAGCAGCGTTCATGCTTTCCCAGAACATCCCCTGCGAGGTGGAGGCGTCGCCGATGGTGGCGAAGGTAACCTCGTTACCGTGGCGCGAAAAGGCCGTCAGACTGGCTAAATCGGGGTTTTCGCGGTACAGTTTAGAGGCATAGGCCAGGCCCACCGAGCGCGGAATCTGACCGGCGGTAGGGGCGATGTCGCAGACCGAGTTATAGAAATCGGTCTGGTTGCGCCAGTGCCCCTGTTCGTCGAGCCAACGCGTAGCAAAGTGGCCATTCATCGACCGCCCGGCTGTGTTGGGTTCATGTACCAGATCGGTGTGGGCGTAAAGCTGGGCGAAAAACTCAGTCCAGCGTAGCTCACCCAGGGCGGCCACAAAGGTCTGGTCGCGGTAGTAACCCGAGCGGAAATCGCCCCGCTGAAACGCGCGGGCGGCGGCGATCTGCGCTAGTTCCTTGCCATCGCCGAAGATGCCGAACTTGGCCCGGCCACCCATTACGTCTTTGCGCCCCAACAGGCTTACCTGTCGGCTTTCGCAGGCAAGACGGTAATCGGCCAGAATAGCGTCGCGGGTTAGCGCGTCGGTAGAGCGAAGCGGTTCATTGGCTATCACAGTGAAGGCACGTAATTTGATGGTTGTCAGATAAGATGATGAAGTGTGGGATTGGCTCACCTGAAAAATCTGACGACCAAATTAAACGTTTCGTCGTCAGTCGGCTCTAACCAGCAGCTAAGCCAGCCTGTAGTAAAAGTACGTTAAAGGAACAAAGGGATCAAAAAAACGATTTTTTGTCGTTCTTTGTTAAGAAGGCGACCACCGAACAGTCTTTGGCAAAGCGTTTGTGGTATCTTTGTTTTATCATCTGTTTCGATCTGACAACCAAACCAATTATTGAGTACGCAAATGAAAACCGCATTATCACTTTTCGTAGCTTTATTTGCCTTTGTCGGCGTTAGCTTTGCCCAGAATGCGAACATCGTTTTCGCTAAAGAGACGCACGACTTTGGTAAGGTAGAGGTAGGCAAGCCCGTGACGCACGTCTTCACGTTCAAAAATACGGGTACTGAGCCTTTGGTTGTATTGGATGCCGTTGCGTCATGCGGCTGCACCAAGCCTACGTTCTCGAAAGACCCTGTGGCACCGGGTGCTTCAGGTCAGATTTCGGCTACGTTCAACGCTGCGGCTATCTCGCCGTTTAACAAAACGGTTACGGTAACGACCAATGCCAAAACCTCTACGATCTACCTTACGCTGAAAGGTGAGGTTGTCTCGAAAGAAGCCGCCGACGCGGCTGCTCAGGCTGGCAAGAAGAAAGGAACGAAATAAGTCGCAAGTCTATACGCTGCTGACGCGCACATTGCTGATGCACTAGTCACTGACCGACTGTAAACGCTTTTACTGAAGGGTTAATTGATCAAGTAGTGCAGGAAAAGCACCCGATCGTATATCGGGTGCTTTTTTTGTGCCCTACTGGCATGGTCATCCTGGCCCGCAACCGATGCTATAGGCGGGCATCCACTCTTGTAATTCCGCTACCGGGCGGAGCCGCGCAGGATACATTTACGCAGCAGTCGGACGGATAAATGTTGCCGTAAAACAGCTTGACTATAAGTTGCTTACGCCAAGAGATGAAACGACAGCCACCCACCTACTGCTGATCAACTTATCCTAACCAATGTTCTTTGTTGTCCTTGGCATCCTGACCCTCATTGTCGGCTTTGCCATCAATACGCCCGCGCTGGCGTTTGCTCGTTTTTCGCGCCCCCTGAAAGTGGTGGGCGTTATACTGGTGCTTCTCGGGTTGCTGACCGCCAGCATCCGGCAGATCGATGCCGGTCAAGTCGGGGCGGTGTCGCTGTTTGGTAGCGTGTCGGATCGGGTGCTACAGCCCGGACTGAATCTGGTGAATCCGTTGGCGTCGGTGACGGAGTTCGACGTGAAAACGCAGAACTACACCATGTCGGCTGATTATGACGAAGGCGAAAAGCACGGCGACGATGCCATTCGGGTGCTCACCGCCGATGGGCTTGAAGTGGTGGTCGACCTCACGGTGCTGTATCGGGTGATTCCGTCGGAGGCGCCGCGCATCTTCCGTGAAATCGGTACCGATTACAACGACAAGATCGTACGCCCCGTAACCCGTACCCGCATCCGCGACAACGCCGTCTATTACGATGCCGTCGCGCTGTACTCGACCCGCCGCGACGAGTTTCAGGGGCGGATTTACAAGACGATCGAATCGGATTTCAAGAAACGGGGCCTGACGCTGGAGCAGTTGCTGGTACGGAAGATCAACCTGCCCAACTCGGTGAAGCAGACGATCGAGTCGAAGATCAGTGCCGAGCAGGAAGCCCAAAAAATGCAGTTTGTGTTGCAGAAGGAACGGCAAGAAGCCGAGCGCAAACGCGTCGAGGCGCAGGGGATCGCCGATTACCAGAAAATCCTGTCGACGGGCTTGTCAGACAAGCAGTTGCAGTACGAAGCCATCAAAGCGCAGCGCGAATTGGCGGCTTCGCCCAATACCAAGATCGTGGTAATGGGGAGCCGGGGCAATGCGCCCCTGCTGTTGAGCGACAAGTAGCGCTACCAGTTAAGCAACAAAGCCCGGAGCAGGTAAGCTGCTCC
>NC_020054.1:6575814-6701798 GCF_000331105.1 Fibrella aestuarina BUZ 2 | reverse complement strand
CGGAGCAGGTAAGCTCGCGTCCGGGCTTTGTTGCTTAAGCGAGATCATTGGCAATCAGGAGTTGATCCAGTTCCTTGTCTGACATTGTGCTTTGCTCAGCTTTGTCGTAGATCAGTATAGGATCGACTGTTCCGTTACGCGCCAGCGCCTTCTTTGAGACGTTCGGCGTTTTCGGCGATGCGCAGTTGCTCGATAAAGTCGCCGATGTCGCCATCCATTACGGCAGGCAGGTTGTAGACCGTCATGCCAATGCGGTGGTCAGTCACGCGACTTTGCGGGTAGTTGTAGGTACGTATCTTATCGGACCGGTCACCGCTGCCTACCATCGTTTTACGCTGCGAGGCAATGGCGTCGTTGTGTTTCTGCAACTCGATTTCGTAGAGCCGCGACCGTAGTACCGTCAGCGCCTTGTCGAAGTTTTTCAGCTGCGACCGCTCGTCCTGGCATTGCACCACAAGCCCCGTTGGGATGTGGGTCAGCCGCACAGCCGAGTAGGTGGTGTTTACCGACTGACCACCCGCGCCCGACGAACAGAACGTGTCCTTCCGGATGTCGTTCATGTTCAGGTCTACGTCGACCTCCTCGGCTTCGGGCAGTACCGCCACGCTGGCTGCCGACGTGTGAATGCGCCCCTGCGTTTCGGTAGCCGGTACGCGTTGCACCCGGTGCACGCCCGACTCGAATTTCATCTTGCCGTAGACGTCTTCGCCTTCCACTTCGGCCACAATTTCTTTGTAACCGCCCGATGAGCCCTCTGTAAAGTCGACGATCGACATTTTCCAGCCCATTTTGTCGCAAAAACGCTGGTACATGCGGAAGATGTCGCCCGCAAAAATGGCCGCTTCGTCGCCACCCGTACCGCCGCGCACTTCCAGAATGATGTTGCGGCTGTCGTTGGGATCTTTCGGAATCAGCATCTCCTTCAAATCGGCTTCGAGCTGATCGCGGCGAGGTTGCAGTTGCTCCAGTTCTTCTTTGGCGAGTTCGCGGAAATCTTCGTCTTTCTCGGTCGCGATCAGTTGGCGGGCGTTTTCGATTTCGGCCAGCACCTGCTGATACGACACGTACTGCTGCACGATCCGGTCGAGTTCCTTATATTCTTTGCTCAGCTTCATGAAGCGTTTGGGGTCTGAGACCACCTCGGGCTGCACAATCTGCTGCCCCACTTCATTGAAGCGTTCGCGTATGGCTTCTAATTGCTCAATCATAGTACAAAGGTAGTGATGAGTGATGAACGATAAGCGGTGAGTCAGCTAATGCCAGCATCGCCGTCAGACACCAACACGGACTGGCTGCTGTCACTTACCGCTCATCGTTCATCACTACCAACTCCGCCACCGCCAGGGGTTTCGAGCCGGATTCGCTCGCCAGTGTGTAGGCGGCGGGAAAACAGGCCGGGCAACGCGGTCTCGGTGCCATCCGGCTCGATGAGCGTTTGCTGACCGGGTTGGCCGGGTAGCCCCCCGTTGAGGCCATAGGGCGCTACCGTGCGGTGCTGACTCACCAGCGTGACCTGCATGGGTGCCAGGAATTCAAGCTCGCGCACCAGCCCATCGCCCCCGCGCCATTGCCCGGCCCCGCCCGAGTTGGGGCGCAGGCTAAACCGCCACAGACGTACCGGATACCGGCGTTCAAGGGTTTCGGGGTCGGTGAGGCGGGTGTTGGTCATGTGCTGATGCACGCCCGACCGGCCCGCCTGCCCGTGTGTGGCCCCTGCGCCGCCGCCGATGGTTTCGTAATAGCCCAGCGAGTCATTGCCAAACAGGAAATTGTTCATCGTGCCCTGGCTACACGCCGCCAGCCCCAGCGCCTTGAGCAACGTATCCACCAGCCGCTGACTTACCTCGGTATTACCCCCCACTACCGCCGGGCATTGCGTAGGCTCGTCGGGAAAAATCGGGTTCAGCAGCGACGAATTGGGCAGCACAAACCGGACGGGCTGCATCAGGCCTTCGTTGAGCGGAATATTGGTGGCGTCGACATGCTGCCCCACCCAGAGCCGCAGCACATACAGCACCGCCGAATGCAGGATGGAGACGTTGGCGTTGAGGTTGTTGGGATGCACCGACCCCGTGCCTGTCAGGTCGATCGTGAGCGTCTGGTCCGTAACAGCCATACGTACCTGGATGGGGTGTCCGTCGTCGAGGGTTTCGGTGGCTTCGAACGTCTGGCCGTCATACGGCGCGAGTACAGCCCGGATGGCGTCCGTTGCCGACTGCTGCAACCGGCTCATATAGTGGTGAACAACGTCGAGGCCGTGTGCCCGAACCAGCGCTTGCAGGGCCGTTTCGCCCGAATGGAGCGAGGCAATGGCGGCTTCCAGATCGGCCCGGTTTTCGGCCAGCGCACGCGTTGGGTACATTGCCTGTGTGAACGCCGCTTCCAGCCCGTCTTCCCACTGAAATTTCCCTTGCCGGATAATTAACTGCGGGACCAGCACCACGCCCTCTTCGACCAGCGACGTGGCATCGGGCGGCATGGACCCCGGCGTTTTACCGCCAATTTCGGCATGGTGAGCCCGGTTGATGACGTACCCGATAAGGCGTTGCTGCTCGTCGTATACACCCTGCAACAACGTCACGTCAGGCAAGTGCGAGCCGCCATATTTTGGGTGGTTGGTAATGGCAACGTCGCCGGGGCCGAGGGGCGTGCCATCTTGCGCGAGTTTGTCGAGCACCAGCCGGGCACAGATGCCGAGACTGCCCAGATGCACGGGAATGTGCGGCGCATTGACCACCAGCCGCCCCTGCGCGTCGAGCAGGGCACAGGAGAAATCGAGCCGCTCTTTTACGTTGACCGAAAAGGCCGTTCGCTGCAATTGAGCACCCATTTCGTCGGCAATGGCCCGGAATCGCTGAGTAAACAGTTCCAGCTGAATAACCTCATTGGCGTGGTTTCCAGCCTGTCTGGATAACGTACCTCGCCAGGCCGCGACAGCTGTTTTATCCGGCTGAATAGTCAGTAACCAGCCTTCGTCAATAAAGGCCGACGAGGTGGTATTGAGCAATAGCGCCGGACCACTGAAGGTATCGCCGGGTTGGAGTTGGGTCCAGTCGTAGGCGGGGTACTGGTCGGTCTGGAAGGCCGGGCGTGCGGGGCGCGTCGTCGGGAGCGGAGGGGGCGTATCGGTAGCAGGGGGCAACGTACCCACCGTTACCCGGAGGCTTTCTACTTCGATTGCCCGGTTTTCGGGAACGTACCCGTAGCGTTGCTCATAGGCCTCTCGAAACGTCGTTTCCAACGTGCCGATAAAAGCAACCGGTACCGTCGCTTCCTGGCCTTGCAGCCGTAAAAACGCGGTTCGGGCTAACGTACCCACGGCCGTTTCCTGAGCAACATCCTGGCGCAACTCAGTAGTGGCCTGCTTCGTCAACTCGTCGAACCAGCTACTCAATTGGTCAGACACCGACAAAAGTGGCCGCATCACCGACCGACTCGCCCGGCGTTCAATCTGCGCCTGACCGATGCCATACGCGCTGAGCAGGCCGCCGTCGAATGGCAGTATCAGGCGGGTCATACCCAGCAGGCGGGCTACCGCGCAACCGTGCAGGCCACCCGCGCCGCCAAACACCAGCAAGCTGTACTGCGCCGGATCGAACCCTCGCGCCACCGAGATTTTACGAATGGCCCCGGCCATCGTTTCGTCGGCGATGCTGGCAAACCCGTGCAGCAAAGCAAGGGGATCGGCTGGCTCGCCCGTTGCCTGACTCACCTGCTTGACCACCGCGTCGAGCGCCGCCTGCGCTTTGTCGATGAACACGGGAATGCCAAACTGCCGGGGATGCAGCCGCCCCAGCAACAGGTTAATGTCGGTGATCGTGAGGCTGGGCAACGTACCTGATGGCGTGGCACCGTAACAGGCCGGGCCGGGGGTAGCGCCCGCGCTCTGCGGCCCAACGCGCAGTTGGCCCGTCAGGGCATCAAACCAGCAGATCGAGCCGCCCCCCGCCGCTACCGTTTCGATCGCCAGCGAAGGCAGTTGCAACTCAAATGGGCCGATGGTAGTCGAAAATCGATGATCGGGTTGCCCATCGACGATGCGGGCGACGTCGGTGCTGGTACCGCCCATATCGAGCGTCAACAAAGTGTCAGTTGGCGCAACCGCTGCGGCACCAATAACGCCCCCCGCCGGCCCACTCAGCAGGCTGTCTTTCGGCTGGAACAGATCGGCCCGCACCAGCCCGCCCGCGCTCGTCATGAGCCGGACTGGATGGCCGCCCAACTGCGTTTGGACGTTGGTCAGGTACGTTCGTAACACGGGCGTCAGGTACGCATCGGCCACCGTCGTTTGGGTGCGCGACACGTACCCAGGTGCTGTCGATACGGCTGTCGAGCGCGTAACGATGGCGAAACCGGCAGCCGCAAGTGCGTCGGCCAGCTTGCGTTCGTGATCGGGGTTCTGATAGGCGTTGAGTAGCGACACGGCCACGGCGTCGGGCCGACCGTCGTGCAGTTGAGCGATCAGGTCGGCGATGGCTTCGTCGGTGAGGGGCTGGATGATGGCTCCATCGGCAGCGATGCGTTCTGGTACTTCGAGTACGCTGTCGTACAGCACGTCGGCGGGCGGAATGGCGAGTTGGAAGAGGTCTGGGCGTTGCTGAGTGCCGATGAGCAGCAGGTCGCGGAAGCCTTCCGTGACGAGCAACGCCACGCGCCCGCCTTTCCGCTCGAGCAGCGCGTTGGTACCTTTGGTGGTACCCAGCCGCATATCCAGTGCTGGGAAGGACTGACTCAGCGGCGTTTGAGTAAGCAGACGTGCTGCCAGCACGGGGGCTTCTTCG
This sequence comes from Fibrella aestuarina BUZ 2, assembly GCF_000331105.1. NCBI lineage: Bacteria > Pseudomonadati > Bacteroidota > Cytophagia > Cytophagales > Spirosomataceae > Fibrella > Fibrella aestuarina. The sequence goes on along the minus strand of NC_020054.1, from coordinate 6,697,017 downwards.
CTCGTATACAACTCGACCGTAGCGTTGGCTGGGTACGTTCCCCCGGCCAGTTGCAGATGGCCGTCGACGCTTAGCGACAGAACCGGATACGTTTCGTCGGTGTCGACCAGCCGGAGGGTGTAGCCATCGAAAATCGGGGCTACGAGCCAGGGCGCGATTAGCCGTCCGTCGATAAGCTGCCCCCGCAGCCGACTGCTGCTGAGAACTTTGGTTCGGTGTAGGGTGCCGGTGGGGTCGAGGGCGAGGCCGTCGGTGAAGGTGCCGCCCGTATCAATCCAGATTTGCCACATGCCCGCAAATATCCGACGGAAGCGGTCAGTCGCATACGCCGGGTTGGCTTAATCAGTGGGTAATTCGGTCAGTAGCCCGTCCAATGAGCTATCGCTAGTGTGATACTCATTTCTTCAGAATCACGAACTCGACGCGGCGGTTTTGCTGACGGCCTTCGTCGGTGTCGTTGGTGGCTACAGGTTTGGTTTCGCCAAAGCCTTTGCTGGCGACGCGGTCAGGTTCGATGCCCTTGCCGATCAGGTATTCGCGCACGGCGTCGGCGCGGTCCTGCGAAAGTTTGTTGTTGATCTCGTTGGAGCCCGTATTATCGGTATGCCCGTCTACCTCGATTACGAGTTTGGGTTTGTCGTTGAGCAACGTTACAATCCGGTCGAGCTCGGGCCCCGATTCGTCGCGTAGAATGGCTTTACCCGTGTCGAAAAAGACATTGTTCAGCCGGACGACTTCCCCCTCCAGAATCGGCACCATCTTCAACTCCTTCCCCTTGATCTCGAGCATGGCCGTGGCTGGGCCGGTGGGCTTGTTCGTCAGGTCGACGTTTTCGCCCACAGCGATGTAATCAGGTGTGACGGCTCGCATGGTGTACTTCTGGCCGTAGGGCAACACAATCTTGTATTGCCCCGTAACTGGGTCGGCGGTGGCGCGGCCGGCTTCGGCCCCGTCGGGCAAGGTGCTGTAGATAATCTCGGCTGCAATGGGACGGCCCGTCTTCTGGTCGATCACCGTGCCCGAAATCATCGCCACTGGGTCAGGGCGCGAGATCGGGTCGCCGTTTTTGGTCGGGTCGTTCTGAGCTAGTGTGGTGGAGTCGGCTGCGCCTTTGGGGGGCGTGGGTTGTACCATGTTGATCCGGACGATATCGCCGCCTTTGCCCTGAACGCCCTTGAAGGTGGTCAGAAAGGCGTTGTCGCCGAGCGCCGAGATGGAGTAATACGCATCGTAGCCGTCGGTGTTCACGCTGGGGCCGAGGTTCTGCGGCTTCGACCAGCGTTTCCAGGTTTTGTCGACGCGGCGCGTTACCCATACGTCGTTGTCGCCCTGCCCGCCGGGCCGGTTGGTCGAGAAATACAGCGTGACCCCGTCGGGCGCCAGAAACGGCGTCGTTTCCGTGAAGTCGTCGGTATTCACGTCGGCACCGAGGTTCATGGGTTCGCTCCACGAGCCATTTTTCTGCCGAAACGATACATACAGGTCGTCTTTCAGGCCATTGCGTTTTTCGCTGAACGACAGCAGCAGCGTCTTACCGTCGACGGTCAGGTAGGCAAAATCGAACTGGCCTTTGCTCAGCTTTTCGTAGTTAGCGATGTTCAGCTTTTCGGGAACACCCCAACCGCTCGCCGTGCGTTTGCTGATCGAGAAACCGCGCGTTTCGTACTGCCCATTCACGTAGGCCCCGCGCAACAGCAGCGTGTTACCGTCGGGCGTGATGCTGAACACGGCGTTGTGGTTGAACTGGTTCAGCGGCGAGCCCATCCGCCGGGCTGGCCCCCACTGATTGCTGGGTTGCCACTCCGAATACCAGATGTCGGCGCTGCCATTGTCTTTGTCGGCAAACTTGGTGTTGTTGGGATGGTCTTCGCGGGTGTAGTACAGCGTTTTACCGTCGGGGCTGATGAGCGGATTGCCCTCGTTATAGATCGAATTGACCTGTGGACCCAGGTTTTCGCCTTTATACGCCGAGGCAGGCGGGGTAGCCACCGGAGCCTGCGCCCAACCAACGTACCCAGTCAATACCAACAATCCGGCCGTCAGGCCGTTTCTCCAGTTCATAGTCAGTGGGGAACTCATTATCCGCTAAACGAAGATAGTAGCTACCTTCGTCTGGAAAAAAGTTTACAGTGTACAGTTTGCCGTTGCGTTGCCTGTGGGCCACCCACCGTGACAGCGGACGAACTGAAACCTGTAAATAGCAACCTGTAAACGTTCCTTCATGCCGCAGGCATATCACTTTATTGCCATTGGAGGCTCGGCCATGCACAACCTGGCCATGGCGCTTCATCAGCAGGGGCACACCATCACCGGCTCCGACGACGAAATTTACGACCCCGCCCGCACCCGGCTGGCCCAACGGGGGCTGCTGCCCGATCAGATGGGCTGGTTTCCCGACCGCCTGCACGCAGGCCTCGACGGCGTCATCCTGGGCATGCACGCCCGCGCCGACAACCCCGAACTGGCCCGGGCGCAGGAGCTGGGTCTACCCATTTTTTCGTACCCCGAATTCATCTACGCCCAAAGCCGCCAGAAACAGCGGGTTGTGATTGCCGGTAGCCACGGTAAAACCACCATCACGTCGATGATCCTGCACGTGCTGAAATACAACAACCGGCAGTTCGACTACCTGGTGGGCGCGCAGATCGACGGGTTTGAGACGATGGTGAAACTGACCGGCGACAGCGATGCCAGCGGCGCGCCCGTGATTGTCATCGAAGGCGATGAATATGCCTCTTCGCCCATCGACCGTCGGCCCAAGTTTCTGCATTATCAGCCGCATATGGCGCTCATCAGCGGTATCGCCTGGGACCACGTCAACATTTACCCGACCTACGACGAGTATGTCGATCAGTTCGAGCTGCTGGCCGACCAGATGCCCAAAGCCGGGGTGCTGCTCTTCGACGAAACCGATAACCTGCTCGACGTGATCGGCGAAAAAGAGCGGCCCGACGTGCAGAAAGTGCCCTACGATGCGCATCCGCACCTGATTCGGGACGGCCGAACGTACCTGACGACCGCCTCTGGTACGGAGGTGCCGTTGCAGGTGTTTGGTCTGCACAACATGAAAAATATTGCAGGAGCTATGGCCGTCTGCGACCGGCTGGGCGTATCCGACGAGCAGTTTTATGAAGCCATCCAGACGTTTGCCGGGGCCGCTCGTCGGCTGGAAACGGTGGTGCAGACCGATACCCAGATCGTGTACCGCGACTTTGCCCACGCCCCTTCCAAAGTTGAGGCCACGACGGAAGCTGTGAAAGCGCAGTTTCCCGATAAGCGGTTGCTCGCCTGTGTGGAACTGCACACGTTCAGCAGCCTCAATAAAGCGTTTCTGAGCCAGTATGAGCACACGCTCGACGCGGCCGACATCGCGGCGGTGTATTACAATGCCCACACGCTGGCCATCAAACGACTGGAGCCGATCTCGCCCGACGACATCCGGGCGGCCTTCAACAAACCCGATCTGGCGGTCTTTACGGAAACCGCTGACCTGACCAATTTTCTCCACCAAAACCAAACAACCGCCGATGTATTCCTGATGATGAGTTCAGGTACGTTCGGCGGGTTGGATTTAAAAAATGTCATTAGGTAGTCATTTGGCTTCGCCGTCATTCGTCGTCAGTGATTGTCTTTTACGACGAATGACGGCGAAGCCAAATGACTACTTAATGACCACCAACTTTTATGCAAAGCATTGTCGTGTACTGTGGCTCATCGCCGGGGGTGAAGCCGATTTACAAGGAAGTCGCTGTTGAACTGGGCCAGAAACTGGCGGCCCGGCGTATCCGCCTGATTTATGGCGGAGGTGGATTTGGCCTAATGGGCAATGTAGCCGACACGGTGCTGCTTAACGGCGGCGAAGTGACGGGCGTTATCCCGAATTTTCTGGCTCAACTAGAGGTAGCCCACCAAACGCTGACGGAGATCCATTTTGTCGAAACCATGCATGAGCGGAAGTACAAAATGGTGCATCTGGCCAAAGGTGTCATTGCGCTGCCAGGTGGCTACGGCACGTTCGACGAACTGTTCGAGATTCTGGCGTGGCGGCAACTTAAACTCTACGACGGGCCCATCGCCATCATCAACGTCGACGGTTATTACGACCTGATGCTACAGCAACTCGACCGCTGCGTAGCCGATGGGTTCCTGAAACCCGAAAACCGCGCCTTGCTGATTGTGACCAATACCGTCGACGAATGCCTGATGGCGATCGAGAATTTCTGGGAATCGGTGTAAGGGGCTTTTACGCAGAGCTACGCTGAGAAGCACGGAGATTCACAGAGCCTTACTTCTCCTCTAAAAAGATCTCTGCGAATCTCTATGCTCCTCAGCGTAGCTCTGCGTAACAACTTTTACTCCTCGAAAAACGCTCCTTATGCCGAAACTCAACTTTTGTCCCGTTTGCGCGTCACCACTGGTACAACAGGTCGTTAGCGGGCGCGACCGGCTGGTATGCTCCAAGCCCTGTGGGTACGTCTTCTACGACAACCCGCTGCCCGTGGTTGGGGCCATTGTCGAGTATGACAACGACACGGTGGTGCTTACCCAGAACATCGGCTGGCCCGCCGACTGGTTCGGGCTGGTGACGGGCTTTCTGGAACGCGGCGAAGCGCCCGCCGACGCCATCCTGCGCGAGATTCAGGAAGAGATCGGGCTGACCCAGGTCGAGATCGTCGAGTTTCTGGGCATCTACCCGTTCTTTCAGCGCAACGAAATCATTTTCACCTACCACGTGCGCGCCACCGGCGAGATCGTCATGGACGAAACGGAATTACAGGCCGTAAAAATCACGCCGATCACCGAACTGCGTCCGTGGCCCTTCGGCACCGGCCCCGCCGTGAAAGACTGGCTCGAGAAACGAAAGAGCGAGGCATAAAACAAAATCACAACGTACCCACGACCTGCTGGGTGGCTGCCGTTTGCCGGTAGCGGGTTCGGAAGTACACAAACGAGGCCAGTACCAGCAGGCCATAGATGATAGCCAGCGTGTAGGCGCCATAGACAAAGAACTGCCGGTAGCTGATCGTGCCCTGCCCGAAGTTCTTGTACAGCAGCACGCCCACGCTGCCCAGATAGCCGTACCAGTCGGCGAGCGTGACCATAAACCCGACCGTCCCCACGTACCGGAACGCCGCCACCAGCCGCTCGAAATACAGGCCGTTGCAGGGCACGTAGGCCATGTAGAGCCCCAGTCCCGTCAGCAAAAACCACGTACCTGCGGGGAGACTGCCCGCCGTGTAGGCCCAGGTACTGAGGCCCACGGTGACTCCACCGAGTAGCATGAGGCCGTTGAGCAGGGCAAATGCCCGGAAGTTATCCGTCACGCGCTGGAGCAACGCCATCACGAGCAGGATGCCTACGGCAATGAGCGTTTCGGTCTGGGCGAAGATGCCGGGGTTCTGCACGCCCGCGTCTTTCATGATCTCCGGTCCGAAATTGTCGCGGAAGTCGCGGAAGGCGGTGAGCAGCACGTAGCTCCCGATGAGCAGGGCCAGCCCCGGCCCAAACTCACGCACAAACGATTGCCGTTCGAGGCGGTTCATGGGCTGGCGGGTGGTGCGCAGGGCGCGGTCTTCGTCGGTCGGTGGGGGGAGGCGCGTAAGGGCATAAATCGACAGCAGGATGGGCGCTACAAACAGCATTCCCGTCACGAACGGCAGCCAGAACTCCGACACGCCCCAACTGGCCTTGATGGTCAGCGCCACCGTTTTGACGAAGCCCGATGCGAAAATGAACGAAGCCGTCAGCCCCGCTACCATGGCGTCGGTTTGGCGTCGGCCTTCCAGGAAACCCAGCATGATGCCGTAGACCATGCCCAGGGGAAGGCCGTTCAGAAACAGAAAGACAATATTCCAGGGGGCGGGTACCAGCGCAAAGGCCAGCAGCGCCAGCAGGGCAAAACCCGTAAACGCCAGAATCGCCGCCGCCCGCCGCCCCGGCGTCATCTCCGACACGATCTTGATGCCGATGCCTTTCGAGGCCGCGTAGCCCAGCACCTGCGCCGTCACCAGCCAGATTTTGTAGTTGATGCCCGCAAACGCCATGCCCTCAAACGTAACGGCGGTGATGCCCTTGCGGAAAGCGTACATACAGGCATAGGTGCAGAACGCGGCCACCGCACCAAAGGCAGTGAGAGCCGCGGAGTTCGACGCAAAAGCAGGCGATTTCATTCGAGCAAGATAAAGAATGCCGCCCGCTTCTGTTTCTTTGTTACCATAACTTAACACGAGTTGGTGTGAGTTGACCTTCGTATGAACGTACCTAACGAGGCGATCCGGCTGACGGTCGATGCGGTGGTGTTTGGCTACCGCGATGGGCAGCTATTTGTGGCGCTGATCAACCGAAAATACCCGCCCTACGCAGACCAATGGGCCTTACCCGGTGGCTTTGTCGCGCCGACCGAAACGTTGGAAGAGGCCGTTCAGCGCGAATTGCGGGAGGAAACGGGCATTCAGACCCGTTTCCTGGAACAACTCTACACCTTCGGGGCCGTCGATCGCGATCCCCGGCAACGCGTTGTCAGCGTAGCGTACATGGGGCTGGTGCGGCCGTCCGATTTCCAGATTCAGGCCAGCACCGACGCGCAGGATGTGGCCTGGTTTGCGCTCAACAAACTGCCCCCGCTGGCCTTCGACCATGCCGCTATTCTCCAACGGGCGCTCGATCGGTTGCGGGGTAAACTGACCTACGAGCCCATTGGCCTCAACCTGCTCGATGAAACGTTTCCGTTTGGCGACCTCGAACGCCTCTACGCGGCTATTCTGAACAAACCCTTCGACCGGCGTAACTTTCGGAAAAAAGTGCTCAGTTTCAATATTTTAGTTGAACAGCCGCAGAAAGTTACGCCCGAAAAAGGGAGGCCCGCCACCTACTACGCCTTCGACAAAAACCGCTACGAAACCCTCCGCGCTAGTGGGTTTCTGTTCGATATAAAATGACCGTTGGCTCATTATGTGTAAAATTTACGCAAAATGGATTGGTCGAAAACTTGGTTTGTCTACATTTGCGTAGAATTTACGCAAAAAGATATGCTGGCGTTACACCTGTCTCCCGGTTTTACCCCTATGGCTGCCGAGCCAATTCCCTTTCAGACCTTTGTTTTCAGCGGGGGTGAACCGCATATCAAGCTGGATTTGTCGGGCGTGGCGGCCCATGAGCCTGTGCTCATCACGCAGCGGGCACAGAACGCCGCCGATTTTATGCTCTTGCTGTTAGCGACCGACGCCCTTCGTCGGGCGGGCTACCGGCAACTCTCCCTGTTGTTGCCTTATTTCCCCGCGGCCCGACAAGACCGGCTGATGGTACCCGGCGAACCGCTGAGTGTGCATCTATACGCCGATCTCATCAACGCGCAGCAATACGAGCAGGTCTACGTCTACGACCCGCATTCCGACGTGACGCCCGCCTTGCTGAACGGGGCGCAGGTCATCACCAACCAGGCGTTTATTGAACAGGTACTCACCCGGTTCGATCGTGAAACGGTCTGTCTGGTAGCTCCCGACGCGGGTGCGCTGAAGAAAATTCACAAGCTGTCGACAGCCCTGGGTGGGGTTCCCGTGGTGGTGGGCGACAAGGAGCGCGACGTGAAAACGGGCGCGCTCACCGGCTTTCGCGTCTTTGCTGACAGCCTACAGAGCCGACACTGCCTTATCGTCGATGACATCTGCGACGGGGGCGGGACGTTCGTGGGGCTAGCGGCTGAACTACGTACCCGGCAACCCGCCAGTGTATCATTGGCCGTATCGCATGGCATCTTCAGCCGGGGAATCGCCCCCCTGACCAACGTGCTCGACCATGTGTATACGACCAACAGCTTCTCGACGCTGCCTCCCGCCGACGGCCTGACGCAGATCGACTTAACCACGTTACTCACGTTATAATCGATACAACCATGACGTTGAACCCGCTTACGCTCATCGACTTTTACAAGGCCGATCACCGCCGTCAGTATCCCAAGGGTACTGAGTTAGTATACAGCAATTTAACACCCCGCAGCAGCCGCGTCGACGGCACCGACGAGGTTGTCTTTTTCGGGCTCCAGTACTTCGTACAGGAGTATCTGATCCGGCAGTGGAACGACGGGTTTTTCCAACAGCCCAAAGCGCAGGTGCTGGCCCGTTATCAGCGGCGGATGGATACCGCACTAGGGCCGGGCGCGATCGACGTGGCCCATATCGGCGCGCTGCACGACCTGGGCTACCTGCCGCTTGAGATCAAGGCCCTGCCCGAAGGGTCGGTGGTGCCGCTGAAAGTGCCGATGCTGACCATGCGCAACACCCACCCCGACTTTTTCTGGCTGACCAATTACCTCGAAACCCTCATTTCGTGCGTGCTCTGGAAGCCCTGCACGTCGGCCACCACCGCCCGCACCTACCGGCGGGTATTCGATCAGTATGCCGATGAAACCGTGGGTAACCGCGACTTCGTGGGCTGGCAGGGGCACGACTTTTCGATGCGGGGGATGTCGGGCGTGGAAGATGCCGTACTGAGTGGAGCGGGCCACCTACTGAGCTTTACCGGAACCGATTCGGTGCCTGCGATCGACTTTCTGGAAACCTATTACGGAGCCAATGCTGACACGGAACTGGTGGGTGGGTCGGTGCCCGCTACCGAACACTCGGTGATGTGCATGGGGTTGAAAGACAGCGAGATCGACACCTTCGAGCGGCTCATCACGACGGTTTACCCGGCGGGCGTGGTGTCGATTGTGTCGGATACCTGGGATTTCTGGCGCGTGATCACGGAGTTTCTGCCCCAACTGAAAAGCCAGATTCTGGCCCGCGAGGGCAAGGTGGTGATTCGCCCCGACTCAGGCGACCCCGTGAAGATTATCTGCGGCGACCCGGATGCCGAACCGGGCAGTCCGGCCCACAAAGGCGCGATCGAGTGCCTCTGGGAAACCTTCGGCGGTATCCGTACCGAACGGGGTTACAAACTGCTCGACAGCCACATTGGCCTGATTTACGGCGACAGCATCACCACCGAGCGGCAGCTTCGTATTCTGGAACAACTAAAGCAGAAAGGGTTCGCCTCGTTCAACGTCGTGCTGGGCATTGGCTCATACACCTACGAATACGTCACACGCGACACCTTCGGGTTTGCCGTAAAAGCCACGTATGGCGAGGTGAACGGCGAAGCGCGCGCCATTTTCAAAGACCCCAAAACCGACAGCGGCACCAAACGGTCGGCGCGCGGCCTGCTTCGGGTCGTCGAGGAAAACGGGCGGCTAGTGCTCCATGACCAATGCACCTGGGATGAGGAAGCCACGGGCCTGCTTCAGCCCGTCTTCCGCGACGGCCAACTCCTACGTACCCAAACCCTGGCCGACATCCGGGGGCGGCTGGCCACTCAACCTTAATACTGTTATGAATCTGCGTACAGTCCCTTACAATCACTCCGAAAATGCGCTGCCACAGGAGGGCTGCCATATTCTTGGGCAGCTTCGCGGTGAGTCTATTATTGTATATCAGGCCTACAGCGAGACGATCGCCCGGTACGCCGTTCAGCATCAGTGCTTCGGTGGGCCGGCTTACTCGTTTAACCGCATGTCCTGGATCAAACCGAATTTTTTGTGGATGATGTACAGGGCAGGATGGGCATCAAAAGTCAATCAGGAGCGTATTCTTGCGATTGAAGTGCCGCTGAATCGGTTTGTTACCTTGTTGGAACAAGCTGTTTATTCTTCGTATCAACCGGCGATATACCCAACCATAGCCGACTGGCAGGCCGCATTGGCGCTATCAGATGTACGGTTGCAATGGGACCCCGATCATGACCCGTGGGGCAACCGGCTGGCGCGTCGAGCTATCCAACTCGGTCTAAGAAGCAATACCCTCAAAGCGTTTGCCACAGAGTGGATTCTGTCAATTGAGGACATAACCGGTTTCGTAAAGGAACAGTCGGAGCGGGTAGCTACTCGCAAATTGACTGATCTGATCGTTGTTGACGAAACGCCTATCCTCATACCTGATCCACTCCTCAGCCGTAAGTTAAAGCTTGGTCAGCAGTAGCTAAAAGAATACTTGACCGACAATCCATAAACGGCGAAGCAACAGATTGTTGGTCTGATATGGATAGTCGAATCATACGAAAACGAATGAACACAGGCGCACAAAAAATAACCGCCGCACTGCTGGGGCTAGCGGTCGGGGATGCCCTCGGCGTGCCCGTCGAGTTTCAGCGGCGGGCGGCGCTGGCTGCTGAGCCCGTTACGACCCTGCAGGGCTATGGTACGCATAATCAACCGCCAGGTACGTGGTCGGATGATAGTTCGCTGGCGTTTTGCCTGGCCGAAAGCCTTTGCCAGGGATTCGACCTTGATGACCTGGCCCGGCGCTTTGTCAACTGGAACGAACACGGCTACTGGACGCCCCACGGAACGGTGTTCGATATCGGCATTGCTACGTCGAAAGCCATAGGGCGGCTGGCAACTGGCATAACCCCTACGCAGGCGGGCGGCGCTAACGAAGGCGACAACGGCAATGGGTCGCTGATGCGCATCCTGCCGTTGGCCTTTGTTCTTCAAGGGCTACCCATCCACGAACGATATCAGCGCGTAGCCGATGTGTCGAGCCTGACACACCGTCACAGCCGTTCGATTTTCGCTTGTTTTATCTACTGTGAGTATGCGCTCGAACTGCTGAAAGGCACCGAAAAGCACGAGGCGCTACGAACGGTACAAGAGCGTGTACACGCTTTCGCCGACAACGTACCTGGACTGACAGAAAACGAGCTGGCTCATTTTGATCGCGTTCTGGAACGCGGCGCGGGCAACGGTGAAATCCTACGCCTGACCGACTATACTGAGGCAGCTATTGCCTCCTCCGGGTACGCTATACACACACTCGAAGCCAGCCTGTGGTGCTTTCTCACATCAGATACGTACGTCGAAGCCGTCTTGAAAGCCGTCAATCTGGGGAGCGATACCGACACCACGGGCTGTGTAACGGGCGGGCTGGCGGGCCTGTACTACGGCCTTGAGTCGATCCCTGCCGAATGGCTTGATGTACTGGCCCGCCGCGCCGACATCGAAAATCTGGCGCAGCGGCTGGGTACGTCGCTGTAAAACGAGTGAATAGTGACGATGATCGTGGTCTACCCGGCTGGAGCCGGGCGCTACAGTAACGCCCGGCTCCAGCCGGAGTTGTCGGCTATACATGGTCAGGTACGTTGTGCCGCCGCCGCCCAGGCTTATCTCGCCAACAAACCTTACTGCACCGAACGTACCTGGGCCGCGATGGCGAGGTAGTGGGCCGCGTCGGGCGTAACGTGGTCGATTAGTTTGGCGCGTTCGTCCCACAGCCGGAGTTGGATGATCGGCTTGAAATAGGGGTGCTGCTCGAAGGTGGCGGCTTCGTCGGCGGTCATGGGGCCACCCTGGAAGAGCAGTGTCTGCTGGCTAGCTTCGGAAAGCCGCGCCCGGTATTCGGCGTTTTTAAAGACCAGATACCGCTTTGCATTGACGTGGTGCTCGACCAGTTGCGCCACTTTTTCCGGGAAACCCTGTTGCCGCAGAAAATCGGCACCCAGCCCTTCGTGATCCACGGTGCCGTAGTCATCCATGTAGGCCGTGCCGTCGGGAACGGGCAGCATGTGGCCGATATCATGCAGAAAGGCCGCCGCGATGGTTTCGGCATCGGCACCCGCTTCCTCGGCTAGTTGGGCGCATTGCAGGGCGTGGGCCAGTTGCGTCACGGGTTCGCCATAGTAGGCATCGGCCCCGTTTTGGGTGAACAGGTCGGTGATCTCATTCATACGCTACGTAGGTTCGGTTGAGGGCGCTGTCGGCACAGAGGTCGAACAGGGCATAGGGCATAGCCTTTTAAGAGGGATCGACGAGTCATGGAGCGTATTGCGCGCTTTGGGGCGGAAAAGGGGTTATCGCTTGGCGCGGCCGGAAAGGTCGATCGCGGGGCCAACGGGATGGTCGGCCGTAAACGTCAGCCCCAGTAGTTGAGCCAGCGTAGCCGCAATCTGATTCTGAAAGAGCACGGACCCGTTTTTCTGCTCACCCGACGCCGCGACGCCCGACGTAGCGACGCCCGGGCCTACCGCGCCCAGCCAGATCTGGTACGAGTCGGCGGTTTTGGTGCCGTGGTCTTTCCAGCGAGCTTTAGGCGTATGACCCCGGCCGTGATCGGTGGTGATGAGCAGCACTGTCTTGCCCGCATACTGCGGGGTTTGCTGAAGCAACTGCCATAGGTCGGCGAGGTAGCGGTCAATCGACTGCACCATCTGCAAGTGCTCCGAATACTGCCCGGCATGGGCCAGATCGTCGGTTTCGTCGAACGACAGGAACAGCACCCGCGGCGCTTTTTGCTTCACATACTGGCGGGCCGCGAAATAAGTCAGCATATCGGCCCGGACGCCGTCGCCAAAGGGGCGGGGCAGCAGGCGGGTCATATCGGTCAGCAAAGAATCGGTCGCGGTAGTGGGTTGGCTCGGTTCGTTGGCCGAACTGGCGTAGATGCCACTCCGCTTTTCGTTGACGGCCGCTTCGATCACATCCCACGACGAAAAAACGGCCACTTTCCCCGCAAAGGCGGGTTGCCGATTTAGAAACTCCAGCACCGTCAGGTTAGGGTTGTCGATTTTGTCGTTGGACTTGATGCGGTCGTCGGCATACCCGCTCAGAATTTCGTTGTAGCCGGGGTAGCTGAACCAGTGCGGATTCGACACGTTCATCCGGCTTCCTATCTGTCGGTTGCCGTAGAGTTGCCCCTGCCCGCCGATGGTCGTCCACAAAAAAGGCATCAGCCGCTGCCGCCGTTCGGTGGGGGTGGCTGCCCAGAATGCCTTGCGGGCGGCCGAGGTGTCGCGGCTGAACGCCGGATCGAAGAGCAGCGTCGAATCGGCCCCGTTGAACACCTCCTGCCAGCGAACACCGTCCAGCGTCACCAGCACAATGTTTTGAGCGGGTTGCGCCAGGGTTGACGTACCCAGCAAGAGGGGTATGCCTAGTAGAAAGAGAAAACGCATTTGGTTTAGTCGGTTAATAAGCAAACCTATAAGGTTTTGGAAACCTTATAGGTTTATGGCGAAGCTGCTTACTTCAGCAGCCACATCAGGGCGTTAATATCGTCATTACCAGCATACTGACTCGTGATGGCGGCCTTGTAATTATCGGCGTTGTAGGCCGCCTCGGTGGTGGGGTACTGCCACCGTTTCGGAATCCGTTGGCTATTGCCGGTGCCGGGGCCTACCTCAAACGTGGGCACGCCCGTGCGGCGCTGGTTGTACCAGGCCTCCATGCCCGACTGCTGGAACATGGCCAGGTATTTCTGGGTCAGAATCTGCTTGAGCCCGTTGGCGTTGTTACCGGCGTATTTCACCGCCGTCTGCGCATAATACGTGGCGTAGCTGACGGGAGCCGAGTAGGTATTGAAGGCCTTGTAGCCGCCGTCGGCTGAGAAGAAAACGTCGTTGGCCCCGTCTTTCAGGCCGTAGAATGCCCACGATGTCTGGATGCCTTTAGTGTAGCTGTCTTCAGCCGAGCCCGATGCCCAACCCCGGTTGATGCCCTCCGCGATCGTGAACAGCAACTCGGGGTAACCCAGCAGAATAAAGGGCTCGGCGGTGTAGGTGCTGTAGAAGTGGCGCCGGTTCTGGAATGAGTACTCGCCCTGATTGGCTTTCGACGACATAATCGCTAAGTCTTCACCCGACGACGCCCCCACAAAGGCCGCGTAATCGGTGGGTTGCAGGCCGGCTTTTAGCTTGGCGGCGGCGGGCTCGGCCACCACAAACGTACGCGGGTCTTTGAGGCTCGTCAACGTACCCAGGTACGTGGTCGTCATGTTTTCCCGCGTGGCGTTCTGCCCGAAATTGTCCGGGTTGCGGTTGTACTTGTTGAACGTGCTGTTGTAGACGTATTGCAGGTTGTCATCCATGCTGGTCATCAGCGGGAATTTGGCGGGGTTGGCCAACACCTCGGCAAAACGGGCTTTCACGTTCAGGTCGGCATCGGCTTCTTTGGCGCTCAGGCTCACCAGCACCCGCAGCTTGAAGGTATTCACCGCTTTCTGCCATTTGGCCAGGCTGTTGCCGTAATAAATGTCTCCCTGTAGGTTGTTGTCGCCCTTGGCGATGAGCGCGGCCAGATCGCTGTTGGCCTCGTCGAGCCATTTGAGCACCTGCACATACACCTCTTTCTGGCTGTTGTATTTGGGCGTAAGGTTGTTCAGGCCCTGGAGGGCGTCGGTCAGGGGCAGGTCACCGACGCGCTTGGTCATGTTCTCGAACAGCATGGCCCGGAACAGCTTGCCCAGCGCCGTGTAGGGGTTCTGATCGGGCAGGGCTACCCGTTTGGCTTCCTCCTCCATCTTCACCACGTTTTTCAGCGTCGTGAAGTACAGCGACGTCTGCGTCCAGGTGTATTCGTTGGTGGCGTAGTAGTTGTAATTGCTGGCGTAATACTGGTTGTAGCGCTGGTAGTCACCCCAGGCCCCGCCGCCGTAAGTGCTGTTGTAGAGGTCGTTGAGCACGCCGCCCAGCACCAGCGAGGCGGGAGCCGTGGTGGCCCGGTTGGGGTCTTTTTCCAACTCGTTGAAGGGTTGCTCGCAGGCGCTGACGGTGAGCGCGAGGACAGCGGCGAAAGAAAGTAGTTGACTGAATTTCATGGCATTGCCGAATAAGCCGGCGCGGGTATAACCTGGGCTTTTACCCGCGCCGGCAGTGATTAGAAGGTCAGATTCAGGTTGATGCCGTAGCGGCGCGTGGTGGGCGTTTGCAGGCTCGACACGCCGCCCGTGATAAACTGATCGAGGTCGATGTCGGTCCGCTCGGCGAAGTAGAGCAGGTTACGACCCACCAGCGAGACCGTGGCCTGCCGGATACCCACCCGCCCCAGCAGTGACTGCGGCAGCGAATAGCCAATGACCACCTCGCGCAGCTTGGCGTAGCTGCGGCTGATGAGGAACGCCTCGGTCTGTCCATACACCCGGGCCACATAATCCTGGGCGAAGGTTTGGGTCGTGTTGGGCGTAAACTGAAGTTCGTTGTAGTTGGTGATGTTACCCAGCGCGTCGTACTTGATGGCCGCCCCGTTAACCACCTGCACGCCTTCACCCACATACGATTTGATGTTCTGCACGTCGTTGGCACGGGCGGCACCCAAGGCGCCTTCGACCGTCTCGATGTTGCGGCCACCCTGGAAGGTCTTCTGCTGCACGTAGTCGCCGATCACGCCGCCCACGCGCCCGTCGAACTGGAAGCTGAAGCTGAGATTTTTGTAGGCGAACCGGTTATTCAGCCCCCACACAAATTTCGGATTGACGTAACCCAGCAACTGCGCCACCGGGTTGACGATGGGCCGCCCACCGGCATCATTGATGAGCTGACCATCGGCCGTGCGGATGAAGGCGCCCGAGTAAAAGGCATCGGTGCGGTCGCCCACGTTCAGGAAGCGGTTGCTGCTGCTCCCGCCTACGAAATAGCTCGACTGCAAGGTGTTGATGCCCCCTTCGGGGTACACCTCTTTCAGGCGCTCAACGTACCCAGACAGGTTACCCACCACATCCCAGCTCAGGCCGCTCGGTAAGCGCAGCGCTTTACCCGTTAACGATACTTCCCAGCCTTTTTTCTGCGTACTGATGCCGTTGACCAAGCGGGCGTTGTATCCCGTTACGCCCGAAATCGGGAGGCTGAAGATGCGTGGACCGTCATTGCTGATGTAGTAGGCGGCATCCAATGCCAGACGGTTGTTGAGGAAACGGGCATCCAGACCAATCTCGGTCTGCGAGGTCGAGTTGGGTTTGATGTCGGGGTTATTCAGCGTGTTAGTGTAATAGGCCGCCGGTTTGTTGTTGTACTGCAACGACGTGCTGTACACGGCCGAGTTCTGGTACGTTGGGCCACCGTAGGCCGAGGCGTAATCATCGCCGTAGCCCAGCGGGAACGACAGCCCCGGCGTGCTACCAATGGTCGACTGGGTGAGCGCGTCTTTCACGTTGGCATACGACGCCCGCAGTTTCAGAAACGACACCACCGAGGGCAATTTCACGTAGTCTGATACGACCGTGCTCAACGCCACCGATGGGTAGAAGTAGGTGTTGTTGGCCTGCGGCAGGGTCGAGAGCTTATCCATGCGGCCGGTTGTGGAGAGCGTGGCGTAGTCGCGGAACGACACGTCGGCCGAGTAGTAGGCTGAGTACACGCGCATATCGGCGGTGTAGTTGCTGGCCAGTACGGGGTTCGACGAGTTGGCGAAGTTATACACGCCAGGTACGTTCAGGTAATTGGTGCTGGCCCAGTTGGCGTTGTAATTGAGCACCCGGATTTCGCCCCCCGCCAGGGCGTTCAGGCTGATATCTTTCGAGATGGGCTTGTTGTATTGCAGCAGCACCTGGTTGATGTTGTCGAACAGGTTACGGCGGTCTTCGCGGTAATCGCCCCGGGCTTCTTCCCGACCATACACCGTCATCGAATAGGGGAATTTCTCGGTGCGGAGCAGGTTCCAAGTGGTCAGCTGCGTTTTGGCCGTCAGTTCAAGGCCGTCGATCAGTTTGTAGCGCAGGGAGGTGTACCCGTAGAGGTCGTTTTTATAGTGACCGCGGAGCCAGTATTTGGCCATAAACCAGGGGTTATTGTAGCGCTGGTACTCGGCGTATATCTGCTGCGTGCCTTCTTTGCCCGGTTGCCAGATCTGCTTCATGTCGTCGATGCTCCAGTCGGCGCCACCCCAGGCTACGATGTTGTAAATCATCGAGTTGGGGCCGTAGTTAACGTCGGGGAAGTTGGGCGTATACTGGCGATTGAAGTTCAGGTTCGACTCAAACCGCAGCTTCGGCGTGAAATTGTAGCCCGCCGACACGTTGAAATTGGTGATGTTCAGCTTCGTGTTGGGTACCAGACCCAGCTGGTAGTTCTGCGAAATCGAAAAGCGCAGGTCGTGTTTTTCGCCCGTCGATGAAATGGCGATGTTGTTGGTCGACAGAATGCCCGTTTGCAGAAAGCGCGTGAGGTTGTCTTTGCCGCGGGCTACCCAGGGTGTTGGCTGGCGGTTGCTGGTGAACGAGTTACCGTTGGCAAATTTGGTCGTGAAGGTCTGGCCGGGCACCACCGGGCTATCATATTGCGGAATCAGCTGTCCGTCGAAGCGGGGCCCCCAGATGTCGTAGTCGCCGTCGTTGAGGCCGTTGCCTTTACCATCGCCGAACGCATACACGCCGTGGTCGCCGGGGCCATATTGATCCTGTACTTTGGGAATGGCGATAAAGCCGTTGTCGAGTTGCTGGCTGGTATTCACCTCCACCGAGAAGCCGCGCCGGTCTTTCGAGCCGCGCTTGGTCGTGATCAAGATGGCCCCATTCTTTCCCCGGAACCCGTACAGGGCCGAGGCCGACGCCCCTTTCAGCACGGTATACGTCTCGATGTCGTCGTTGCTGATATTCCAGGTATCCGAGTTGATCGGCACTCCATCGACCACAAACAGCACGTCGGTATTGCCGCGCAGGGCGATGGTGGGGCGGCGCAACAGTTCGGCGCTGGCTCCGATGGTGAGGCCGGCTACTTTACCCACTAGGCTGTTGATGGGGTTGGGTTCACGGGCTTTCACGAGCGTAGCCCCGTCGACCTGCTGAATGGCCACGCCCGTCTGGCGCACGTCTTTTTTGATACCCAGGGCGGTGATGACTACCTCCGAGAGTTGCTGATCTCCGGGCTGCATGGCCACGTCGATGCGCGACTGATTCCCGACCGCCACCTCGCGCGACGCAAACCCGATAAACGAGAACGTCAGCATGGCGCGACCGCTGGCCTGCGAGTTGGGTACGTTGATGGTATAGGTGCCATCGGCCCGGCTGGTTGTGCCCACACCGGTGCCTTTCACCAGGATCGACACGCCCGGCAGCGGTGCCTGATCATCGGCCGACACGATGCGCCCCGTGATGGTTTGTGCCCGCCCGGAAAGACTCAGGAAAAAGCCCGCCACCAGCGCGAGTACAAGCCGGGCCCATCGGTGGCCTGAGACCGCGCTGAGTGATCGGGTAGAATGGTGTAAAACGTTGGCTTCCATACGTTTGCAGATTGAATTCCTTGTTGGTTCAACTGCAAAAGTAGGTTTGGCCTATTACGTCAATATTGACTGGCGGTCAAGCGTTTGTGAAGCAATCCGACGACTGGTTCACAGTACGTTAATATACTTAGGCAAGCGAAAAAAGCGCCCGAATACTTTGCTCGGCGTAACCTGCGCTGGAGGTCATGCCCTTGCCACCGATGCCCGTAATGAGCCGGATGTGGTCGTCAATGTCGTACTCGAAAATCTCCCGATCACGGACTCCGGTAGTCTGGCTGTAAAAACCAGCCCACGCCCGACGTACCTGAATCGGAAAACGAACGATACGCTCAGCCTCGGTAAGCATGAGCTTGTTAATGTATTCGTGGGTATCGAAGCCAAGCGTTTCAGCCTCGGTGGCCGGGGCGTATTCGTGCGAATCGCCGAGGATGAAGGAGCCGTCGAGTGCCTGTTTAAAGAGGATGTGAATGCCCCAATTTTTTAGTTCCTGCAACGACTCAGGGGTTTGCAGGCTGGCGTAAGACGGGCAAGCCTGGAAGGCTTCGTAGCGGCGGATGGTCAGGCCCGTGAGAATATTTCCGGGCAACGCTTTGCCGACAAGGCCAGCATCCATTACCGGCTGGGTTTGCAGCATCTGTAGTTTACTGACGATCAGACCAGCTTCGCTGAGCGCTTCAGGAAATAAGAGCCGCATCTCGTGGCCGCTGCAAATGAGCACCCGCGTGGCGTCGAAGCGTTCACGGTTGGCCATCGTTACCACCGCTCCGCCGTAATTTGACTGGACATCGACCACAGCTTGTCCGGCTCGGTAGTCGACGCGGTATCGTTCGCGGCAGTAGGCGATTAGCCGGTGAATCATCTGGTCGGGTTCAACGCTCAGCTCCTGTGCGAAGAAAAGCCCGCCCAGTACGTAATCGGGTTGCAGGGCCGGGTACTTGGCGAGGCACTGCGCTTTAGAGAGTAGTTCGCTCGGGTAGTCGAGGGCGCGGTAGTGGTCGTGTAACTCATTGGCCAACGCCCATTCGTCGGCATCGGAAGCGATGTAAACGGTGCCGTTGGTGCGTACCGTCAGGTCGGTCTGTGCCTGAAGCTCCTTGTAAATGTCGAGGCTACGGCGGCCATGATCAAACCACCGCCCGGCCAGTCCCGACGGCACCACTTGCCCGAAATTGCGGACGGTCGCCCCCACGGGCCGTGCATCTTTTTCGAGCAGTAACACGCGCAGCCCGGCCTTGGCGGCATGATAGGCATGGAACGTACCCAGCGCACCCGCGCCGACGATAATGAGGTCGTACATAACAAGGGGGAGTAAACGGGGTTAAAGCGCTTCGAGCACGGCGGGCAATTCGGCGAGCGAAGCCAGCAGTTGATCGTGCGGGTGGGGTTGTAGCTGATCGAGGCTATGCGTACCGTTGACCACGCCTAGGTTGAGCCGGACACCCGCCGCCTGCCCCGAGAGCAGATCCGACGGGGTATCGCCTACGTTCACCACGGCTTTCGGGTCGGTAACGCCCAGCAGGTGCATCGCCCGTTCGATGAGCAGCGGCGCCGGGCGCCCTTCAGCCACTTCGTCGCTGGCCACCGACGCCTGAATGAGGCTATCCGACGTACCCACGTGCTGCTCGTTGAGGCCATCGAGCCAGCCCAGCTTTTCCAGAATGATATCGGTCACGGCCCGGTAGAAGCCCGTGGTCAGGGCAATGGCAATGCCACGTTTGTGGAGGTAGGCAAAGGTATCGAGGCAGCCTTCGGTAGGGCTAGCGCCCTGGGTCTGGTAGTGTGTTTCCAGAATATGCCGAAAGGCAGCGTACGACGTGTTGACGTGCCGTTCCAGCTCGGGGTGCTGCTCGCCCAGTTGTTCAGCCCAGAGCATCTGAAACACCTGCCGCTTGCCCATACCCTGCACGGCCAGAATCCGTTCGGGCGATACCGGTAGAGACGTTTGAGCGGCGGCTTCAGTAAAGCAGCGTTCGACTTCGTGTTGGTCGGTGACGGTAGTACCGGCCATGTCGAAAACGACGAGTTGGATGGGAGGCATGAGTAGTCTGGGAAATGTAACGGCGCAAAACAACGCATTCCCGCCGCGCTTTCCAGCAAAAGCTGTATTAAGAAATTGTGCGGTTCAATAGCGCCGAAGATCCAACCTGGGCACTACTCAGTTGGCCGCTACCGTGTTCGCGCTCATGCCGCCGATGATTTCCACGTTGGGCAGTGCCTGTTTCAGTTTAGCAATGCCTGCCTCAGTTGTCTTGGTTTGCCAGACATACACCGTCCGAAGCGATTTTAGGCCCGCTAGATTGGCCAGTCCCGCGTCGGTGATGTTCGTTCCGTAGAGGTTCAGGTATTCCAGGTACGTTAGGCTACCCAACTGACGCAGGCCCGCGTCGGTGACGGCGGTACGTTCTAGGTGCAGCTTTTGCAGGTTCTTCAGCTTGCCAATGGTCGCCATCGTGGCGTCGGTGATTTGGGTGTCGCTTAGCTTCAGCCAAACCAGTTGATCGGCTAGTTTGGCTAGCCCGGCTGCCTGCGCATCCGTCAAGGTTTTCAGGTTGACGGCGCTCACTTCCAGTTGGTTATTCTCTTTGGAAAGTGGCATCACCAACAGTCCCAACTTTTTCAGTGCGTCGACCACAGTGGCATCAGCGGGGGCAATTTTCATCGTCAACACGGGTGATACCGGCTGAGGCGACGCAGCGGAGGCCCCTGCTGTAGCCAGCGCTACCGCTCCGCTTCCCGGTGCGGCACCGCCACCCAGCGAAGCGAGCGCGGGCTTCACGGCGTCAGTGACCTGCACGTCGGCTACTTTTTTGTCGAACGACGCCCCCTGATCGATCCACCACGACAGCAGCGTCACCTGTTCGGGCGTGAGTTGGGGCTTGCCCTTGGGTGGCATATGGTGTTCGTCGCTTTCGTCGAGCAGGCAGTACTTGACCATCCGGCTGTCGGCTCCTTTGCCCGCCACGAAAATGGGGCCTTCTTCGCCTCCTTTTTTCAGGAAGTCGGGCGTGTCCATACGCAGATCGCCTTTGGCTTTTTCGGCGTTGTGACACTGTACGCAGCGAGTTTGCAGGATGGGGTTAACGATCTGCTCATACACCAGCGCCTGGTTGACGTCGGTGATGGGTTTGGCCTTGAACTCGGCTACGGTCCGTGGGGGAATCCCCGCCAGTGACCGGAGCGGCTCGGGTGTGTATTGGGTGAGGTAATCGGAACCGTGGGTAAGCGCCCCGCCATGATGCCCCGCCGACAGTAGCAGCAGCACCGCCAGCCCCAGCGCGGGCAGGTAGATTAGCTGACGCATACGCAGCCGCGACCCAATCCGCTCCGATTTGACCACCCACGCCACCCAGGCAAACAGCGCCATACCGATACCCTGCCATTTGTGTTCGTCGAGCAACTCTTCGTCATAGCCGCCGCCCAGCGAAAGCAGGTAGCCAAACAGGCAAGCCAACGTAGCGCTCACTGCCGACCAGAACAAAATCGTCGTGATAGTATGTGGGCTCACCGACCGCCCCCGAATGAGCCGATCCAGTTCGAGCACCGCTGCAATCAGCAGAAAGCCGATGGGTAAGTGCACGATCAGCGGGTGGAAACGCCCGAAAAACAACGCCCAGTCGGAAGGCTGAGCCTGAAGCAACAACGTCATGTACAGAAACGGCTACAAGTAGAACTAGCCATTGGTAAAAGCGTCTGTTCGCCTCGTTCTAACCGCAACGTCAGTTTGAGGAGGGGGATTTCTACTATCGCCCTACTAGGATTACGCCACCCAACATCAGGTAGCCGCTCAACACAATAACAGCCTGAATGGCGAAGGCCTTGATGAAAATGCGCCGAAGGGTTGTCCTGTCGTTTTCAGTCATGGCGCTAACTACAGCTGGCAGGGCAGCGAAAAACAGGATCGGCAAAACCAGTACAAGTAATCCTGTGGTCATCTTCTGGCTAACCGAGCTAGCCTCAAAGAGCCAATTTGACATCAATAATGACATTAGGAAACACCCACTACCGCAGATAGCCAGATAGACATCAAAGAAGAAAACTTTTAGGTTACTCATTTGGACGTTTGGCCTGTCGCCCGCGAGACGGCCACGCGGAGCGATAAGGTTCGTATTGGAGTCGAATTAGAGTGTTTTCCAAAGTGTCAAGCACAAAATTACGCTCCACTACAATTGTGAATAACTTCCCCAGTGACTCACAAGGCTCCTGCCAGCATTTCCAAATGAATTTGAGAGAAGATTTTCCGTGAGCAACCATGACCATCAGATAGCTATCAGTTGTCTCGTCCAAGTGGATCGCGTTGTAAATTGGATTAGTCTGACTACGGTCTGGATAGGCTTCCCAAATCATGTCAAAAATCTCTCTATCATTAAGACCTGCAAAATTAGGATGGTACAATTGGTCAAAGTGGTCATTTATCGCCCTTTTGAAATATTCGATAGCTGCGGACCAACCTGGAAGAAAACATGATTCTGCAGGGTTGCCAATAACACGGCCTCCAATCACTAAATGTGCATAGACAACTGGAAGATGGGACGGATGAGTTGCCGGCTTCCATGCCAGTCTAACAGCGAACAAATCTTGGTTTCCGATATAGAGGTGGTTGTTCATAAAAACTTACCCAAAAAGACATTCACACCGCCAAACCCAACGGCCTTGTAAGCGCTAAGCATCTCAACTCACCTTCGCCGGGCATAGCCTGTGTCAATCGAAACCTGGCCCACGAGGGAGCCAGACGCGCACAACTCTACTTACTGCACTTGACTACGCGGGGGGGGGGTCTGTTGCACGGAGCCTCCTAACGGACCACCGCCCCATTTGCGAAACGTGCTGCATGTCACACGCGAGACGGACAGCGCACAAGTCCTTCGATGAACCGCTCGCCCAACAAGTTAATATATGACATTTCACTAAAATACAATGGCTGCACTCCTATCCTGCCTTGATTTAGCAGGGACCTACACCCGCTCTAACTTGATGGGGTAGGTTTTACGAGAGGCCCATTGGGCTACGTAGAGGTTTTCGTCGGCATCGACCATGACGTCGTGGGGGTGCAGGAAACTCAGGAAGGTGCGGTCTTTGCGCTGTTCCTGTAGCTGCCCGTTCAGGTACGTGGGGGCTGAGCCGCCGGGCGTCGAGACGACCTTGTCGTTTTTGTCCAGAATCTGAACGTACCCAGAGTCAGGGTAGGCATCGGACGTGCTGCGGAAAACGGCCCCGTAGATATGGTCGCCTTTGATGTTGGGGCGGCAGATGTACGAACCCGGCAGGGCAATGGTGCTGAGGTACTTGCCGTCGAGGGTGAAGCGTTTCAGGCAGTTGTGGCGACGGTCGGTGATGAGCAACGTCGGGTTAGCTGCGTTACGCCGGTCGACGACGATACCGTGGCAGCAATCGAACTGCTCGTTGGCCGAGCCGGGACCGCCGAAATAGCGAATCAGCTTACCGTTCTGATCGTACTGCATGATATAGTTCGAGCCGTAGCCGTCGGCCACGTAGATATCGCCGTTGGCCGGGTTGATGGCCGTTTCGGTCGGCTTGTACTTGGCCGGGTAAGCGTAGACACCCGTTTCGCGCGGGTAATCGAGGACCATCAACTCTTTGCCGTTCAGGTCGGTTTTGATCACCTGATGCCGGTCGGGGTCGCAGATGAGTAGGTATTGATCGTTACCGTCGCCGCCGATGGTCAGGCCGTGGCCGCCGGGGTAATCGTGCCCCCACGAACTGAGCAACTTACCCGATTTATCGTAGATCAGGACGTTGTTTTTGGTCTCGTTGGTCAGCAGGAAAATCCGGCCTTTGGCGTCCTGTACCATCTCGTGGCAATCGTTGACGGGGTTCTTGCCCGCATCGAGTACGCCCCAGTTGGGTACGACCCGGTAGCGGTGCGACCCATGCCCGATCACAACGGCCTCGTCGCGGTGAGTGGTGAAGGCTGTGGCCGGCGCGGCAAGAGCGGCCGAAGCCAGGGCGGTTTGCTTGAGGAACGTACGGCGGGATTGGCGAAACATGGTGTATGGTTTAGGACGTTGACTGTATCGAAAAAGACAAAAGGGGTTTGTTTTACCTGTGGGAAGCGATGGAGGATGAGCGATGAAGGGTGTTTTGTCATCCTGACGCCAGGAGGGATCTTAATGCATCCTGACTCTCAAGCAAGGAAACGCCAAGATACCTCCTGACGGCTGCGCGCCCCGGTCGGGATGACAAAAAACGGTTTACTAACCCTAGCAACCTATCACTCATCCCGCTTCACATACCCACTGCCCAGCAGGATCTGCCCCGGCCGTTTGTAGGTATGCTTGCCCGACTCGACCACCGGCACTCCGTTGACCAGCACGTAGCTGAACCCCTGCGAATAGGCGTGGGGGGCGTCGTAGGTGGCGGCGTCGGTGATGGTGTTTTCGTCGAAAATAACGATGTCAGCAGCGTAACCCGGCCGGAGCAGTCCCCGATCAGCAAAGCGGAAACGTTGCGCCGGCAGCGAGGTCATCCGCCGGATGGCTTCTTCGAGGGGAATGACCTTTTGCTCCCGAACGTACCTGGCCAGCACGCGGGCGTTGGTGCCGTAAGCGCGGGGATGCGGCATGTTGGACCCAAACCGGGCCACGCCCGCGTCCGACGCGATCATGGTGTTGGCGTACCGCATGATGGTCGCCACATCGGCTTCCGACATGGTATGGTAGACCATCTGAATTCGTTTCATCTGCGCCTGTTCGAGCAGTGCCATTACCAGGTCGGCTTCCGAAGCCGCGTCGGTTTTCAGGCCACGTACCTGCGCGATCTGGTGAATGCTTTTGCCGTTGTAGGTCGTATCGGCCTCGAAGCGCGACACCACGGCGTACTCGTAATTCTTGCGGTCGTTTTTCTTCAGTGATGCCACCATTTCATCCCGGATTTTGCGGCGGGTAGCGGGGTCGCGGAAGCGGGTCAGTACCACCGAATCGCCATCGGCCAGCGCCCACGACGGTACGATACTCTGCAACGAGGTGCTCGACGCCGTGTACGGATACTGGTCGACCGTTACGTCGATGCCGTCTTTCTGACGGGCGTTTTCCACCAGCGCCACGGTTTCGGTGCTTTGGCCCCACAACGGTTTACTAGCTACTTTAAAGTGCGAAATCTGTACCGGAATACCCGCCTCGCGCCCAATCTGAATGGCTTCCCGGATGGCCGTTTGCACATCCTGCCCTTCGTTGCGGATGTGCGAGGCATACACGCCGCCGTACTGCGCGGCCATTTTGGCGAGCCCCACAATTTCGGGTGTACGGGCATACGTACCTGGCGTGTAGATGAGGCCCGTCGAGAGGCCCACGGCGCCGTCGCGCATGGCCTGCTGCACGAGCGCTTCCATCTCGGCCTGTTCACGGGCGGTGGGTTCGCGGAAAGCCGCTTTCATCACCTTTAGCCGCACCGAATTGTGCCCCACCAACGATGCCAGATTCGGCGACATGCCCTTGATGCGCAGCGTGTCGAACATGGCGCGGAGGTTGGTTTGTGAGCCGCCGCAGTTGCCCGTCACGAGGGTCGTTACGCCGTCGTAGATGAAGTTTTCGGCACCGGGCCGTGTTTCCAGATCGCCCTCCACGTGGGTATGCACGTCGATAAAGCCGGGGGCTACGATCTGCCGTTTTGCGTCGATGACCTGCCGCCCGTCGGCCGCCGGAATCGTTCCGATTTTGGCAATTCGCCCGTTCTGAATGGCCACGTCGCCATAAAACCACGGATTGCCCGCACCGTCGACCACGCGGCCATTTTTGATGATCAGGTCGTAGGGCTGCGCCAGTGCCGCACTAGACAGCAGCAGCAGAAAAACGAAGAGGTGTTTCATGCAGAGAAGAGTGAGCCGTAAGATACAAATAGACCCGCTTGCTGGCTACATACCGACAGGAACAGTGGTTGGCGACGACGTAAGGCCGACGAATGAGCAGACTGCCTCGCTGCCAAACCTTTGCCTGGGTGGGTCGTTTACTAACCGAGAAGGCTACCAACCGGCAGCCGATAGCTACCTGACCGTTCGACTACCCTGTGCACACCCTCTGGACGTACCTGAAACCGTATCGCTGGCGGGCTGCTGCCGCCTTGGCGCTGGCCGGACTGGCGCAGATACTGGCCCTGATCGATCCCATTATTTTCGGAAAACTCATCGATGAGTACGCGACCAATCCGGTCCGCAAAACGGACAGTGAGCAGTTGCGCGGCGTGCTTACCCTGCTCGGGCTGGCCATTGGCGTGGCGCTGCTGTCCAACGCCGTCAAGGCCGCTGGTGATTACGTGACCCGGTACGTGGTACAGCGGTTCGGGACGGATCTGTTCAACGATGGCCTGAAACAGACGCTGCGACTCTCCTACGGGCAGGGCGGCGACCAAAGCAGCGGGGTTACCCTGTCGGTGTTGCAGAAGATTCGCACGGATACGGAGCGCTTTGTCAATTCCTTCGTCAACGTGCTGTTTTCATCGGTGGTCGGGCTAGGCTTTCTGGTATTCTACGCTCTCACCAAGCATTGGGCGCTGGTGCCCGTTTTCCTCATTGGCGGGGTCGTGCTCGGCGGACTCACGGCCCGGCTCAGTGGCGAGATCAAACTCACGCAGCGGACCATCAACCGCGAAACGGCCCGGCTGTCGGGTGTCATTACCGAATCGCTACGGAACATCGAACTGATCAAAAGCCTGGGCCTGACCTTCCCCGAAATTCGGCGGATGCAGCAGCAAACGAAGCAGATTTTTGACCTGGACATGCAGAAAATTCGCCGGGTACGTATGTTGACCTTCTGGCAAAGTACGACGCTCAACCTGCTCAAACAGTCGATTCTGTTTACGCTGCTGTGGTTGATTTTCAGGCGGGTACTGAGCCCCGGCGAGCTGATTTCAATGCAGTTTATTTCGGTGGCCATTTTCAACCCGTTGCAGGAGTTGGGCAACCTCATTCTGGCGTATCGCGAAGTAGAGGCGGGTGTGCAGAGTTTCGATGAGCTGATGCAGAAGCCCATCGAGCGCAACCCCGAATCGGCGCAGGAGGTGGGGCCGATTGAACGGCTCGAATTTGCCGACGTGGTTTTCCGGCATCCGGGCGCTACGCAAAACGCCATCGACGGAGTGTCGTTTGAGGCGGGGCTGGGCGATACCATCGCCTTTGTGGGGCCTTCCGGCTCGGGCAAATCAACGCTGGTCAAGCTGCTGGTGGGGTTGTACCGGCCTGTGGATGGGCAGATTTATTACAACGATATTTCGACCAACGATCTACGTTTTAATCCTATGCGCCGACAGTTGGGGTTCGTCACGCAGGAAACGCATCTGTTTGCGGGTAGTATACGCGATAACCTGCGGCTAGTGCGGCCCGACGCCACCGACGAGGAAATGATTGAGGCACTGCGGAAATCGGCGTCGATGGGCTTAGTGACAAGGTCGAGCGCCGGCCTCGATACGCCCATCGGTGAAGGCGGGATGAAGCTGTCGGGTGGCGAAAAACAGCGCCTGTCCATCGCTCGCGCGCTGGTCCGCCGTCCGCGTCTGCTGATTTTCGACGAAGCAACGTCTGCGCTCGACTCGCTGACGGAAGAAGCCATTACCAACACAGTCCGCGCCGTATCGGCCGAGCAGGAGCAGATCACGATCCTGATTGCGCACCGCCTCTCGACCATCATGCACGCCACCACGATCTACGTGCTCGAAAAAGGTCGGATTGTCGAGACGGGCAGCCACGACGAACTGGTCGAGGCGAAAGGCTTGTACTACGCCATGTGGCGGCAACAGATCGGCGAACGGGTGGTGTTGCCGGTTACGTCGTCAGTCGACAACGATGTCTGAGGCGATATAGGCCACCAGAAAAACCAGGTAAGCTAAGGGTAGTAAGGTACTGATCAATAGGCCAAGCCGGACGTTCTCCTGACAAGAGGATCGGATGATGTACGTAACCATGTTCCAGCACCCCACCGCGAATACGGCCAGAAAGACCAACAATAACAGAATCAGCACCCCATTAGCCGACGAGAAGAGTACAGTCGTTAAGACTACTTCGCCTATCAGTGCACCGATGGCAATCTGCACATGCTGTGCTTCGCTTTTCTTCATACTCGATCAATTACGCCAATACGCCCTTGACAACCTTGCCCGCTACGTCGGTGAGGCGGAAGGGACGACCCTGGAAGTGGTAGGTCAGTTTGGTATGGTCAAAACCCATCAGGTGCAGCATGGTAGCTTGTAAGTCATGGACGTGCACCTTGTCTTTCACGGCGTAGTAGCCAATCGGGTCGGTTTCGCCGTACGAGAGACCCCGTTTGACCCCGCCCCCGGCCATAAACACGGTGAAGGCGTCGAGATGGTGATCGCGACCGTGAAAACCCTGTACCTGTCCGTCGCGGTTTTCCTGCATGGGCGTCCGGCCAAATTCGCCGCCCCAGACCACCAGCGTTTCGTCGAGCAGGCCGCGTTGTTTCAGATCATTGATGAGCGCCGCTACGCCTTGGTCGGTCTGGCGGCATTTCTCCTGCAACCCAAAATCGACGGAGCTGTCTTTGCTGGTGCCGTGCGTGTCCCAGCCCCAGTCGAAGAGTTGCACAAAACGGACCCCACGCTCAACCAGCCGCCGTGCCAGCAGGCAGTTACGGGCAAATGATCCCACCTTCGGGTCGACACCATAGGCGTTCAGGATGTACTCGGGTTCCCCCGCAATGTCCATCGCATCGGGCACGGACGTCTGCATTTTAAACGCCATTTCGTACTGCGACATACGCGTCAGAATCTCGGGGTCTTTAGCTTCCTGATACGCCTGCTCGTTGATCTGGTTAATGGCCTCGATCGTTTGCTTGCGGATGTCGCGGGGCATACCGGCGGGGTCGCTCACGTACAGCACGGGGTCGCCATCGGTACGGCATTGCACGCCCTGATACACCGTGGGCAAAAAGCCGCTGCCCCAGACCGACTTGCCCGCGTCGGGTTGTTTACCGCCCGACGCCAGCACGATGAACCCCGGCAGGTTGGCGTTCTCGGTACCCAGCCCGTACGTCACCCACGATCCGATGCTGGGACGCCCCAACCGCGGCGATCCCGTGTGCATCAGCAACTGGGCCGGAGCGTGGTTGAACTGGTCGGTGTGCATCGACTTGATAAACGTCAGCTCATCAGCAACGGTCTGCAAGTGTGGCATGTAGTCGCTGATCCAAGCTCCTGATTGCCCATGCTGGCTGAACGTAGCCGTGGACGCCAGCATCTTGGGCACCCCCCGGATGAAAGCGAATTTCTTCCCCGTCAGCAGTTCCTGCGGGCAGTCTTTGCCGTTGTATTTGATCAGTTCGGGCTTGTAATCAAACAGCTCCAACTGGCTGGGCGACCCGGCCATGTGGATGTAGATGATCTGTTTGGCTTTCGGCGTAAACTGAGACAGGCGCGGGTCCGTTGGGCTGGCCGTGGGGTCAATGCCAGCTCCGGCTAAGCTGGCGGCGGCTTTGTCAGTACGGCCCAACAGGCTTTCGCAGCCACTGAACAACGTACCCAGCGCCATAGCGCCCAGCCCCGTCGAGCAGGTTTGCAGAAAATGCCGCCGCGTATCGCGTTGCAGGATCGCCTGCTGAAGTTCATTGATAAGCTTGTCCATTGTTGACCCCACCCCCGGCCCCTCTCCTTAAAAAAGGGGAGGGGGAAGGCGCGTTTAGTTCGGTTCTCTTAATGTAGACTGGGCTAATGCCTTAATTTGATTCTATTCTCACAGCAGGTAAAAGGATAAGACTGATTTTCCAATTGTGGCCCTGTCACGCTCACTAGCCTTGCCAACTCCCCTCCCCTTTTTTGAGGGGAGGGGCTGGGGGTGGGGTCCGACGCTGCGGTGAGGTCATTCCTTCGTAATCACTTCATCCAGGTTCATCATGGCGTTGGCCGTGACGGTCAGGGCGGCTTGTTTGGGTAACGCCGACGCTGTCGCCAAGAGCTTGTTGGCCTCGGCCGGGTGCTGCGTGTACCAGGCTTCGGTCGTGGTGTAAAGTCGGGTCAGGACAGCCAGTTTTTTGGGCGCCAGATCGCGGAGCATGATTCGGCGGAAGCCAGCCTGTATCTGCGCGTCGGGCGTGGTGCCGTGCTTCGTCATATAGTCGGCGAGGCGCTGGGCAGCTTCCACGTAGACCGGGTCGTTGAGGGTCACCAGCGCTTGCAACGGCGTGTTGGTGCGTAGGCGGCGGATCTGGCAAAACTCCCGACTGGGGCTGTCGAAGGTGATCATCGACGGGTAAGGCGAGGTACGTTTCCAGTAGGTATACAGCGCCCGGCGGTACTTATCATCGCCCTGCGCCTGCACCCAGGATTCACCGTTGTAGGGCGACTGCCAGATGCCGTCGGGTTGCGGCGGCATCACACTAGGGCCATACATCTTCCGGCTCAATAACCCACTCACGGCCAGCGCCTGGTCACGTACCTGCTCCGCCGCTAGCCGGACCCGTGGGCCACGGGCATAATAGCGGTTGAACGGATCGACGGCCAATTGCTGGGGCGTGGCGTTGGCTTGCTGGCGGTACGTGCTCGACAGCACCATCCGCTTCAGCAACTGTTTCATGCTCCAGTGGTCGTCTTCGATGAACGTCACGGCCAGCCAGTCGAGTAACTCGCGGTGGGTGGGCTGGCTGCCCTGCGTGCCCATGTCTTCGACCGTCTCGACAATCCCCGCGCCGAAGAGTTGTTCCCAGAACCGATTGACCGCCACGCGGGCCGTGAGCGGGTGGTCGGGGCGGGTCATCCACCGGGCCAGACCGAGCCGGTTGCGGGGCAGCGTCTGCTCGTCGGTGTCCATTGGCGGCAGCGCGTGGGGTACGTCGGGCTGCACGGCTTTGCCGGGTGTCAGCCAGCTACCGCGTGTGAAGACATGTGTGGTGCGGGCCAAGTCGCCTTGGCCGTCGAGCATGATGGGCGTCTGTTCGGGGTTTTTGTTGAGTAGGCTCAGCAGCAGGGTTTCGGCGGGGGCGGCCATCGTCGACTGAAACGACACCCACTTGATCATCGTCCACTCTTTAGGCTTGGTGGGACTGCTCAGCGACAAGTAAATGTGGTGTTTGCCCGACACTGGCGGCAGCGGCACCACTTGAATGGAATCCGACCAGCTACTACCTGTTTTGGGCACTGGAGCTGTGGCCAGCACCCGCCCGGTTGGGCTATCGAGCCGAAACGTCAGTTGGGCGTCGTCGGCGTTGGTACCCCAGGCAATGTAGAGGCGGGGCAGGCCGGTGAGCGTGACGTTCGGGATTCGGGCCGACCCCTGATGCTGCACGCCGAAGTATTTGGCGTCAAGCAGCGAGGCATTGACGTACTGATCGAAAGCGTGCGAGTTGATCTTAGGCTCCATCGTCCGCGCCATCAACTGGACCCGACGTACCTCGGCATTAGCCTTTTGGGGGTCGCGAATGCTCCGTTTCAGGTACGTTGTCAGTTGGTTCAACTGGATCGAATCGGCGCCTTTGTAGAACCGGAGCGTGGGCGTTTCCGAGGTCACATCTTCGTCGCGGGCGTTGTTGAAAAACGCCATGTATTTGTAGTATTCCTCGTGCCGGAAGGGGTCGTACGGATGGCTGTGGCACTGCACACAAGCAAAGGTGGTCCCCTGAAACACATCCCAGGTGGTGCTCACCCGGTCGAGCAGCGCCGCCACCCGGAACTCCTCATCCTGCGTGCCGCCTTCGTCGTTGTTCATGGTGTTGCGGTGGAAACCCGTCGCAATCAACTGCTCGTCGGTGGCGGCGGGTAGCAAGTCGCCCGCCAGTTGCTCGGTCAGAAACTGGTCGTAGGGCTTGTCGCTGTTAAACGCCCGGATGAGGTAATCGCGGTAGCGCCAGATGGTGCGGCCGGGGTCGCGCTCGTAGCCTTTCGTGTCGGCATACCGCGCCAGGTCGAGCCACATCCCGGCCCATTTTTCGCCAAAAGCCGGTGACGCCAGCAGCCGGTCGACGGCGTTTTCGTAGGCTTGTGGCGACGAGTTGGCCATGAAGGTTTTAACCTCTGCTTCGGTAGGGGGCAGGCCCGTCAGGTCGAGGCTCACGCGCCGGAGCAGCGTGGCCTTATCGGCCATCGGCGATACGGTCAACCCTTTCTCGCGCAACTTTTCCAGGACAAACTGATCGATCTCGTTGGTGGCCCAGTCGGTTTCGGGATGCTGGCTCAGGCCCAGCCGACTCCAGACCGTGCCAATGCTGGGTACGTTGGGATTGTCGGGTGTTTGGTAGGCCCAATGGTCGCCCCACTCGGCTCCCTGGTCGACCCATTTCCGCAGTAGCTCAATCTCCTCAGGTTTGAGGGGCGGGGCGTCGAGCGGCATCCGTTCGTCGGGGTCGGTCAGGCTCAGGCGACGGATCAGTTCACTGCCATCGGCGTCGCCGGGGATGATGGCCGGGTGCCCCGATTTGGCGGGAGCAAGCGCCTCTTCTTTGAACAGCAGCGAGAAATCGGAGGCTTTTTTGACGCCCCCGTGGCAGGCAATGCAGTTCTTGTTCAGAATCGGTTTGATCTGCGTATTGAAATCAACCGGTTCCGAAAAGAGGCCCAATACCGAGAACGACGACAGCGCGATGACGGCAACCCCGCCGCCAATAGCCAACCACTTTGCTTTCATGTGTTACCTACGATCTGGCACAAAGCCTGCCTGACTAAAAGCAGACGAGTGGCTTCTTATCGTTGAGTTTACGCATAAATTTCTTCTTTTTCAAGTAAATGGGCCTGTTTGACAGGTAGTTAATCTGATCAAAAGCCTATTAAATTTTGCTAGATTGGGTTAAATCGCTGCTGTAAAACATACCGGCTTGTGCCGCCTAAACGTTTATTTTTGCAGTGTCTATTTCCGGTTTTATGGTCAATGAACAAACCCGTTTACGGGTGGCATTGGGCGTAGAGCATTAACTACTTTCAACCGCTTATGCACTTCATTCGCGCCGGTCGGCTGACCGGCCTGCTCACCCTGACTGGCCACCTGTTGCTGGCTCAGGCGCCCGCCCCCGTTTCGTCGGCGGCAACCACTTACGCACAGACCGTTTCGGCCGCTGACCTCGAAAAACACCTTCGCATTCTGGCGGCCGACGATATGGAAGGCCGCGAAACCGGTACGCGCGGCCAGAAAAAAGCGGCCGCCTACATCGCCAGTCAGTTTGCCCAGTTTGGCTTGAAGCCGATTGTAAAGCAGGCCGACGGCTCCATGGGCTATCTGCAACCGTTTACCCTTTACAAGAAAACGTGGGGTGACCTGAACGTGAAAGCCGACGGCAAGTCGTTTACGTACCTGACCGACTTTCTGGTGAATGGCCTGTTTTCGGTGCCCACCGAAACCAACTACGAAACCGTTTTCGTAAACTACGGCATCGTCGACGATAAGTTTAACGATTACGTGAACCTCGACGTGAAGGGCAAAGCGGTGGTGATGCTCGACGGCGAGCCCAAAAATGCCGATGGTGGCTCGGCTGTCAGCGGTGGTAAGGAGCCATCAAAATGGGGAAAACCTGATAGCTGGCGGGCGAAAGTAACGGCTGCCAAGGACAAAGGGGCCGCGCAGGTATTCATCGTGTCGATGGAAGATGCCGCCGGGTTTAAACGCCTGATGAGCGAGCGCGCCGCCCTGCAACAGCGCTTTAACCGCCTTGGCCTGAAACCCGGTGCCGAAAACACAGGCTCGGTGGGTACGTTCGTGGTATCGACCGATATGGGTGCGGCGTTGCTGGGCCAGAAACCCGACAAGTTCCGGAAAGGGCTGGAGCAGATCACCCGCATGGGCACGAGCACCGTTGGCAAGTTTGCCGGTAAGGCGAGCGTAAAGGCCGAACGGAAAGACGAAAACGTGCAGACCGAAAACGTGATGGGCTACCTCGAAGGAACCGATAAGAAAGACGAGGTGCTGATCGTGTCGGGCCATTACGACCACATCGGAATCAGCCCCGACGGGCAGATCAACAACGGCGCGAACGACGACGGCTCGGGTACGGTGTCGGTGCTTGAACTGGCGCAGGCTTTCAGTCAGGCCAAAGCCGAAGGCAAGGGACCGCGCCGGTCGGTACTGTTCCTGACGGTGGTGGGCGAAGAGAAAGGGCTGCTGGGTTCGGAATACTACGCCGATTTCAGCCCCGTACTGCCGCTGGAAAATACCGTAGCCGACCTCAACATCGACATGGTGGGCCGCGTGGACGATCTGCACAAGAACAAGCAGCCCAACGACAACTACATCTACGTGATCGGCTCCGACAAGCTGTCGAGCGATCTGCACAAGATCAGCGAAGCGCAGAACGCCGAACACACCAAAATGGAGCTGGATTACAAGTACAACGATCCGCAGGACCCTGAGCGCATCTATTACCGCTCAGACCACTACAATTTTGCCAAGCATAAAATACCCATCATCTTCTATTTCAATGGGTTGCATGCCGACTACCACCGCCCGACCGACGATGTCGACAAGATTGACTTCAAACTGGCCGAGAAAACAGCCCGGCTTGTGTTCTACACCGCCTGGGAAATTGCCAACCGCGACGAACGCTTGAAAGTAGACAGCAACAAGCCCTAAGCACGCTTCAGGCTATCGCCAAACAGAAGAGCCCACTCCTGATCAGGGGTGGGCTCTTCTGTTTGGCGATGCGAGATGGTTAAGCGAGGCCACCAACTTCGACGCTGGGAGCAATCTTTTTCACTAAGCCCTGTAATACTTTGCCGGGGCCACATTCGGTGAAGGTCGTAGCGCCATCGGCCACCATGCGCTCCACCGACTGCGTCCAGCGGACGGGTGCGGTGAGCTGGGCAATCAGGTTCGCTTTAATCGTGGGTACGTCGGTTGAGGGTTGGGCGTCGACGTTCTGGTAGATCGGGCAATGCGGCGTGTGAAACGTGGTGTTTTCGATCGCCTGGGCCAGATCGGCGCGGGCCGGTTCCATCAAGGGCGAGTGAAAGGCGCCACCCACCGGCAGCGGTAACGCCCGCTTGGCACCGGCGGCTTTCAGCCGTTCGCAGGCCACCCGAATGCCTTCGTTGCTGCCCGAAATCACGACCTGGCCGGGGCAGTTGAAGTTGGCAGGCACCACAATTTCGCCCGTTTCGCCGGTAACCTCCTCGCAAATCTGCTCGATAACCGCGTCGGGCAGGCCCAGGATAGCCGCCATCGTTGAGGGGTTCAGTTCGCAGGCGCGTTGCATGGCGTCGGCGCGTTGGGCCACTAGCCGCAGCCCGTCGGCAAAGGAGAGCGCCCCTGCCGCTACCAGGGCCGAGAATTCACCCAGCGAGTGCCCGGCCACCATGTCCGGCGCAAAATCGGGGGTGGTAAGCGCTTGCGCCACCGACTGCAAAAAGATCGCGGGCTGCGTTACGTTGGTCTGTTTCAGTTCCTCATCGGTGCCCGTAAACATGATGTTGGTGAGCGAGAAACCCAGAATCTCGTCGGCCTGATCCATCAGGTCTTTCGCCTGCTCCGACGATTGGTACAAAGCCTGGCCCATCCCCGTAAACTGAGAACCCTGACCCGGAAAAACGATTGCTTGCATGCTCGTTCAGTCTTGAAAGTCGTTCGAAAAGAAGTCCAAAGTCTCGAAAGTCATGGTTTAGTGATCAGCCTGCCGGCAAACCGCTTTTACAGCAAGCGGCTCACCTGACGTTGGACTTCTTTTCGAATGACTTTCAAGACTACCCGAAGGGCCTATCGCAATTTGAGCGTGGCCAGCGTCATAACGGCCAAGATGATCCCCACAATCCAGAAGCGGGTAACGATCTTGGCTTCATGGTAGCCTTTCTTTTGAAAATGGTGGTGTAACGGCGACATCAACAAGAGCCGTCGGCCTTCCCCAAACTTCTTCTTGGTGTATTTGAAGTAGCTGACCTGAAGCATCACCGACACCAGCTCGGCCAGGAAAATGCCGCACACGATCGGGATCAGCAGTTCTTTGCGCAGACTGAGCGAGATTACCGCAATAACCCCCCCGAGCATCAGGCTGCCCGTGTCGCCCATGAAGACCTGCGCCGGGTAGGAATTATACCAAAGAAAGCCCACACAGGCCCCAATGAAGGCGGCGCAGAAAATTACGATCTCGCCCGAGTTGGGGATGTACATGATGTTGAGGTAATCGGCGAACCGGGCGTTCCCCGACAGGTAAGCCAGCACCGCCAGGGTCAGCGCGATGATCGTCGACGAGCCCGCCGCCAGCCCATCGATGCCGTCGGTGATGTTGGCCCCGTTGGAAACGGCTGTGATAATGAAAATACAAGCCAGCGTGTAGATGATCCAGGTGTAATCGGGTGAGACCAGGCCAAACAGCAGCGAGCTATAATCGAACTCGTTGTTTTTAACGAATGGAATCGTCGAGACGGTAGAGTGAATGTCTTGATAACGAGTCAATTGTCGCGTGATCGAGCCGGCTACCGGGGCGTCGTACACCCGGATTTTGACGTGCTGGTTAAATGATAGCGTGAGCCCCACGATGAGCCCCAGTCCTACCTGACCGACTACTTTGAACTTGCCCTGTAACCCCTCTTTGTTCTTTTTAAAGACCTTGATGTAGTCGTCAAGAAAGCCAATCAGGCCCGTCCAGACGGCCGATACCAGCAGCAGGATGATGTAGACGTTGGACAGTTTGGCAAACAGCAGCACCGGAATCAGCAACGACGACAGAATGATAAAGCCGCCCATCGTGGGGGTGCCGCGCTTCTGCATTTGCCCTTCCAGCCCCAGATCGCGGATCGACTCCCCGATTTGCAGCGACCGCAGCGTGTCGATGATCCGCCGACCAAATACCGCCGCGATGAGCAGTGACGTCACTACCGTGCCGAGTGCCCGAAACGAGATGTATTGAAAAACCCCCGCTCCAGGAAAATCGAAATTCCGGTCGAGATACTGAAAGAGGTAATAGAGCATTGGCTAATGAGTGAAATAGTGAATGAGTGGATATATGGGTTTGACTACGCGACGTATAGAAGGTATTCGCTCAGTCGCTCATTCAGTCATTGGTGTCAAAGTTAGCGGATTTGGTAGGCTTTACGTAGTTCAAGCCGGTCGTCGAAATCGTATTTCACGCCCTGAATATCCTGGTAGGTTTCGTGGCCTTTACCCGCTACCAAGATAATGTCGTGGGGGCGCGCCATGGCTACTGCTGCCTGAATTGCCGCGCGGCGGTCTTCGATTGTGCGCGTCTTTTTGTAATCGATCGCTGGTATGCCCGCCTGCATCTGCTCCAAAATCGCCATAGGGTCTTCAAAGCGCGGGTTGTCGGAGGTCAGAATCACCCGATCGCTGAGCTTGCAGGCAATCTGCGCCATGATGGGCCGTTTGGCTGCATCGCGATTGCCGCCGCAACCCACCACCGTAATCACCTGGGGCAGTACACCCGAGTCGTTGCTTTGCCGAAGGCTGTCGATGGTTTCCAGCACATTTTGCAGGGCGTCGGGCGTGTGGGCGTAATCGACAATCCCGACGATTTTATCCGGCGAAATCACCTGTTCGAACCGGCCAGGCGGGGGCGTCAGGCTCGATAGCTCGGTCAGGATCGCCTCTTCGTCTTCGCCCAGCAACACCGCCGCGCCATACACCGCCAGCAGGTTGTAGGCGTTGAACCGACCGATGAGTTTGAACCAAACCTGTCGCTCATCGACAAGCATTTCCATGCCAAACAGGCCGTCGGCCAGCACCTTGCCTTTGAACGTTCCCAGCGACTGGAGCGAGTAGCTCTCTTTGCGAGCCAGCGTGTTTTGCAACATCACCGCCCCACGTTTGTCGTCGGCGTTGGTCAGGGCAAAGGCCGAGCGCGGCAACTGATCGAAAAAGCCTTTTTTGGCTTTGATGTAGTTATCGAACGTGCCGTGAAAATCGAGGTGGTCGTGGGTGATGTTGGTGAAAATGCCCCCCACGAAATGCAGCCCGGCAATGCGCTCCTGCACCACCGCGTGGGAGCTGACCTCCATGAACACGTGCGTACAACCGTGTTTGATCATGTTCACCAGCAGTTCGTTGGTCGTGATGGCATCGGGCGTGGTGTGCGTGGTCGGAATCACCTCGTCGTCGATTTGATTCTGCACCGTCGAGAGCAGGCCGCAGCGGTAGCCCAGCGCCCGGAACAGCCGGAAGAGCAGGGTAGCCACCGAGGTTTTGCCGTTGGTGCCCGTCACGCCGACCAGCTTGATCTTTTTCGACGGGTGCCCGTAGAAATTGGCTGCCAGGAAGCCCATCGCCCGGGGGGCATTCTCGACCTGCACAAACGTGACCGACTCGGGCAGGGCCTCGGGCCGCTCGGCAGGCAGTTCTTCGCACAGAATGGCGGTCGCCCCCTGTTCAATCGCTTTGGGGATGAAACTGTGGCCATCGGAAACGGTACCCCGCACGGCAATGAACAAGCTCCCCGGCCCAACGCGCCTCGAATCCATCGTCAGGTGGGTTACCTCGGCGCTCATGGGGCCGGCCGTAGCCAGCAGGGAGACTTTATAGACTAGATCGGATAACAGCATACTTACGCAACGGAAACGCGCCCGTTTTCTGGTTGCAAAAAAAGGCCAAACGTCCCGCTTTCGCTAATGATCCTCCGTTTATGGCATAGAGAAGGGGTCTGGGTACGTCCGCTCGGGAACGTACCCAGACCCCTGTGGTCAATCAAACGAGCCAAAGCGACTCATTACCAAACCCGGATCCGGTCGTCGGGTTTCTTGTAGAGTTTATCGCCGGGTTTCACGTTGAAGGCCGTATACCAGGCGTCGATGTTGCTCAATGGTCCGTTGCAGCGGTATTGGCCGGGCGAGTGCGGGTCGGTCAGGATCAGCTGCGCCTGCTGTTCGGGCAGCACATTGATGCGCCACACCTGCGCCCACGACAGGAAGAAGCGCTGATCGGGCGTGAAGCCGTCGATCGCGGTGTTGCCTTTCCCCTGATTTGTTTTCTTGAAGGCATCGTACGCAATGGCCAGGCCGCCCAGGTCCGCCAGGTTTTCGCCCAGCGTCAGCTTGCCGTTTACAGCTAGTGTGTCGAGCACTTTATAGCCAAAAAACTGCGCTTCAACTTTGCCCGCCCGCTCCTTAAACTTGCTGGCGTCTTCGGCCGTCCACCAGTCCCGCAGGGTACCATCGGCATCATACTGTCGGCCCGAGTCGTCGAAGCCGTGCGTCATTTCGTGGCCGATTACGGCACCGATACCGCCGTAGTTGACGGCATCATCGGCGTTGGCGTCGAAGAACGGAAACTGAAGAATGGCCGCCGGAAACGCGATTTCGTTGTTGACGGGGCTGTAGTAGGCATTCACGGTCGGCGGTGTCATGCCCCATTCGGTGCGATCAACGGGTTTGCCGAGGCGGTTGATCATGTAGTTGTAGCTCCACTGACCGGCCGCTTCGACGTTCCCGAAGAAATCGGTACGCTTGACCACGACACCGTCGTAATTCTTCCACTTGTCGGGATAACCGATCTTACGCTTGAACGACACCAGTTTATTGAGTGCTTTCTTTTTGGTATCGGCACTCATCCATTCCAGCCCGTTGATGTGCTCTTTGAACGATGCTTCAAGGTTATCGACCAGCACCATCATCCGCTGCTTGGCTTCGGGCTTGAAATACTGCTGCACGTACAGCTGACCCAGCAGGTCGCCCAGTGTACCGTCGATGAGCCCACTCATCCGCTGCCAACGGGGTGTTTGCTCTTTCTGGCCGGTCAGCACGCGGGTAAAGGCAAAATTTTGCTTCACGAACGGCGAGCTCAGGTAGGGCGCCGCGCCTTTCAGCAGATTCCAGCGCATGTACGTTTTCAGGTCGTTGATCGGCGTGGCGACCAGCAGGCTATCCACCGTTTTGTAGAAACGGAGGTTGGCCACCAGCACGGTATCCTGCCCTTTCACGCCAAACCGGTTCATCTGATCGACCCAGTTGATGTGCGGCGTGATCTTGTCGAAGTCTTTGACGGTCAGTTTATTGTACGTCTTGTACGGGTCGCGCATCTCCACGCGGGCCATCTGCGCCTGGGCCAGCGCCGTTTCGAGTTGCAGCACCTTGTCGGCGTTCTGCGCGGGCTGCGGGTCGCCCACCAGCGTCAGCATCTTAGTGAGGTGGTCGCGGTAAGCGTCGCGGATTTTGGTGCTGCGTGGATCGTTTTTCAGGTAATAGTCGCGGTCGGGCAGGGTCGTGCCGCCCTGACCAAATTGCGGCAGGTATTTGTTGACGTTCTTCCGGTCCTGTCCCACGAAGAAGCTGAACAGCATGCCGTTGCTCTGTTTCCGTTGGTAGGCCAGCTCGTTGAGCACGTCGGTCATATTTTTGAGCTTGTCAACCCGGGCAAAATCGGGCTTGAGTGGGTCCCAGCCCCGCTTTTCAATGGTGAGGCTGTCCATACCGCTGGCGTAGAAATCACCCACCATCTGCTGAAGACGGCTTTTCTTTGGGTTACGGGCGGCTTCTTCCAGCAGGCTGCGCATGGCCTCGACGCTCTTTTCACGCAGCTCGTTGAAGCTACCCCACGACGTTTTCGACGCCGGAATTTTGTTGGTTTTCAACCAGGCCCCGTTGGCATACTGGTAGAAATCATCGCCCGGCCGCACATTGGTGTCCATGTTTTTCGGGTCGATGTACTTCCGTTCGTCGCGGGGGGCACCGGGCTTTTGGGGCGCGGGCTTAACGGGGGGCGACACGGCCATTGCCGGGCTGGTAGCCAGCGCTGTGGCGGCTAACCAGAGAGATAGTTTATTCATGAAGCAGAATAGGGCAGTTTATCGCGCCGAACGTTGGCGACGCTAGACAAAAATACAGAATCTGCCTGTTAAGATGGCTTATTCCCGTGTTTTCGCATGTGACAACTTTGTTAGCTACTGAGTATCTTTCCAGCCTATTTAGTCCACTCGCCAATTCCTTCCAACACCGTTCAGATCATGCGTATTGTCTGCCTTCTTCTCCTTCTTTTGGGTATAGGTATTTCGGGCGTACAGGCCCAGGTTGTTTTTCCGCAAAGCCACTTCGGCGTATGGCAGGGCACGCTCTACGCCAGTACGTCGGGGGCCAAACAGCCTCAGAAAATTCCGATGAAACTGACCATCGATTCGTTGCCGGGCCGGCCCAATCGATATGCGTTTTACATCAAATACGGCGATCAGCCCGCCCGCAATTACGAACTGGTGATCATTGACCCGGTAAAAGGAATTTGCCAGATCGATGAAAAGGACGGCGTTGTGCTGTCGGCCACGCAGATGGGCAATCGGATTGTTTCCCAATTTTCGGTGGGTGAAAGCCTGATCACGACCACGTACACGTTCAACAGCCGGAAAGTCGAGTTCGATCTGGTGTTCACGTCAACCCGCACCACCCGCACGGGCCCGGCCAGTCAGCCGGTGTTGGTACATGCCGCCAGTACCTATCAGCACGCCGACCTGAGCCGGGCCGAATAGGTCCGTTCAGGTACGTTGGTGGTGCACAAAAGCCCGTCTGGACAACCAGGCGGGCTTTTGTGATAACACAGTGTGCTTATGACTGACTCATCGCCGGCTCCGGTTTTTCCTCGGGCAGGATAAACTTCAGCGGTCGGCTCACCTGATTAGGCAACAGCGAAATCGCCAGCACCTGATCGACCGTATCGGCGTAGTGGAACGTCAGGTCTTTCACGTACGCCGGGTTGATCTCCTCGATGTCTTTGCGGTTCTTCGAGCAAAGGATAATCTCACGAACGCCCGCCCGATTGGCCGCCAGAATTTTCTCTTTGATACCACCCACCGGCAGTACTTTGCCGCGCAGGGTTACCTCGCCGGTCATCGCCACAAAGGGACGAACCTTCCGTTGCGTGTAAATCGACGCCATCGACGTGACCATCGTGATCCCCGCCGAGGGGCCATCTTTGGGCACGGCGCCCGCCGGTACGTGTACGTGCAGGTCGTAGTTGTTGAAAATGCGGTAATCGATGCCCAAGTCGTCGGCGTGGGCTTTCAGATAGGAGAGAGCCGTGATCGCCGACTCTTTCATCACGTCGCCCAGTTGCCCTGACAGGGTCAGCACGCCTTTGCCCCGGCTGAGGCTGCTTTCGATGAGCAAAATCTCGCCGCCAACCTGTGTCCAGGCCAGGCCCGTCACGATCCCGGCGATGTCGTCGTCGGAATACAGGTCTTTATCGAAAATTTCGGGGCCGAGCAGCTTGGTCACGTCGGCGGGACGTACCTGATGCTGATAAGGCTCTTCCAGGGCGATCGACTTAGCAATTTTACGGACGAGCGAACCAATTTTCTGTTCGAGGCTCCGCACCCCCGACTCCCTTGTGTAACCTTCGATGATCCGTAGCACTGCCTTATCATCGAACTGCAAATCCTTGGTTTTCAAACCGTGTTCGCGGCGTTGTTTCGGAATCAGGTACTTCTTGGCGATCTGCACTTTCTCTTCCACCGTGTAGCCCGTAATGTCGATGATCTCCATCCGGTCGCGCAGGGCGGGGTGGATGGTGTCGAGCGAGTTGGCCGTGGCGATGAACAGGCATTTCGACAAGTCGAACTCAACGTCGAGGTAGTTGTCGACAAACGTCGAGTTCTGCTCGGGGTCAAGCACCTCCAGCAGTGCCGACGACGGGTCGCCCCGGAAGTCGCTGCTCACTTTGTCGATCTCGTCGAGAATAAAGACCGGGTTCGAGGCCCCGCACTTGCGAATGTTCTGCACGATCTTGCCCGGCATGGCGCCGATGTAGGTCTTGCGGTGACCCCGTATTTCGGCTTCGTCGTGCACCCCGCCGAGGGCCATGCGCGAATATTTGCGGCCCAACGCCTTGGCAACCGACCGGCCCAGCGATGTTTTCCCTACGCCCGGAGGCCCGTAGAGGCACAGGATGGGGGCTTTCATGTCGTTTTTCAGCTTAAGAACGGCCAGGTATTCGATGATCCGCTCCTTCACTTTTTCCAACCCAAAATGGTCGCCGTCGAGGATTTTCTGGGCGCGTTTCAGGTCAAAATTGTCTTTCGTGTATTCACCCCAGGGCAGATCGACCATCAGTTCGATGTAGTTCATCGTGACAGGATACTCGGGGGCCATCGGGTTACTGCGTTGCAGCTTGCTGAGTTCTTTTTCGAAATGCTCGCGCACGGCCTGCGGCCACTTTTTCTGGTTGGCCCGCACCCGAATCTGCTCCAGCTCACGATCGGGGTTGTCCATGCCCAGCTCATCCTGCAGCACTTTCATCTGCTGCCGCAGGTAGTAGTCGCGCTGCTGCTGATCGAGGTCGAGGCTGGCTTTGCTCTGAATCTCGCGTTTCAGTTCCAGCAGTTGCACCTCCTTCAGGTAATATTCGAGCAGCAATTGCGCCTGCTGAACACCTTCCAGTTTTTCCAGTAGCTGCTGCTTATCCGATACTTCGGCGTTGATGTTCGACGACAGGAAATGCAGCAGGAAGATTGGGCTTTCGATGTTGTCGAGCGCGATGCGGGCTTCCTGCGGAATCTCCGGGTTGAGGCGCAGGATCTTGTAGGCCGCTTCTTTCAGCGACTGCAACAGCGCTTTGCCTTCTTTTTTATGGGCGCTCGGGAAGGAGTCTTCGATCTGACGAACCGTTGCCGTCAGGAAGGGGTCTTCCTGCTCGATCCGTTGAATTTCAAACCGCTTTTTACCCTGAATGATAATCGTGATGTTGCCATCGGGCAGGGTGATCATCTTAATGATGTAGGCGACCGTGCCGATGCGGTACAGATCGTCGGGCGTGGGCTCGTCTTTCTGCTGATTATTCTGCGCCACCACCCCGATGATGCGGTTACCCTTATAAGCCTTCTTGACCAGCCGGATTGATTTTTGCCGCCCAACCGTGACAGGCACCACCACTCCGGGAAACAAAACCGTATTTCGAACGGGCAGAATAGGTAAATGTTCGGGCATTTCGTAATCCAGATCGTCGCCGTCGGGCGAACCGAGTGGAATCATTTCCAGACTGTCTAAATCTGTATCTGCCAAAAACAGACCTGAAGCCAAATCACTTGATAATATCATAATGTATCCTGCCAAAAAGGCAGTGAAAAGTGCACGCAGTGGGTTTCTTTATGGTTGAGAAGTGCAGGGGGTATACAGGACAAGCAACATGCCAGAACGCGGATTCGTAACTCTTTTGGCTGGCTAAACGGGCTGTAACAAGGTCACTTAGGGCGAAAACGCCGTGGGCTTGTCAAAGCGATACTGCCTGAACGGGCTGATTGTTTCGGAAGACAATCGTTTTCTTCTGCTGGCTGCTTTGCAGGTTGACCAAATTGACTTGATCATCGAACAAATCCATCAATAGCGTATGCTTTATGACCACGTTTTTCAGCCCGTCGGGTGATTGCCCCGGTAGTTCAAAATAAATCCACTGGGCATCACCTTCCGGCTCATACCCAATGTACGTTAAGACCTTAGGCTTTCGCTGCGCGTCGGCAATAATAAACTGCTTACGAATGTACTTTTCAATTAAACGGTCGTGTTTCTGATCCTGTAAGTGGATCTTATTCCCGTTATTTTCTTTCGTTAGAGCGGTTTCCAAATCGTCGGTAAAAACGCGGAAACTCACCTCAAACGCCTGGTTTTTGGCGTCGTAC
This sequence comes from Fibrella aestuarina BUZ 2, assembly GCF_000331105.1. NCBI lineage: Bacteria > Pseudomonadati > Bacteroidota > Cytophagia > Cytophagales > Spirosomataceae > Fibrella > Fibrella aestuarina. Next base: position 6,652,533 of record NC_020054.1, on the reverse strand, counting down.
TGAATCTGGGTGAGGCTGGTATGAAACGGATGCGCGACGAAGGCAACCAGTGAAACGAGCAGAAAACACAGGGCGCCTCCGGCCATGACGCTGGCAAGCCTTGAGCCATGGTCGCCGCTGCCCGCTGCACCAAAGAATAACCCTGACAGATAGGTTTGTCCCTGTCGTTTCTGCTCGTTTCGGCTCACGTTTACTTCAGGAAAATGTCGATAAAGAAGGCGTAGGCCATCAAGCCCAGCAACAACACCATGCCTACCCGCTGCGCACCCTCCACAAACTTGTCGGATGGCTTACGGCCCGAGATCATCTCATAGAGCAGGATGGTCGCATGCCCGCCGTCGAGTGCCGGAATGGGCAGTGCGTTCATGAAGGCCAGCGCCATCGACAGCAGGCCCGCCAGCGACCAGAAGCGCGTCCAGTCCCACACGCCGCCAAACATTTTGGCAATGCCTACGGGGCCGCTGATGGCCTTCGAAGCCGACACTTCGCCCTTGAAGATTTTGCCAAACCCACGGATATTATCGTAGATCACACCGAAGGCCTGCTTGGTGCCTTTACTCAGCGCCTCGCCAAACGTGTAGTCAACATGGGTTTCTTTCAGTTCCGATTTCTGGAAGAAACCGATGGTACCCTCCGGCGAAACCATCGGCCGAATCGTCAGCGACTGATTGCCCCGCTGAATGCCCAGCGTAATCACTTTGCCCTTGTTGGCCCGAATACCCTGCTGCACTTCATGGAAGAAGGCCGTAGGCTGATCGTTGACGCTCGTGATGCGGTCACCGGCTTTCAGGCCTGCCTTGTCGGCGGGGGAGCCGGGCTGTACTTCAGATACCGAGAAAGGGAAAATAGGGGCGATGAACTGACTGGCCGCCTCTTTGCTCGAAAAGCGCTCAGCCATGTTGTTGGGTACGTCGACGCGCACCCGTTCCAACGTACCTGAGGCGTTAGGTCGCTCGACGGTGTAATAGCTGTTGTGGCCGAGCAGCACGTCGGGGCTGGTTACCTCGGCGATGTTGTCGAATGATTTTCCGTTGATTTCGACGATCCGGTCACCGGTTTTTAAGCCGATCTGCTGCCCGTATTCGAGGGCCACAATGCCGTATTTGGCGTCGCGGGTCGAGATGTAGGTGCTGCCGAGGCTGTAAATCAGCGCCACAAAAATGGTGATACCCGTAATGATGTTGACGATGATACCGCCCATCATCACCACCAAACGCTGCCAGGCGGGTTTGGCCCGAAACTCGTAGGGTTTAGGCGGCTGATTCATCTGGTCCGTGTCGAGCGATTCGTCGATCATGCCCGAAATTTTCACGAAGCCACCCAGCGGAATGGCACCGAGGCCATATTCGGTCTCGCCCCGCCGGATGCTGACCACCTTGGGCGGGAACCCGATGAAATACTGTTCAACGCGCATCCCGAACAGACGCGCTGCCAATAAGTGGCCCAACTCATGCAGACCAACCAAAATTGAAAGGGCCAGCAACAGCTGACCAACCATAATTGCTATTTCCATGAAATCCGTTTGACGGTTGACGTCTCCCGTTTGATGCGGCAAACTTGCCAGTTACCAGCTACCAAACGCTATTTTTTAAACAAAACTCCCAAGTTTTTCGGTCGCTAGCCGGCGGGTTTCTTTGTCGGTGGCCACGTAGTCGTCGTACGTGGGGTTAGCCACAAACGAGACCTGCTGCATCGCGGCCTCGATAACATCGGAGATACCCAGAAAGCTAACCCGGTCGTGCAGGAAGGCATCAACCGCCACTTCGTTGGCGGCGTTGATGATGCAGGGCATGTTACCGCCCCGTTCCAGCGCATCAAACGCCAGTTGCAGGTTACGGAACGTACCCAGGTCGGGCTGCTCGAAGGTTAGCGACGAATAATTGGCAAAGTTAAAACGTGGGAAGTCGGATTTTAGCCGATTGGGGTAACCAAGTGCAAATTGAATAGGCAGCTTCATGTCGGGCAGGCCCAGCTGTGCCTTGAGGCTACCGTCTTCAAACTGCACCAGCGAATGAATAATGCTTTGCGGATGCACCACCACCTCGATCTGATCGGGCCGCAGGTTGAACAGCCATTTAGCCTCGATGACCTCCAGCCCCTTGTTCATCAGCGTAGCCGAATCGATGGTGATTTTGGCGCCCATGCTCCAGTTGGGGTGTTTCAGCGCCTGTGCCTTCGTGACAGTTTCCAGGTACGTCCGGTCTTTGCCCCGGAACGGCCCACCCGACGCCGTCAGGATAATCTTCTCAATGGGATTGTGAAACTCACCCACCAGGCACTGAAAAATGGCCGAATGCTCTGAATCGACGGGGTATATATTGACGCCGCGTTGGGCTGCCAGCCGGGTGATGAGTTCGCCCGCTACCACCAACGTTTCTTTGTTGGCCAGCGCAATGGGTTTGCCCGCTTCGATGGCCTTAATAGTGGGCAGCAGACCCGCATAGCCGACCATCGCCGTCAGCACCATATCGACGCTGTCCATCTGCACGACAGAGGCAATGGAGTTGAGGCCGGCGTAGACTTTGATGCCCAGCGGGTCGAGGGCCGAAAAAACGGTGTCGTAGCGGGTTTCGTCGCAGATGACCACCACGTTGGGTTGCACCAGCCGGGCCTGTTCAATCAGGAGGTCGGCGTTGTGGTTGGCCGTCAGGACTTCCACCGAAAACTGATCAGGGTGGGCCTGTACGACCTCGATCGCCTGGGTGCCAATGGAGCCTGTCGAGCCCAGAATGGCCAGTCGGCGTTTAGGAGTTGGATTCGTCATTCAATAAAATACGCAAGTACTGAACAGGGCTGTAGTGGGGTATTACTCAACCAAAATTAGTAAACACGCTCTCAACAAACAGAAGCGTACGGAAAGCGTCGAACATGGCGTAATAGGCCCGGTTGACAGCGCCTGCTATATGAGCTTTATTGAGGAGCAGTTGAGCAGATTCTAAACTATCATCCGCTTTGGCCAGCCATCGGGCTACACGTTCCTTCACAGGTCAATACCGTCTTTGTGAACAAACATGAGCAGGAAGGTTTCTGCTTCGACAAATTGGCTCATCAACGATGGCACAAACGAAACGCGAATGCGGTCTTGCTCAAAGTGCCGGTAAGCTAGCTGGAAGAGGCCTTCCTTTTTGAGGTCCAGTACTGATGTCCCACTCACAACGGGCATAATGTCGAGGTCAGAGTCCTCATGAAAATCACCCCGAGCATACGATCCAAACAGAATAATTCGCTTAAGTTGATCACCGTAAAAGGCTATTAACTCTTGCCGGACCTTCGCGAGTGTATCGCGAATGTGCCCGGGTAAGTGCTCTAGCTGGTCAATAGCGGGTGATGGCGTTTCCATAAACCAAAATTACGGCTTTATCGGCAAGATCGATTGCGTCAGGCCTTACTGTAACGTCAGTACGATCTGCCGGTTGTTGGCGAGTGCGATGCCTGGCTCAAGCGATTGCTCCTGTACTTTGCCCCGGCCCTGCACGGCTACGCGCAGCCCCCGGTTTTCGAGCAGGGGCAGGGCGTCGCGCAGGGTGAGGCCGCGTACGTCGGGGATGCGGTCTTTCCGCGCCGGTACGCTCTGCCAGCTACCCCCCTCGCGCCGACGTACCCAGCCTTCGGCGGCGGGCTGACTGTCGAGGTTCAGTTCGGTGCTGATCGTGTGGAGGTCTTCGGCATACCCGGCATTGGCCAGTTGCGGGCTGAACCGGGCGGGGCGCTCGGCACGGCGCGGGCGCATGGGCGCGTGGATGTCGATGTCGTAGCTGTAAATCCGGTCGGCCACTTCTTTAAAGACGGGGGCCGACACGCTACCCGCATAGAGCAGATTGACGTTTTCGCCGTGCGGGTTATCCACCATCGTCAGGATCGTGTATTTGGGGTGGTCGGCGGGGAAATAGCCAATGAATGACGTATAGTACCGCCCTTTTTGGTAAAGCCCGTTGACGATTTTCTGCGCGGTGCCGGTCTTCCCCGCGATCTTGTAATTGGGGTTTCGGATGTTGCGGGCCGTGCCGTGGTCAACAACCCCTTCAAGCATGTTTTTCACCAGCCGGATCGTCTCGGGTTTGGCAATCGGTTCGGGCGCTACATAGGGCGCGGTCTCTTCGATGACTTCACCGGCCAGTTTCACCTGTTTCACCAGCATCGGACGTACCCAGCGCCCATCGTTGGCCACCGCGTTGTAGAACGTCAGCATTTGCAGGGGCGTCAGCTGCATTTCGTAGCCGTACGACATGAAGGTGAGCGACGTTTTGCTCCAGCCTTTCATGTCGGGGTTGCGCATAACGGGGGGCGCCTCGCCGCGCATGTGGATGCCCGTGGGTTTGTTGAGCCGGAACTGCCGCAGGTAGCGACAATACAGGTCGGGACGGCTGTAGAAGTAGCTCGCCATCATCATGTGGATGCCCACGTTCGATGACTTTTCAAACACCTGCTGTGCCGTAATGCTGCCTGACGCGCCGCCTTTCGAGTCGGCCACTTCAACGCCGTGGTAGCGCACGGCCCGGTCGCCGGTGTGAATCATCTTGCCGGGCCAGATGGCTTTTTCTTCCAGCAGGGCCATCATGGTCGCCAGCTTGAAAGTGCTACCCGGATCGGTGCGGCCCGCCAGCGCGTGGTTGAAGTTTTCGACGTACCCACCGTTTTGCCGGGTGAGGTTGGCCAACGCCCGGATTTCGCCCGTCTGTACCTCCATCACGATTACGCTGCCCCGGTCGGCGTTGTAGCGCTCCAACGCGCCTTTCAGCGCGGTTTCGGCAATGTCCTGAAAATTGACGTCGATCGTCGTGTACAGGTCGAGGCCGGGTTCGGGTTTCATGTCGGGGCCATCGTCGACGGGCTTCTTCACGCCGCCAGCCAGTACTTCGACCAGCCCAACGGCGTTTTTACCGGCCAGCGCGGTCTGGAATGAGGCCTCGAGGCCCATTTGCCCCTGTCCGTTTTTCGGGTTCAGGTCGCCCACCGTTCGCAAGGCCATCTGCCCGTAGGGGTGGTAGCGCTCGTAATAGGCCCGCAGCCCACCGCCCCGCGCCGACAGCTTTTTGGTTTTTCGGAAAAAAGGCCATTTCAACAGCTCCTGCCGCTCCTGAAACGACACCCGCCGCCGGTTGAGCAGCAGGTATTTTCGGCCCGATTGGCGCGCGGCCCGCACCAGACTGGTGTATTCGCGGGCCGATTTGTCCCGAAAAATGGCCGACATCACCAGCCCCAGCGAATCGACTTTGGCGTTGAAATAGTCTTCCTTGGCCACACGCGGGTCGATGCCCACTTCGTAGGTTGGGAGCGAGGTTGCCAGCAGACTACCATCGCGGGCGTAGATGTCGCCCCGTTTGGCCCGCAACGTATCCTGCCGGATCTGAAAGCCTTCGATGCGCTGGCTCCAGAGTTTGGCTTCTGTTTCGCCCTTCTTCTTGAAGGTGGCAAAGTATTGCATGTATACCAGCCGACCCAGGATCGCTACGCCCAGCAACACCAGTGCAAAGAAGGCGTGCCGCGATCGGTTCAGGAATTCTTCTTTGATGTTCATGGGAGAGGGTGGAGAATGAATAATGTATAATGAACAATGTATACTGGGTTTGCTAGCCGAACGGATTGACTCATAGCCCATTCATTGTACATTATTCATCATACATCATTCATTTGAAATTACTCATTCACAATTAATTTGATAGGTGGCGTTTGGCTGTCGACGAGGCTGTCGGCGTAGACGCGTTTGCTGATTTCCGATTGTTTGCTGCTACGGGCCAGATCGGCTTCGAGCGTGGTCGCCTGCGCGCGCAACTCGTCGACATCGGTGCGGGTGCGGTGGATGCGCCGTACCAGTCGTTCGGCGTTGTGGTTCAGGCCGATGTAGAGCATCAGCAGCAACGTCACCCACAAAATGCGGTTGATGTTACGAATCGGCCAGGCATTATCGGAGCCGAACAGCCGGTCGAAACCAATCACCTCATTGATCCACGTGGCAATGCGGTTGGGCTTCCGTTTGCGGCGCACCGGCTTGGGCGGCGGCTGGTGTTTGAAGGTGTTGAGGGCCATAGGAAGGGGGATGAAGGAAAGGGAGGAGAATGAAAGAAGGCGAGAAAGGGCTATTCCTTTCGCTTTCCTCCGTCCTCCGCTTTTTCCGCTATTCTCAGCTTGGCGCTGCGGGCGCGGGGGTTGCGGGTAATTTCGTCGGGCGTGGCCTCGATGGGTTTGCGCGTAACGCCGTGCAGCGGTTTGATCTCGTTGCCAAATAGGTCTTTCTCGACCTCACCCGAAAATTTGCCTTTGTTGATGAAGTTCTTCACCAGCCGGTCTTCGAGCGAGTGGTAGCTCATCACCACCAGTCGGCCATTGGGCGCTAGCAGGTCGGGCACTTGTTCCAAAAACTCTTCCAGCACTTTCAACTCATCGTTGACTTCAATGCGAAGCGCCTGGAAGACCTGCGCGAAATACTTGTTCTCCTTGCCCCGTGGCGCACAGCGTTTGAGGGCTTCTTTAAGGTCGTTGATTGTGTTGAGTGGCTGATTGGCGCGGGCCGACGTGATGGCATTGGCAGCCGTGCGGGCGTTGGTCAGTTCGCCATACATGCCCAGAATCCGGTGCAGATCAGCCTCTGGGTACGTGTTCACCACCTGCCGCGCCGTGAGGTCGCCCTGCTGGTTCATGCGCATGTCGAGGTCGGCCTCGAAGCGGGTCGAGAAACCGCGTTCGGGCGTGTCGATCTGGTGCGACGAAATACCCAGATCGGCCAAGATGCCGTCGACCTGTTTCACGCCATACAAGCGCAGATACCGTTTGAGGTTGCGGAAATTAGCCGCAATGAAGGTCAGGCGGGGATCGTTAAGGGCAGCGGCATTGGCGCGCGCATCGGGGTCCTGATCGAAAGCCAGGAGGCGGGCGCCGGGGCCCAGTTCATCGAGAATAGCCCGGCTGTGTCCGCCGCCACCAAACGTCACGTCGACGTAGATGCCGTTGGGTTTCAGCGCAAGGCCGTCTATACATTCAGCCAGCATCACGGGCTGGTGGTAGTCCGTCGTCATTTGTGGGCAGGGTGGGCAACAAAAGCCCTACACAAACTTAACGAAACTGGCCGAATGGCGAACGGAAATTAGCGTGAGGCCGGTGTCATCACGTCCGCTGCTCGTAGACTGCCCGTAATGACGCCGTCCCGACGAAGTTGCCTTACCGTTTCCCCAACGTTGGGCCAACTGCCTCCGGCAGTGACGGCAATCGACTTCCAGAAGGGTTTGTTCGTGGCGAGGTCGGTCATCTCAACTAGAAATTCGCTGTACCCCGTGGCATATTTCCCCGTACCCGATACAAAGTCATTATAAGGCTGGATGGTCAGCATAACCTGACTGTCACACTGCTTTATCTTTTCCCGAACCAGAGAATCTGGGTTGCCGAACGCCAATACGCTGGCTTCAATGGCGCAGACTTCGTACTCGATCGGGAAAGCGGTGAGGTACTGGAAAATATAGTCCCGCTTCTGTAGCGGCACTTTCGATACCACCAAAATCCGGCTAAACTCAGGCAACGTACCGCGATCCGTATTGGTGTTGAATCGGGTCGTTGCACAACCCAGACAAATGGTCAGCAGCAGCAAAGTAGCTATCGTTTTCATAAATGATTCGTTAACAGTATGATTGATGACTAAGGACAGTTACAGGTCGGCAAGGTTTAATCGATTTCCGATCAGCAGGGGCAGGAACGAGCGAATGGCCTTTCTGCGTTGCTATTCCGAACTGCAAAACGGCTCTGTGCCACCGCCATCGACGCATGACTTTCCGATTCAGCTACCTGACGTTTTTCTTTCTTGTGCCTCTTTTGGTGAATTGCCAGTCGGCTCCAGCGCTGAAAACCGGCACCTGGCGCGCCACGCTGCAAACCAGTGGCGGCGAGTTGCCCTTTGGGCTCGACATTCAACCCGCCGCGGAGGCGGGCCGATACACGGTTCATGCCATCAACGGCACCGAACGGCTGGCTATGGACGAGGCCTACGTTCAGAACGATTCGCTCCACATCCCCATGTTGGTGTTTGAATCGGAACTGGTGGGTCGCGTAAACGGTGACCGGATGACGGGCGTCTGGCGGAAACGCCGCACCGGCAATCAGTACCAGATCGTGCCGTTTACGGCGCAGTTTGGGCAGGCTTTTCGGTTTGCGCCGCGCTCAGGTACGTCGGCGGGGCAGTCGGCGTCGCGAACCGTGACGGGCAAATGGCAGACGCTCTTCCGGGCTACCGAGGGCGATACCACCATTGCCGTGGGGGTGTTTTCGCAGCAGAACGGCACCGTGTCAGGTACGTTCCTGACACCCACCGGCGATTACCGCTATCTGGCCGGCAACGTCTTTGGCGACAGCCTGTTTTTGTCGTGTTTCGATGGCACGCATGCGTTTCTGTTCAAAGCCAAATTGACGAAGCCCCAGGCCAGTGCCGAGCAGACCATGACGGGCGTGTTTCATTCGGGGCCAACCTACCGCGAAACCTGGACGGCTCGCCTTGAACCCAATGCCGCCCTGCCCGATCCGGGCAAACTGACGTTTGTGAAACCGGGTCAGGCCTTTATGTTTACGTTTCCCGATGCGCAGGGTAAGATTCTGTCGCTGAACGACCCCCGCTTCAAGGGTAAGGTGACCGTGGTGCAGATTCTGGGTACGTGGTGCCCTAACTGCATGGACGAAACCCGATTCCTGGCGCCTTGGTACGCCAAGAATCGCAGCCGAAAGGTTGAAGTGGTTGGGCTGGCGTTTGAAAAAACGGCTGATCTGACGGAGTCGGGGCCGAAAATCAAGCGGATGGCCGAGCGGTTCGGGGTGACGTACCCCGTTTTGCTGGCTGGCACCAACGACAAGGCCGAAGCGTCAAAAGCCTTACCGGCCCTCAACCGGGTGGTGGCCTTCCCGACGACAATTTTTCTGGATAAAAAAGGGCAGGTGCGCCACATCCATACCGGCTTCTCAGGCCCCGGCACCGGCGCTTATTACGACGAATACGTAGCCGAATTCAACCGGCTAGTGGATAAGTTGGAGCAGGAATAGGGAATCCGTAGAGCCCGCAGCGGCAGGCAGACCGTGCACGGTTTGGGCTCTACGATGCCGTATCCACCACGCGCTTCGACGCGTCGAGCAGGCTTTGCGCTTCCCAATCGCCAACGGCGGGTTGAGTGGGCGTGTGCCGCACATGCACAGTACGAACCCCGACGCGCTTGCCGGCATACATATCACGCGGGGCGTCGCCGATCATCCACGACTGATTAACGTCGATATTATACTTGGCAATCGCTTTTTCGAGCAGCAGCGAATCGGGCTTGCGGGTGAGCGAGCGCGTGTCGTAGTCGGGATGGTGGGGGCTGTAATAGATGTCGTCGATGAGGTGGCCGCACTGTTCCTGCAGGTAGTTGTGGCAGCGCATCACGTCGTCGCGGGTATAGAGGCCCTTGGCAATGCCTGCTTGATTGGTAATGACAATGAGCAGATAGCCAGCCGCTTTCAACTGCCGCAGCCCTTCGACTACGCCATCGGGTATAACAAAATCCTCGACCCGATACACGTAGTCGGTACGGTCTTCATTGAGGACCCCGTCTCGGTCAAGAAAAACACATTTTGCCATAGCCTTAGTTGGTTGGATGTGAATAGGCGCAATTTATGCTAATAATACAATTATTCTGTTAATAAATTGTAATTAAATAAGCAAAATTAGCGTAGTGTCCGTTCGATGAGGTAATTCAGCCTGTGCCGTGTCTTCCCTCAACGAACTAGTGTCCGATAATCATTGCCGCATGAAACGCCTTTTCGCTTTCTTCTTTTATACACTGACCCTTCAACAGGTAACCGCTCAATCGACCGATTTTGCGTCGTATACCCAAATCATCACCGGTAGCAACCAGACGTACCCGATGGTAGCTATCCCCGGCGGCACGTACCTGATGGGTAGCCCCGCCACCGAGAAAGGCCGGAAAGCCGATGAAGGACCGCAGCATAAGGTGACGATCGAACCGTTCTGGATGGGCAAGTTCGAAGTGGTCTGGGACATCTACGATTTGTTTACCACCAAAACCATCGAGAAAGCGATGGCGGCCCGCTACCCCGACGGGGCAGACCTGAGCAAAACCGATGCCACTACCCGGCCGAGTCCATCCTATGTGGATATGTCGTTCGGCATGGGGCGGTCGGGCTATCCGGCCATCAACATGACGCACTACGCCGCGGTCAAGTTTTGTGCCTGGCTCTACGACAAGACGGGACTGTTTTACCGATTGCCCACCGAGGCTGAATGGGAATATGCCTGCCGGGCGGGGAGCACTACGCCTTATTCCTTTGGGGCCGACATGAAGCTGCTGGGGCAATATGCTGTTTATAAGGGTAATAGCGCTGGTAGCTACAAAAAGATCGGCACCAAAAAGCCGAACAAATTCGGCCTGCACGATATGCATGGCAACGTGATGGAGTGGACTCAGGATGAATACGTGGCCGATTATTACGCCAAAGTGGCGAAAGGGACTGTCAACGAGGCGTACGCGCCCCGCACCAAGCTGTACCCCAACAGCGTACGTGGTGGCTCGTGGGACGACGACCCGGCCATTCTGCGCTCGGCTGCCCGCACGCCCTCTGACCCGGCCTGGAAGGTGATCGACCCGCAAAGTCCCAAATCGGACTGGTGGATGACCTCGGCCTCGTTCTGCGGATTCCGCGTGGTCCGGCCCCTCAAAACGCCCCCCATCGAAGAGATTCGCGCTTATTACGACATTAAGCCGATCAAAGATTACGGCTATTGATCGCCAGTCGATTAGCTCGGCTGGATTGCCAATAGCCCGTCGGCCAGCGCGCGGTCGTTGCTGAGGCGGGGGACTTTATTCTGCCCACCCAGCTTGCCCTGGCTTTTCATAAACTGCTGGAACGCGCCGCGTGGCAGGGGGGTGAGCACAAGCGGGCGCAGAATGGCGCCCGTCATCAGGTCTTCGTAATACACGTTCAACTCCGCCAGGCGCGTGTTGAGATCGGTGGCGAAACGGACCGCATCTCTGGGCGGCTGAGCAAACTCGATCAGCCATTCATGGTAGGGTAGGCCTTCGGTGGGCGATACCATTGGGGCCACCGTAAACTCGACGACTTCGGTGCCGGGCTGCTGCTGCATGGCGTATTGGAGCGCCTTCTCGACTTCTTCGCCGATGACGTGTTCGCCAAAGGCCGAGATAAAATGCTTGATCCGCCCAGTTACGAGCAGGCGGTGCGGGTTACAGCTCACAAACTTCACCGTGTCGCCCAGCGAGTAGCCCCACAGGCCGGCGTTGTTGTTGATGATCACGGCGTAATTTTTCCCCAGTTCCACCTCGTCGATGGTCAGGCGGCGCGGGTTTTCCGAGAAATATTCGTCGGCAGGCACGAACTCAAAGAAAATGCCGCTGTCGGCCAGCAGCAGCAGTCCTTCGGCGTCCTGCGTATCCTGATAGGCGATGAATCCCTCCGAGGCTGGGTACGTTTCGATGCTGTCGATGCGCTTGCTGATGCTCTCAAACAGCCGGGCGCGGTACGGTTCGAAGTTGACGCCGCCGTACACGAAGACCGAAAAATCGGGAAACACATCTTTGATGGCTTTGCCGGTGCGCGCCTGAATCCGGTCGAAGTACATCTGCACCCAGGGCGGAATCCCCGAAATCAGCGACATCGGCTGATCAATGGTTTCGTCGATGATGCGGTCGAGTTTAGTTTCCCAGTCGTCGATGGTGTTGGTGTCGTAAGAAGGGAGCTGATTGGAACGTAGGTAGGCCGGGACGTGGTGATTGACGATGCCCGATAGCCGCCCGGTGTAGATACCCGCTTTCTGATCGAGTTCGGGACTGCCCGAGAGGAAGATGAGTTTCTTGTCCAGAAACGCCGAATTGCCGGTTTCTTCCACATAACACAGCAGCGCATCACGGGCCGAGTTGATGTGGTTGGGCAGCGACTCGGCCGTAAGCGGGATGTATTTCGTCCCCGACGTGGTGCCCGATGTCTTGGCGAAATAAGCTGGTTTGCCGGGCCACAAAATATCAGGTTGCCCGTCGGTAACGCGTTCGATGTAGGGCTTCAGCGCCTCATAATCCCGGATGGGCACCGCCTGTCGGAAATCGGCGGCGGTGCGGATGTCGGCAAAATGGTGGTCGCGGCCGAACTGGGTCGTGGCGGCGCGTTTGATCAGGTGTTGTAGCCAACGCTGCTGAGCCTCACCGGGTTGCTCGCGCCACGCCTGCTGCCGCATACGTACCCAACGGGCCAGTGGTTTACTGAAGACTGAACGAATTCCCATACCGCAAAGGTAGCGGCGCGATGCCTTGCGTCTTTCAGGCGCTGGCAACAAATCATGCAGGGTTACCAGGAGGCAGCGGGTTGATGCCTGTTGCGGGCGCACGACCAGACGCGGAGGATTGGCGCACCGGCGTACCGGTCTCTACGTTTTGTCCAAAAATGATTTAATGCCACCTGGGCGGCTGTTTGGCGTAAAAACCTTGCAGACAATTCATTCGGCGCGGCAAGGTGGCCAAAAAGGATTAAAAGCGAGTTGTGTTTTAGCCTGTTTATTCCTACTTTTGCGGCCTGATAGTATAGCTTCAATTTTAAGAACGTCATAAACAAATGATTACGGAAACGGCAGTCAATACGGGTAAGATTACGCAGGTGATCGGCCCGGTTGTGGACGTGAGTTTCGAGGCCGAAGGGTCTCGCATTCCGGCCATCCTCGATGCCCTGAAAGTAACCCGGCCCGATGGTCAGGTCGTTATTCTGGAGTGCCAGCAGCACCTGGGCGAAGATCGCGTTCGCGCCATCGCCATGGACTCGACCGAAGGGTTGCAGCGGGGTATGGAGGTGACTGACCTCGGCGGTCCCATCACCATGCCCATCGGTGACGCCATCAAAGGCCGTCTGTTCAACGTAGTAGGCGAAGCCATCGACGGTCTGGGCTCGCTGCCTAACGAAAAGCGGTCGTCGATCCACCGGGCGGCTCCCCGCTTTGAAGACCTGGCTACGTCAACCGAAGTACTCTACACGGGTATCAAAGTAATTGACCTGCTGGCTCCTTACGTAAAGGGGGGTAAGATCGGTCTGTTCGGTGGTGCTGGTGTGGGCAAAACCGTATTAATTCAGGAACTCATCAACAACATCGCCAAAGCCTACGAAGGTCTGTCGGTGTTTGCGGGTGTGGGCGAACGTACCCGTGAAGGGAACGACCTCATGCGCGAGATGATCGAAGCCGGTATCATCAAATACGGTGATGCGTTCAAGCACAGCATGGAAGAAGGCGGCTGGGACCTCACCAAAGTAGATTACGATGAACTGAAAAAGTCGCAGGCAACCTTCGTGTTCGGTCAGATGAACGAACCGCCGGGAGCCCGTGCCCGCGTAGCCCTGTCGGGTCTGACGGTGGCTGAGTACTTCCGCGATGGCGACGGCGAAGGGCAGGGTCGTGATATCCTGTTCTTTATCGACAACATCTTCCGCTTCACGCAGGCGGGTTCCGAAGTATCCGCGCTGCTTGGCCGGATGCCGTCGGCCGTAGGGTATCAGCCCACGCTGGCCACCGAAATGGGTGCCATGCAGGAGCGGATCACCTCAACCAAGCGTGGTTCGATCACGTCGGTACAGGCTGTATACGTACCTGCCGATGACTTGACTGACCCCGCCCCGGCTACGACCTTTGCTCACCTTGATGCCACCACGGTATTGAGCCGGAAAGTAGCCGAGTTGGGTATCTACCCCGCCGTTGACCCCCTCGACTCGACCTCACGGATTCTGAGCGCCGAGGTACTGGGCGACGCGCACTATGGTACCGCTCAGCGGGTGAAAGAGATTCTGCAACGCTACAAAGAATTGCAGGATATCATCGCCATCCTGGGTCTGGAAGAACTGTCGGAAGACGACAAACTGGTTGTAAGCCGTGCCCGCCGGGTGCAGCGCTTCCTGTCGCAGCCGTTCTTCGTGGCCGAGCAGTTTACCGGCCTGAAAGGCGTACTGGTGAGCATCGAAGACACCATCAAAGGCTTCAACGAGATCATCGACGGTAAATATGACCACCTGCCCGAAGCGGCGTTTAACCTGGTCGGCACCATCGAAGACGCCGTCGTGAAAGGTGAGCGCCTGATCAAAGAAGCAGGACAGTAGAACTGAATGAATAATGTACAATGAACAATGTATAATGGTTGTCGCTACTGAGTAGTGCGCCTATACGAGTGGTCATTGTACATTATTCACTGTACATTATTCATTAGCTATGCAACTCGACATCATAACGCCCGACCGGTCGGTTTTCTCTGGCGAGGCGTCATCGGTAACGTTTCCGGGCTCGGAAGGGCAATTTCAGGTGCTAAACGGCCATGCTCCCTTGGTGAGCACGCTGGATCGTGGGCCGGTGACGATCGTTACGGCAAGTGGACAGCAAACGCTCACGGTCGACGGTGGCGTGGTCGAAGTGCTGCGGAACCGCGTACTGGTACTGGCCGAAGCCGTACTGGCGGCGTAATTATTAAAACCTATAGGGCTGGGCGCCCCCGTCCAAAACCTATAAGGTTTGCCCAAAGGCAGTCTCTGTAAAGAGGCTGCCTTTTTGTTTTTCCGGTACGTTGTCAGGAACTTGCTGAGGGAGTAAACCGAATCACTTATGGTCCATATAGATGGTGTTCAGATCGTTGAGATCAATGACCGTGCGCTATGGCGCCACTGGCTGGCGGCCAACCACACAAGCGCGAAAGGCGTGTGGTTACTGACCAACAAGACAGCCACGGGTAAGGCCCGGCTTAGCTACGCCGAGGCGGTGGAAGAAGCCTTGTGTTTCGGTTGGATCGACAGCAAACCAAGCAAATACGACGAGGGCCGGTCGATGCTCTATTACTCGCCCCGTAAGCCCAAAAGTAACTGGAGTGCGCTGAACAAAACGCGGGTGGCCCGACTGCTCGACGAAGGCCTGATGACACCCGCCGGGCTGAAAATGATTGAATTGGCTCAGCGAACTGGTACGTGGGACGCGCTGAACCCCGTTGATGCGCTGATCATCCCCGACGATCTTCAGGTTGCATTGGCCGAGAATCCACCCGCCGATGTTCATTTTGCTGCTTTTCCTAAATCGGCAAAGCAGGGCATTCTGCAATGGATTCTCAATGCCAAACGACCCGAAACCCGCCAGAACCGCATTATGGAAACGGCCACGCTGGCCGCCCAAAATAAACGCGCGAATCAGTACCAGAAGAAACAAGAGTAGACCGGACAACTATACTCGGTAAACACAAACCTAGATTATGTGCCTTTGAGTGACTTACCTATCCTGACGTTACCGGATGAAGCCCTAAACTCAGGTACGTTATGATTTATCGTTCACTTTTTTTTGTATTGACTATCTCGCTGCTACTAACTGGCTGCGATCACATTCAGGACCCGGCTGCTCAGCCTGGTAGCTGGCAAACGCTCGGCTCCGCTCCGGATATTGGCTATTTTCTCGTAACGCTCAATGGTAAACTGTATGCCGGACAGGCAGCACCGAGCGCAGCAGACCCAACCAGACGAGGTTTCAAACGTCTGGTGTCCATCGATCCGCGTACGGGTGCGATTACCCAGCAAGCAGATCTGCCGGGCGAACCGCTTACTAGTAGCAACTTTTTTGTGGTTAACAACAAGTTATATGCTGCCTTAGGTACGCTGACAGGAACGGAGGACGTGACGGGTATTGAAAAGTATAATCCGAATGTTTACCAGTATGACCCGACTACGGATAGATGGCAGCAGGTTGAGTCGCCCGAGTATCGTTTTCTAGATTTCGCTCGTCTGACGGGGGCTACTACCTTCACATATGGTAATAAGGGAACGCTGCTGTTCGGCACCTATCGCCAATCGAGCCTCACCACAACTACCACTAATGAGCCTTTCTCATACACCGATGGCCTTGGCTGGGGGCGAAGCACGGTGACGATCACGCCAACAGTGCCGATCCCCTACGCCAATGATGACAACTACCGTTATTTCAGCGTATTCCGTCAAGGAGGGTTTGGCTTTGTGCTTAACAATCGTGTTTACACAGGTGGAGGCGAGAAGCTACGTGCGGGACCAGGCATTATATCTGACAGAATCGCCCGCGACATATGGGCGTTCAGGGCTACGGAAACGGTTGATGGCAAAGGGCTTGACTTAGCGTTGGAGGAACGCATCACCACGCCCACTGCCGACATTAACCTGACAAATGCATCGCAGGCTTTCGTACACAATAATAGAGCGTATATTATTGGTAATTTTCGTGAGGGTGGTGGCCTCAATGGTTCGCTGATCTCGTTTACGCCAACGCCCAATGAATGGAAGTTAGTAATGAACTCGCCGCAGAATCTGAGCTATGGTGTGGGGTTAGGCAATAGGCTTTATTTCTTAGCCGGGGGGCAACTGCTGAGCTACGTACCTGAATAACGCTGGGTACGTTCACCGGATTATACCAAGCCCCGCGCTAGCCGTTCCAACTGGTCAGCGTGGGGCTTGTTGATGTAAATCGCGGTGGTGATTTAACAAACGGCGGTGGCGGGGGTTATGCCAACACAGGCCGACTTGTTCGACGGCTGTAGTCTAGCTATCAGGTACGTTGTCGCAAGCGGCAGAAACAGACCGTCAGTTGAAGCGATTCATTCCGTATCTAAGCCTCTTTCGGCAGGCGTTCAGCAACTTCAGCGCCAACGATCCGGTCAGGATGGCGGGTGCCACGGCCTTCTTTGCCTTTTTCGCGTTGCCGTCTATCGTGGTGATTCTCAACAAGGTGCTGGGTACGTTCGTCAACACGCGGCATCATTCCATGAGCCGACAATTATTTGGGCAGTTGGCCGAATTGTTTGGTCCGCAAAGTGCCCGGCAGCTTCAGGATATCTCGCGCCACCTACAGGCTCGCCAAACGGACCGTATCGAATTGACGATCACCATTGTGGTGTTGCTGCTCAGTGCCACGACGTTGTTCGCCGTGGTGAAAAATTCGCTCAATCAGCTCTGGAATGTGAAGGCCACCGCGCGGCACTCGGTGCTTTACGGGCTGAGAGATCGGTTGGTAGCGCTATGCCTTATCCTGGCGTCGGGGTTGCTTTTCCTGTTGTCTGCTACGCTGGTGCAGCGGTTATCGCTACCGATGTATGCGCCCACGACCGTTACCGAAACCTGGGAGTCGATCAGCGAGGTTCCTGGCTTTTTGCGGTTTGTGATCTCGTTCGTGGTGATGGCTGTTTGGTTCGCCATGCTGTTCACCGTCATCCCTGACGTGCGGGTGCCCGCTTCGGCGGTGCGGGTGGGCGCAGGGGTCACGAGCGCTCTTTTTTTGCTGGGTGAATGGACCTTGACCCGGCTGCTGACGTATGGCCAACTCCGTACCTTGCACGGCGGCGCGGGCGCTATCACGCTGGTGCTGCTGTTTGTCTTTTACTGCTCGCTGATCTTTTACTACGGCGCAGCCTTTACCCGGCAATACGCCAAATGGGCTCACGCCGATGTCTCGCCCGGCTCACACGCCGTTGGATACACCATCACCGAAGTGGATGAGGAAAAAGGCGCTGTGTAGGCCCATTTTAGCTAGGCCTCTTCAAGCCTATAAGGTCTGGGCGACCCCGTCTAGGCGACCCCGTCTAAGACCTTATAGGTTTAGCGTTTCCATCAATTGAGTGTCAGCAGCAAGCCAAGGCCTGGTTCCTTACTGGCGGGAGCTATGCGCAGGGTCGATACCGGTCGGATCGAATAGCGATCGGCGGCGCGCCGGAACTGCACCGACGCCCGATGGCTCAGCCACAATGAGGCGACTCCTAGTAGTACTCCGCTGCCCGCCACGGCGGCCCCGATATGGGTGTTCCGTCGGCCGTTGTTGTCCCGGCCAGGGTTGAACACCGTATGATCACGACCTATTGGGCCATGCCGATCCGATAGGGCCAATCCAGCACCAACGCCAATCAGGGCTACACCAGTGCCCCCCGTAATGGCCGACCAAGTACGTAGCGACCGCCCCCGATCAAAGGCCGTCAGTGCGTCGGGTTGACGCTGAAAGGCTTCTTCGGCGTCGCGCATCGAGAGCCGCCGCCCCAGTCCATCCTCGAAATGCCGGTTGAACCAGCGGCTATTGTAGCGCAGTTTATCGAGGCCAGCCTCCGGAGCGGTTGCGTCTGCCGGGCGCGTGGCCGGTGGGTTGCCAAACACATCTTTGGTGCCGTTGGCGTATTTGATCAGGAAAACGTCGCGCAGCGGGGCCGTGTAAATGGGGCCATCGGGGTTGGCGGTTTTGCGGTATTTCAGCTCGGACTGGTTGACTTCCAGCACTTTCGCCGGTATTTCTTCGCCCGAACGGAGCATGATGTTGTCCTGAGCGTAGGTAAGGGTAGTGACCAGCAGACAAGCAAGAATCAGTGTAAAACGCATAGTGATTGGTGAGTAACTGTGAATGTATCTTCGGATACGCCACCTGGCCAATGTTCGTTGCTTTCGGGGCGTCGGCGTACCTTTATTGCATGAATTACATTGAAGTACAACTGACGCTTTCGCCCGATTACGCCGACATCCTGACCGCCGAACTGGCCGAACTGGGCTTTGAATCGTTTGTCGAAACCGACGAAGGCCTGAACGCTTACATCACCGAGGATGCGTTTTTGCCCGATGCGGTCGATGAACTGGTAGCGCGCTACGCCAGCCAGACGCCGATCACGTACCTGACCCAGACGCTGGAAAAGAAAAACTGGAACGCCGAGTGGGAACAGAACTACGAGCCCATCGAGGTACGAACCGAGTCGGGTACGTCGGCGGAGCAATCGGTGCGGGTGCGGGCGTCGTTTCATGAGCCCGATCCGTCGTTTACGTATGATTTGCTCATCAACCCCAAAATGTCGTTCGGGACAGGGCATCATGAGACCACGCACATGATGATGCAGCATCAGCTCGGCCTCGATCATGCGGGCAAGTCGGTGCTGGATGTGGGGAGTGGCACGGGTATCCTGGCCATCCTGGCCATCAAGCTGGGTGCTGCCGATGCGCTGGCGTTCGACATTGAAGAATGGGCCGTGGAGAATGCCATCGAAAACGCCGCGCTGAACGGTTGCGCTGATCAGGTACGCGTGTTTCAGGGGACCATTGCGGGCGTGGAGGCAAACGAACGGTTCGAGATCATTCTGGCCAATATCAACCGGAACGTGCTGCTGGCCGAAATCCCGACGTACGTAACGTACCTGAAACCAGCCGGTCATCTGATGGTGAGTGGTTTCTATGAATTTGACGCGCCCGATATCGTCGCGAAAGCGGCCGAAGCGGGCCTGACGGTGCAGACGCAGCTCACCCGAAATGGCTGGGCGTCGATCCTGTTTCGGCAGTCAATATAACGGGCATAAAAACGTTTAAAGTAGGTGGATCTGTGCGGGCTGCGCGCCAGCTTCCCGGCGCTAGCCATAGCGTTTTGCAACTATTGAGGATACTGATGAAAACTGTACTACATAGTCTATTCCTACTTTGCCTTACCGCCGCTGTCGGGCTGGCGCAGGTAACCAAGCTGTCTGATAAACCCGATCAGTTTCTGCCCGATCTGAAGGCGTTTATGGCAAGGGGTGGCCCGGAGGCCGTGAAAGCCACCGCCGATCTGGAGTCGATCTGGACGGATGGCATGCTGACGCCCGCGCAACGGGAGCGGCTGATGGTGCTGTGTCGGCAGCAGGTGCAGAAGCGCTACCAGCCTACGGCGCAGTTTGTACCCCTGTTTGCGGCCATCTACCATATCATTTACACGGCCAAACCAGCCGTGAACCCGCCCGACATCGACAACCTGTTGACGGTGGCTGAGAAGCAGTTCGCCCAGAACGACCAGAAAGCCTACACGCGCACCGTCGAGGCGATGCGGGCGTTTCTGCAACGGCGTGAACTCTACGCCGCCAAGTACAACAAGACCTTTTTGCTGGGCGGTACCTTCGAGTTCAGGTACGTTGAGCCCGGCACCACCACCGGGCAGGTTAGCTCGACGCAGGCCGCCGTCGACCTGAAAAACGAGGCACAGTCGCGGTTCGACGGCTGGGACGCTCCCGTTGGTATCGATTCGACGCAACCCAAACAGATCGGCGTACTGTATAAGCCTATTCCGCGCCGACCCATTCCGGCGGTAGTTGGTCCCGTCGTGATGGTGTCCAACGCGCATTTGGCCATTGTCGCCAACGGCGATTCGGCGCTGGTCAACAGCACAAGCGGGTATTTCCTGCTTAAAGACGGCATTTGGGTCGGCAAAGGGGGGACGTTCAGTTGGGCGTTGCAGGGGAAAGAAGATCGCTTCGTCACGCTGAGCGACTACAGCATGGTGGCGATGAACCCGCGCATGGTGGCCGACGACGTAACGCTGACCTACGAAAAAGGCAGCAAACCCATTTCGGGCGCGTTTGAATACGTCAGCAAAAAGCGGTACACCAACCGGCCCGACGAATACCCCCGCTTTGCTTCCTACCGCAACAACGAGGTGATTCCCAACCTCGGCGCGGGCATCAGTTACAAGGGCGGGCTGGCGCTGGCAGGGCTGCAACTGATTGGCGCCTCGGCCGATGGTCAACCGGCCGTGCTGACGATTCAGGATCAGAACAAAAAAACGGCGCTGAAGCTCATCAGCCGCAAATTTGAGTTTGTCGACTCGCTCATTACGGCTTCGGCGGTGCAACTGACGGGGTATTTGTACGAAAGCGACTCGCTAACGCACCCCTCCGTTCAGTTCAAGTTTGACAAAACAACCCGCACCGCTTGGTTTAACCGCGTCGACCGCACGGGCTATGGGCGCGTGCCGTTTGCCGACAGCTACCATAAATTCTTCGTGGTGCCCGAGGTAGTGCGCTGGGAAGTAGCCAAACAGAAGATTGAGTTTTACCAGGTTGCGGCCAAACGCGACGTACCCATGCGCATGGAGTCGTTCGACTACTTCCAGCCGGAGCGCTATTCGTCGATCGCCGTCGACTACGGGTTTCATCCCATCCAGATTGTAGCCAATTACATCGCCAAAACGAAGCAGCAGACCTTTCTGGATGACGATATCACCAACTCGGTGCCCAACGTGAACGCTGCCGCGCTGCGCGGTGCCCTCAACCGGATGGTGATGGAGGGCTACCTCGACCGCGACCCGCGTACAGGTACGTTGCGGCTGAGCCGGAAAGGAGCGCTCTACTATTTTGCCTACAACGACAAATCGGACTACGACAATTTCGAGGTCAAGTCGTACTTCAACACCAACGATTCGCTGAAAAACGCGACCATCAACCTCACCGACCCCAAGCGGTATCTGGTGGTGCGGGGCGTCGATCGGTTCACGATCAGCGATTCGCTGAAGCTGTACGGGATGCCCGCCGACAAGACGCTGCGGATTGCCAAAGGGCGGTCGCTGGTGTTTACGGGGCAGATGAAGTCGGGCAACATGCGCTACAACGGCGTCGATCTGGCGTTTGACTACGACAAGTTTGGGCTGAACATGAACAAGATCAACTCGATCACGTTCACGCCGCAGAAACTGGCCGATCAGGGTCGTACCGACGAGATTGGCGGCGACATCAAATACGACAAACCCGGCTCGGTCTTCTTCGCTACCGCCGACAATAAATCGGGCCGGATGAAGGGCAAGAAAACCACGCAGCGGCTGGTGATGCCCGAAGGTATGACGGCCTATTTTGATCAGGAAGACCGGGGCGACCGCCGCTACGACCGGAAGGTGTACTTCAAGATACCGGCCATCGACAACGACAGCGTGGGCAAGGGCGATATTTCGTTCGTAGGTACGTTCCATTCCGGTGGGATCATGCCGCCGTTTCAGGCCGAGCTGAAAACCATGCCCGATCAGACGCTGGGTTTCGTGCACACGCCACCGGCGGGGGGCTACCCGGTCTACGGCTCCAAGTCGAACGTGAAGTTTGCGGGCGACATTACGATGGACAAAAAGGGGTTACAGGCGGCTGGTACGTTGAACCACCTGGCGGCTTCGCTTACCACGAAAGAGCTGCTCTTTATGCCCGACTCGGTGATTGCCAGCGGCGCGACGGGGCAGATCGTGGAGTCGCAGACGACCAAAGTGGCGGCGGCTCCGGCTAAAAAGGGGCAGCGCGTGGTTCGTCAGCCAAGCGTGGCGCAGACCTACTACCCCAACGTGGCGCTCAACGATTTCTCGATGAAGTGGTGGCCCCAGGCCGACAGCATGGTGATTACGACCCAGAAAAACAGCTTCACCTTCTTCAACGCGACGACTAAGCTGGAAGGCAATCTGCTGCTGCGGGCGTCGGGGCTGTTCGGCAACGGGGTGCTGACCCGCACCGATTCAGAAGTCCGTTCGGAGAGTATCAAATTCAACCGAGACGGGTATTCCGCCGACGATGCCAAGTTCCAGATTCTGGCCCTGAACGACGTGAAAGGTGTTGCGCCTAAGCCCGTGCTGGTGGGCACGGCACTCAACGTCGATTTTGACCAGGTGAAAGGGCTGGTTGATCTGGCCACAAACCTCGACAACCGCAGCGTAGAAGATACCCTGCGGCCGAGCATGGAGTTTCCGTACGCGGCCTATAAAACCAACATTAACCGGGCGCAGTGGAACGTCAAAAACAAAACCATCGCCATGCGCGGCGACGTGAAGACGTCGACGTTTACGGCGACGGCTGAGGAGCAGGAAGGCCTGACCTTCAACGCGGGATCGGCGCAGTACGACATCGACAAGATGATGCTCAACGTGGGCGGTGTGCCTTACGTGACCTCGGCCGATGCGCGCATCTATCCCGAAAAAGGACAGGTAACGATACGACGAAACGGCGAGATGATGCCGTTCAAGAATGCCCGGTTGGAGATGGACACGACTACGTTGTTCCACCGCATGAGCAAAGCCAACATTCAGGTGGCGTCGCGGACGCGCTTCACCGGTGATGCCACGTACCTGTTCGCGACGGCAAAAGGCGATACGGCGTCGATCAAGATGGGTAGCTTCGAGTTAAAAGAAGCCAAACCGGACGAGGGGGCTGTCGCAAAGGCGTCGAGCAAACCCGTCGCGGGCCGCAAAGGCAAGCGCGGTGCTGATAAACCGTTGACTACTTATTACACCGTGGCCAGTGCCGACATCGACGAAAATGATAAGCTGATGCTGGCGCCGAAAATGCAGTTTAAAGGAACGGTGCTGGTCAAAGCGCCCGAGAAAGACCTGGCGCTGGATGGGTTTATCAAACCCGCCCTCAAGAAACGCCCGGCGCTCATCAGTGGCTGGATTCCGTTTAAGGAGAAGGTGATCGAAACCATCGAGATTCCGGTCAACGACAAGCTGAAAAACGACGGCGATCAGGTGCTGGTGGCGGGTTTGCAGAGCCGCTACGGTAGCCCCGGTATCTACCCGACGTTCATGTCGCCGAAGGAAGACAACCGCGACGATGACATTTTCCGGGCGGAGGGCTACATGCGCTACGACGAAAAAGACAAAACCTTCCGCATCGGTACCAAATTGGGCACCGAAGGCCTCGGCGACGATTTTGACAACACCTTCCTGTTCAACGACGAGAAGGGCATCATGACGTTCCGGGGCGCGATGAACCTGCTGGCTACCCGCCCCAACCAGTACCTGCTGGCGAGTGGGTCGGCCCGCGCCAACGTCGACAGCAGTACGTACCGGATCAACGCGCTCATGGCGCTAACGTTTGCTATTCCCGAGCCAATCAATACGCTCATTGCCGGCAAGCTGGTCGAAGCCAACCTCGAAGAGCGCAACGACACCCCCGCCGACGACGATCTGAACCGGATCTCCGACAAGATGCTCCCGCTGATTGGCAAAAAAGCCGTTGACGACTACCGCAACCGGGCGCAGAATCAGCACGTGGTGCTGTCGTCGGCTTCGCCCAAGCTGAACACCTCGCTGGTGCTGGCCGATGCGAACCTGCGCTGGTCGGAACTGCATAACGCGTTCTACAGCGTGGGTAAGCTGGGGGTGTCGAACATCCAGACGGCCGACATCAATGCGCAGATGGACGGCTATATCGAGATCCGGAAGGGCGGCAATGGCGATGAACTGAGTCTGTATCTGGCCTCGTCGCCCGACGTGTGGGTGTTCTACGACTACCGCCCCGCTGGCGGCACGGGTGGTCAGCTGGCCATTGTGACGTCGGAACAGGAAATCAACGACCGCATCACGGCGCTGCTGAGAAACAGCAAATCGACCAAAACTAGCCTCGCCATCGTGCCGGGTGACATGGAAGATAAGTCGGCCTTCGTGGAGCGGTACGAGATTCAGTACAAGGTGCGCACTAAGCCCAAAACCGCTCCCAAACCTAAAGCCAAGCCCGCCCCCACCGAGCCGACCGTGGCCAAAGAGGCGGACGGCTTCGGTGGCGAAACCGAGCCGACGTCAGCCCCGACGGCTAAACCGGCTAAAGGCAAAGCCGCCACCAAAGCGACAACGGCGAAAGCTGAGCCTGCCGCCGCTGACGAAGAAGCAACCGACCCAGCGGCTACGCCAACGGCAGAACCCGCTCCCAAAACCAAGGCGACAGGCAAAGGCAAGACGGCGACGGCTAAAACGGAAGCGGCCAAAGGCAAGCCAACGGTCGCCAAGAAAGAACCGCCCAAGCCGAAGGAAGAGAAAAAAGATAAAGAAGACGAGAAGGAAGGCTTCTAGGATTGGGTAGCTTCACGCTTCAGAAAAGGGGCGCAGGTAGTCGACAGGCCATCTGCGCCCCTTCTTTATGCTTCGACTTGACATGCGCTTTTTGTCCATTTTCTGTTGGCTAATGACCTCGGCCGCTCTGGCCCAGACGGTACCGACCGTTGTGCCGGACACCATCGCTCCTGCACCTATACTGGCCGACACCGTGCCGCGTTTTCCCCGGCTGGGCCGCACTACGTCGTCCCTGACGAATCTTTATTACGGAGCCGGTACCGACCGCTTGGGAGGCGCCAAACGCGAAACCCTTGATTCGGGCGTGGTGCTGCGAGTGACGGGTCAGCAAAATAACCTGTATCGGGTGCAGTTGGCTCCCAATCAGACAGCCTACGTACCCACCGAGCAGGTACGTATCGATTCGGCCTCGTTGGTCGCCGCCCAACCCGCCTCGACAACGTACCTGACGGGCAACTGGACGGTTTCGGGCGATTCGCTCTTCGACTACGTAGCCATCCGCCTGCCCGACCGCCTGCCGTACCAGACTCGCCAGGAAGTAGATCCCAACCGCCTTATCCTCGACCTATTTGGGGCCGATGTCAACACCAACTGGATCACGCAACTCAGGTCGGCGCAGATGATCGAGCGCGTCTGGTTTGAAGCGGAGGGCGATGGGCACATTCGGGTTATCGTGGCGTTGAAAGGCCCAAAGCGGGGGCCAGTGCACTGGGGGTATTCGGTATATTACCAGAAAAACACGCTTATGGTCCGGGTACGTCGCCCGCCAGCGGGGCGGTCATTACGAGGGCTGGTGATCGCCGTCGATGCGGGGCATGGCGGTAGTAACACCGGCGCGAGGGGTAGCCAATCGGGCCAACTGGAAAAAGACCTCACCCTCGACGTAGCCCGGCGGCTGGCCACGTACCTGACGCGCGCCGGAGCGCAGGTAGTGCTGGTACGTGATGCCGATACCAATCTGGTGCCATCGGTGCGCATCCGGGCCATGCGGAAGCAATTGCCCCATTTGCTTGTTAGTATCCATTTCAATTCGTCGGGGAATGTGGGGGTGCAGGGGGTAAGTACGTACTACAAACACCTGGGTTTTCGCCCCTGGAGCCAACTGGTACTCGATGAGATGCTACGTCGGCTGCCCGTCCGCGAATTTGGCAACGTGGGCCATTTCAATTTCTTTTTCAACAGCCCTACCGATTACCCCAACCTGTTGGTCGAAGGCCCGTTTCTGAGTAATCGTACGGATGAAGCCCTGATTACCGACCCGGCCTTCCGGCAAAAGCTGGCTCAGGCGATCGGGAAAGGGTTACGGCGGGTACGTCGGTTGAAATGAGGTAGCTACGGTGCCGGTTACGAAAAAGACCCGTTCATTTTGCATCGGTAGATATATATCGTAAGCCGATAGCCGTTACTTTTAGTGTCGGTCGCGCCTGTACGCCAGGCCTTTCAACGCCGCTATCTGCTCCGTGTCATCCTTCAGCGCCTATCTCACTGTTGGTAGTTTTAAAACTTGGGTCAACTCGGTTATTCTGGACATGCATCAGGAGATCGATACCCTGGGTCGCCCGGCTTCGGCAACGTATGGTGGTAAGCTGACGATCTCGTTCAACACCACCGCTGATCCACTGGTTACCAACTGGATGTTCAACCCCGCCAAGCAGTGGAGCGGCACCATCACGTATGTGGATATGGTGGGCGTGACGCTGAAAACCGTATCGTTTCAGAACGCGTTCTGTCTGGATCTACAGGAAGATTTTGATGGCACCAACAACTCTGCTGATATGGTGACAACCATCGTCATTTCACCGGAAAAGCTCAGTATCGGTTCCATCAACCACGATAACCATTGGCCTCCCATCGAAGCCAATTGATATTCATAACCTTCAGGCCAACCCCCTCCTTGTATGGCTGCTTCGTTTGAATCAACGTTTCATATACCGGGCATGGACCCGATGGTGCTGATGCATTGCCATTACCAGTTTAACCAGCCCGATGATGTGCGCGGCCGACCCAACGCCGGGGTACGTAGCGGGCTGATCCGGGTGACGCTGTTGGGTACTGACAACGGTACACTGGCCAGTTGGGGCGTCGATCCGCTGAAGTCGCTGAGTGGTAAAATCGTTTTTAAAGACAGCGAAGGAGGCACGTTAAAGACGCTTCAGTTTTACGATACCTACTGCGTTGAATACCGCGAGGTGTTTGTATCGGGCAGCACCACAGCCGCCTATACCTTTGACCTCGGCCTGACAGCGCGGCGGATCAACCTCAATAACGCCGAACACGATAATATGTGGCTCGACTGGAAACCCGGTCAGTAAGGCTCGACAGATCGTAATTGGGTAGCCGTGTAACAGGTATAACTAGTCAGTATTCGTTGTGATTGATTCACTGGGCTTATGGAATACAAACTGATTCTGTCGGGACCAGTCAACAAACGGACTGTTGAAAACGCCGTTATCGATTGGGTACGTAAGCATCCGCAAGGCGTCATGGCAACGTCTAGTTCGCGTGGGTTGCCTTCGCAGGGCATGCCGGTGCCACAAAACAGGCAGCAGCAGGTACCTGCCCATAGCCCGGCAATGGCGCCGCAACGTACCCAGCCCCGCGTTTACGGCCCTCCGGCACCGGCTGGTTTGGAACAGGCCTTGTCGTCGCACATACGGATGCGGCGTATCAGCGAAATGGGGAAGGGGCAGGTCCATACGTTCATCTACAACGAACGTGAATTGCTGATTGTGCGGCAGGGAAACCTTCACCACCAGTGGGTGCAATTGAAGCACTCATGGGAAACCACGCAGGGGCTTCAGGCCGTGCAGGCGGTTCAGCCTAAACCGGCTAACCTCAGCGAGTGGGACCGGCTTAAACTGGCGATGGCCAGCGGGATTCGGCAATTACCGGGTCAGGTCGTCGAAACGGTGCAGAAGATTATCGACAGCTTGCTTACCTGGCAGGGTATGCTGCTAATCGTGGCCGTTACCGCCATTTTCGTGCTGGGGGGTGAGATTGCGTTGATTCTGATGGGAGCGGTGGCGGTCTACGACCTGCTAATGAACGTGCTGCCCC
Source organism: Fibrella aestuarina BUZ 2 (assembly GCF_000331105.1). Classification (NCBI taxonomy): domain Bacteria; kingdom Pseudomonadati; phylum Bacteroidota; class Cytophagia; order Cytophagales; family Spirosomataceae; genus Fibrella; species Fibrella aestuarina. The sequence goes on along the minus strand of NC_020054.1, from coordinate 6,624,887 downwards.
TGCTGGTGGAGTTTTACCATAAAGCGATAGCCGCCAAAGATCAGGCAGAAATCGACGCCGCAGGTAAGCTCTTCGCGCAGGCTATTCTGCGGGGCGGGCTGGACGTGATCGACATTTTGTTTGCGGGTGGGGCCGTCCGTCGGCTGACCGTGCTGGGTGGCGGGCGCATCACGGCTAGAGCCGTGTGGGTCTACCTGGAAGAGCGTATCGGCCTGCTGGTGGCTCGCTTGCAGAAGGGGGCTGGCAAGTTGCAGCAAGTCATGCGGGAAGCCCAGGAAGCGGCTAGGCAGAAGAAAAATAAAAGTGCAACACTTGCCAAAACACGGCAACAGCATTTCGATGATGTTGCTGCAGAACGAAAACGCCTAAGTTTACCACCAGCGGGATCGGCCACAGATGATGCTACTGTCTCTAAAATTAAGATAGGTAACGATGAATTCTATGGGGCAAATAGCAAGTACCAGAAGCCTAAAACAAAGGTGACTCTAAAGGCAAATGCGCAAACTAAAACACATGCAGAGGCAGAGGCCGTCCAAAAGGCAATAAATGCAGGCAAAAAAGGTACAGCCAAAGAGGCTGAAATGTGGGTTGATCGGGATGCTTGTGATGCCTGCGGAAAATACAACGGCATTGGGTCGCTGGCTAGAGAACTTGGGGTAGAGAAAATAACAGTACATTCGCCTAGCGGAACTAAGGTTTACTACCCCCCTAAAGCAAAATAATCAATGGAACTCGATTACGATGTTTGGTCGGCTAATCGCAACGAAAGTGTAACTAAAACTATTAGTCCATCCGACATAAATCTTGTTATAGAACGCCTAACAGCGCTTAATCAGAAAGAATACACTCAACTGGTATTAGGCGCCTCTGATGGACACTTAATGATTGGGGGGGGGCTTGGCGCTTATGTCTGTACCTATACACAAGGTGAACAGGAAGCGTATTTTAATTTAATCAACCCCAATGTCGCACCTGAAGATGAGGCTGATGAGATTGAGGTTGTTACAGGTGGACAGGCGGGCACATTCCCTCCGGCGATTGTAATTGACAGGCAATTGGCCGAACAAGCAATCCAATATTTTGTCAAAAACGAACAGATGGATCCTTCCCTTATTTGGGAGGAAGACTGACACTATAACCGTAACTTAGTTGGTAATTAAATTAGCTAATCGGCTGCCTCAAAAAGAATACGTATCGGGCACCGAAGCGGACGTTATTGATAAGCCCTTACAACTCCAGTTGACCAGTGGGGAAACGTTGACGTTTGCCATTAAGGACGTTCAACTCAACGAGATAGAATCGCTTGGCGAGCAGATCGACGTACCCAGCTTTGAGCGGCTTGTGGTTGCCTCCGGCCTGAAGAAAAGTGCCTTATCAGGCTTGTATAAAAATGAAGATGGGCTGCGCACTAGCTATGCGCTTGTTGCGTCAGGTACGTACCTGGTTATTGTGTCATTGGCCGAAATCCAGCCTGCCCGATACGCGTTGCAGGTAGAGAGTGTCTGGCAGCTGGCTAGCTGATCAACGCGACCCCGAGCTTATAGCTGAGTCACGGCTTTGCTGTATATTGGGCGGCATGAAACCACTGCTCCTGCTGGTCATTCTGACCGGATTACTCAGTTCGTTCAGGCATAAAGAGATGGCCTGGGTAGCGATTGGCGACTCCATAACGTACCTGAACGACCACACCGACGAAACGCAGCACCGGATCACGAAAGGGTACATGACGCAGGTCGTCGAGAAATTGCCCTACCTCAGGTACGTTAATCAGGGCCATAATGGCTGGACGGCCGGGCAGATCGCGCAGCAGATCGACAAGCTAGGCATTGCCCCGGCTGATCTGTATACCGTTTTTCTGGGGACCAACGACTGGTGGGCCGGGCGGCCCTTGGGTCGGCTCAGTGATTACCAGACTAATACCGGCAATGGTACCGTCTACGGCTCTTTTCGCCTGATTGTCGATAAGCTGCGGACGCTGAATCCGGCGGCGCCAATCGTGCTGATTACGCCCATGCAGCGCGTTGATTTTGTGTATCTCTTTAATTACAAAAACAACGCCTACGGCTCCTACAAGCCCAATAAGTCCGGACAGACGCTCGAAGCCTTTGCCAACGCCATCGACTCGATTGGTCGCTATGCGCAATTGCCGGTCGTGGATCTGTACCATACCCGACAGCTGGCGATAGACAAACTGGTTCGGTTCAAGCGGGTAAAAAAACCGTCGACGGGCCAATACACCAACTACCCTTACCCAGCGTTTGTCGACCTACCGTTTAACCCGGCGACCGACGAATACCCCTACCCACCGGAGTCGATGGCCATGACCTACGATGGCCTGCATCCGTCGGATAAAGGCTACACGGTCATTAGCCGCCAGTTGATCAAGCTCTTCAAGCAGTATTGACGTATGAAAGGACTGGCTGATCTGCTCCTGCTGGGCGACCCCCGCCTGTATGAGATCTGCGCCGAGGTCGAGCCTGATGAGCTACCGCTGGTGGCCGGTTGGGTGGCCGATCTCCATAATGTGATGGAGGAGATCCGGGCCAAGTACAACTTCGGCCGGGCCATTGCCGCCCCACAGCTGGGAATCATGAAGCGGCTCATCTACATGAATGTACCGCCACCCGCCGGGCGGGGGCCGGTGGTGTTTATCAATCCCGTATTGGAAGACCTCAGCGACGAGACATTTGAGCTTTGGGACGACTGCATGAGCTTCCCCAATCTGCTGGTACGGGTCCGTCGGCACAAGTCGCTCACGATCCGTTACTTCGACGAACACTGGCGTCCGCAGCGCTGGCACCTGGACGATGCGCTGTCGGAATTGCTGCAACATGAGTACGACCATCTCGACGGAATTCTGTGCACGATGCGCGCCATCGACGATAAATCGTTCCGGTGGCGCCCGTGAGAAAGGGGGCGAAAAAAGGCTGTCCACATCTGGACGAAAGTTTGTCCGAATGCGGACAGGAGGGGGCGTAAAAAGGTGTCGAACCGCCTTAGAATCAACAGTTATGCTACTTTGGCACGCAGATTGGCTAACCGTATCTGGCTGAATGTCATCGGTGTCGCCACAACAGTCTAAGTCTATGTTGTTGACGCCGCCGATGACGACTGTGAATGACCTAATTTGACTTGACTGAACATGGATCGTGCCTTACCCAAACGCTTCTGGACGCAACAACGCATCGCGCTGTCCGCAGGCGGTATTCTGATCGTTGGTCTGATTGCCTACGTAACTCTCTTTGCCGACAAGCGTTCCAAACTGAATGTCGAGCGTGATAAACTGACCGTCTCGCCCGTAACGATTGGTCCTTTTGAAGAATTCATCGCCGTAACGGGCGTGGTGCAGCCACTAAAAACCATCCGCCTTGATGCCATCGAGGGTGGGTACGTTACCCAGAAACTGGTTGAAGGGGGCACGCAGGTCGAGAAAGGGCAGGTGTTGCTGAAACTGGAGAACCAGGGCTTGAAGCTGAGTTTCCTGCAATCGGAGACGGAAGCGAACCGGCTCGTCAACGACCTGCAAAATACCCGTCAACGGCTGCGGGTGGAGCGGTTTGCCCTCCGGAAAAACCTCGCCGATCTGGACGCCCAGCTTGATCAGGCAAAGGATACCTACGACCGGCAGGCCAAATTGTATAAAGACAAGGTGGTGTCGGAAGAAGATTACCTGAAAGCCAAACGGGCCTACGAACGCCTGGCCAAGCAGCGCGAAATCGAAGCCGAATCGCAGAAATACCAGGAAGACAACTCCAAACTGCAGATTCAGCAGTTGGAAGGCACCCTGGCACGTACCCAGCGCAACGTAGCGCTCTGGCAGCAAACGCTTGAAAACCTGGTGGTTAAGGCGCCGGTGTCGGGGCAGCTGTCGAGCATCGACGTCGAGGTGGGTAGTAACATCAACCGCGGGCAGAACATCGGGCAGATCGATGACCTCAACGGCTTCAAGATGCGGGTGGGTGTTGATGAACACTACATCAGTCGGGTATTCCCGGGGCTGACCGGCTCGTTTGAGTTCAACGGGCAGGAACACAGCATTCAGATCAGTCGGGTGTATCCCGAGGTGCGGAATGGCCGTTTCGAAGTGGACATGACCTTCACGAAGGGGGCGCCGCAGGGTATCAAACGCGGACAGTCGTCGCCGATTCGGCTGGAGTTGGGTAAAGCCAGCAAGGCCACGCTGTTGCCAGTAGGCGGGTTCTTCTCCGATACGGGTGGTAACTGGGTGTATGTGCTGGATAACTCGGGCAAGCGCGCCACCAAACGAAACATCACGCTAGGTCGTAAAAACCCCGAATTCTATGAAGTGCTGGAAGGACTGCAACCCGGCGAACAGGTGATTACGTCTTCGTATGAGAATTTTGGGGATAATGAGGTGCTAGAATTTTGAGTAGGGGAGAAAGGGGAGTGGGAGGATGCCTGCAAGGTGATTCTTAGTAGATCTCGATTCTGTCTTCTGGTTTAAGAAAACTTTCTTCACGGTTTTGATGAGATTTTGCAACATGGACGAAAGGATACGACTCTTTGCAAGCAACTCTTCGCCTGTCGTTGTCTCAATAATTCCAACGCCTATGGCTACATGAATTTGTGTTCTTAGCTCGCCATTCGACCCTTTGGCAATTCGTAGGTAACGAATAAATTCTTTGTTAGTGTGTCGCTCGAAGCCTTCTGCTACATTGGACGGTACAGAGACCGCTGAACGGCGCATTTGATCACGGAGGCCGAAATCTGTGCAGGCAACCATCAGTTTATACAAATCGATTGCCTGAGACAGGCCTTTTTGCCAAATCAGCAGATCTTCAAATTTATCAACTTTAGCCATGAATTGAGGAGTATAGGTGGATGCAGGCAAAGCCATTAAACGCGCTTTTTCCCCTTATTCCCTTTCCTCCCTTTCCTCCAAAAAAAATGATCCAAACCATCAATCTACAAAAGCTCTTCGCCACGGAAGAGGTAGAGACTACCGCCCTGAACGGCATCAATATGGATGTTCGGGATGGTGAGTTCGTCGCCATCATGGGGCCTTCCGGCTGTGGTAAATCCACGCTGCTCAACATCCTGGGCCTGCTCGACAACCCGTCGGATGGACAGTACAATTTTTATGGCACGGAAGTGTCGAGGCTAAGCGAACGGCAGCGGGCCGAGTTGCGAAAAGGCAGCATTGGCTTCGTCTTCCAGAGCTTTAACCTCATCGACGAGCTGACCGTCTATGAAAACGTCGAGTTGCCCCTGCTGTATCTGAAAACGCCTGCCGATGAGCGGAAGGTGCGCGTGGAGGCAGCGCTGAACCGCATGAATATCATGCACCGGCGCAATCACTTCCCGCAACAACTGTCGGGCGGTCAGCAGCAGCGTACGGCCATTGCCCGGGCGGTCGTTGCCAAACCCAAGCTGATCCTGGCCGATGAACCGACGGGTAACCTCGACTCGAAGAATGGCGAGGAAGTGATGAAACTACTGGGCGAACTGAACGACGAGGGCACGACTATTATCATGGTAACGCACTCTCCCTACGACGCTGGCTTTGCTCACCGCACCGTTAACCTCTTCGACGGTAAAGTCGTAACCGAGAACATTCGGGTTTGATGAATGAATACTGTATGATGTACAATGAATAATGGGCTGGCGCGGTGGTATGCTGCGCCAGCCCATTATTCATTGTACATCATACAGTATTCATTAAAAATTACGTCAACTGCTCATACACCAGTTGTAAGATGCCGTCTTTCAGGCCTAGGTCGGGGACGGTGATTTCGGTGGCACCGGCCCACTGCATCACCGAAATGTAGATTTCGGCGGCGGGAACAATCACGTCGGCCCGGTCGGCGTTGAGGCGCAGCTTGTTGATCCGGTCTTCCAGGCTGAACTCGGCGATATAGTCGTGCATGCGGATAATCTCGGCCAGCGTCGTGGTGGTATCACTCGTTTTCGAGACGAGGTTGAACAGCTTGCTGATGTTACCACCCGTACCCACCGCCGTAACGGGCTTCGACCGATCCACGTTTTCGTTGATCCAGTCCTGCATTTTCTTCCAGGCGCCCTTAGTCTCTTTGCCTTCGAGCAACCGCACCGAACCCAGCTTGAACGACCGCGACGTGATCTTCTGCCGGTTGCAATAGAGGTTCAGTTCCGTGCTACCCCCACCCACGTCGATGTGGAGCGTCTGCCGATCATCGAGGGCTAGCACCACCACGTTGTTGATTAACTCGGCTTCGCGCTGCCCGTCAATCACCTGAATGTCAATGCCCGACCGGCTTCTGACCAGATCGACCACTTCGCGGCCATTCGTGGCTTCGCGCATCGCCGACGTAGCGCAGGCCATGTAAGCTTCCACTTCATGCAGTTCCATCAGCAGCTTGTAGGCCTGCATGAGCTTCACCGTGCGCTGCACACTTTCGGTGGTGAGGCCGCCATGCGTAAACACGTCGTGGCCCAGTCGCAGCGGAAAGCGGACGTACTCAACCTTCTTGAAACTAACCACCCCATCGACGGTTAGCACAGTGGAAATCTGCATGCGGGCGGCGTTGGAACCGATGTCGATAGCGGCCAGTTTCATTGGATACAGGAATCGTTTGCGGGTCGCAAAACTAACGATTGAAACGCGGATGACGCAGATAGAAATGGATTTACCATAGTGAGGTACTAGGCAGATGCGTCGAAACAGCCTCCCCGTCACTCACTAGCAAGGTGTATTATTGACGCCTTCTCTTTGCAAATTCACGTAAATCCATCCCATCCGTGTCATCTACGAGCCTATTTACCCGTGTTCCCGCCATCTTTCACTAAATTTGTACTATTCCGGGCTGATGGGTATTTCTCATTAGCTTTTTTCACGAAACTATTGGCTCGATTTGCAACAGCTCACCGACCTCCTCCAACAGCGCATCCTCATCCTTGATGGGGCAATGGGCACGATGATTCAACGGTATAACCTCAGCGAGGACGATTACCGTGGCGACCGTTTTCGTGACTTCCCGCACGACGTAAAAGGCAACAACGATCTGCTGTCGCTGACCCGCCCCGACATTATCGCCGAAATCCATCGGCAATATTTCGAGGCGGGGTCCGACATTGTTGAAACGAACACGTTCAGCGGCACCAGTATCGCGATGGCCGATTACCACATGGAGGAGCTGGTCTATGAGCTGAACTACGAATCGGCCCGGATAGCGCGCGCCATCGCCGACGAGTTTACGCAGGCCGATCCCACCAAACCCCGGTTTGTCGCCGGCGCCATGGGGCCAACCAACCGTACTGCCAGCCTCTCGCCTGACGTCAACAACCCCGGCTACCGGGCGGTCACGTTTGACGAACTAGTCGATGCGTATTACGAGCAGGTACGTGGTCTGGTCGACGGTGGCTCGGATATTCTGCTGGTCGAAACCATTTTCGACACCCTGAATGCTAAAGCGGCGCTGTTCGCCATCGACCGTTATTTTGCCGATCAGGGCAAGCCGTCACTACCTATCATGGTGTCGGGCACCATCACCGACGCGTCGGGCCGTACCCTGTCGGGGCAAACGACCGAGGCGTTCCTGTATTCGGTGTCGCACCTGCCGCTACTGAGCGTGGGGCTAAACTGCGCCCTGGGTGCCGAACTGCTCCGGCCCTACGTGCAGACGCTGGCCAACGAGTCGCCGTTTTATACCTCGGCTTACCCGAATGCGGGCCTGCCCAACGAGATGGGCGAGTACGACCAATCGCCCGACGAAATGGCGGCGCAGATTGAAAGCTTCGCCAAAGACGGGTTTGTCAACATTGTGGGCGGCTGCTGCGGCTCAACGCCTGACCATATCCGGGCCATTGCTGGCGCGATGGCGAAGTACCAGCCTCGCCCCAAGCCTACGCCCGAACCCTACCAGAAACTGAGCGGACTGGAGCCGCTAAAGATTACGGAGCAAACCAACTTCGTCAACGTGGGGGAACGCACCAACGTGACGGGCTCCAAAGCCTTTGCCCGGCTGATCAAGGCGGGCGACTATGAGGCCGCGCTGGCCGTAGCCCGGCAGCAGGTCGAGAACGGGGCGCAGGTGATCGACGTGAACATGGACGAAGGCATGCTCGACTCGGCCGAGGTCATGACAACGTACCTGAACCTGATCGCCGCCGAACCTGACATTGCCCGTGTTCCCGTGATGATCGACTCCTCGAAATGGGAGGTGATCGAAGCCGGTTTGAAGTGTGTGCAGGGTAAGGCCATCGTGAACTCGATTTCGCTCAAAGAAGGCGAGCAGGCGTTTATCGAACGCGCCCAACTCGTAAAGCGCTACGGCGCGGCAGTGGTCGTGATGGCCTTTGACGAAGACGGGCAGGCCGATTCCTACGAACGTCGCATCCAGATTTGCGAACGGGCCTACCGTATCCTGGTCGATCAGGTCAAGTTTGCCCCGCAGGACATCATTTTCGACCCGAACATCCTGACCGTTGCGACGGGGATCGACGAACACAACAACTACGCTGTCGACTTCATCAACGCTACGCGCTGGATCAAGGAAAACCTGCCGCTGGCGAAGGTTAGTGGTGGGGTTTCAAACATTTCGTTCTCGTTCCGGGGGAATGACCCCGTCCGCGAGGCCATGCACTCGGCGTTCCTCTACCACGCCATTAGGGCCGGGATGGACATGGGTATCGTCAATGCGGGCCAACTCGCCATTTACGACGATATCCCCAAAGAGTTGCTCGAGCGGGTAGAAGACGTGCTGCTGAACCGGCGCGACGACGCCACCGAACGATTGGTGACTTTTGCCGACACGGTGAAAGCCAAAGGCAAAGAAGTGGTGGTTGACGAAGCCTGGCGCAGCAACACCGTAGCCGAACGCCTCAAATACGCGCTTATCAAAGGCATTACCGACTTCATCGACGAGGACGTGGAGGAAGCCCGCCTGCAGGCCGAGCGTCCACTGCACGTGATCGAGGGTCCACTCATGGACGGCATGAACGTGGTGGGTGACCTCTTTGGCGAAGGCAAGATGTTTTTGCCACAGGTGGTGAAATCGGCACGGGTGATGAAGAAAGCCGTTGCCCACCTGACGCCCTACATCGAAGCCGAAAAGCAGGTTGGCGATGCCGCCGGGGCGGGCAAGATTTTGCTCGCGACGGTGAAAGGTGACGTACACGACATTGGTAAGAACATCGTGGGCGTGGTGCTGGGCTGTAACAACTACGAAATCATCGACCTGGGCGTGATGGTGCCTACTCAAAAAATTCTGGACGCCGCCCGCGAACACAACGTCGATATTATTGGCCTGAGTGGTCTGATTACTCCCTCGCTTGACGAAATGGTGGGCGTGGCCAAGGAAATGGAGCGGCAGGGCTTCACCATTCCGTTGCTGATCGGCGGGGCTACCACCTCGCGCATCCACACCGCCGTGAAAATCGATCCGCACTATTCGGGGCCGGTGATTCACGTGCTGGATGCGAGCCGCAGCGTACCCGTGGCAGGCCGACTGGTGAGCGACGAACGCACCACCCGCGACCAGATCTTCAACGAGATCAAAGCCGAATACGCCAAGCTCCGCGATGAACACGCCCGGCGGCAGAAAGAGAAAAACTTGCTGACGATCGAGCAGGCGCGTCGTAACCGGGTGTCGATCGACTGGGCGAGCTTCACGGCCACCAAGCCAACGTACCTGGGCAACCGCTACTTCGACGATTACCCGCTCGATGAGATCGCCCGCTACATCGATTGGACGCCGTTTTTCCAGACGTGGCAGCTACACGGTAAGTATCCGGCCATTTTCGAAGACGCTACCGTGGGCGGTGAAGCCCGGAAGTTGTACGACGATGCCAATGCACTGTTGCAGCAGATCATCCGCGATAAATCGCTGACCGCCAAAGCCGTCGTAGGATTTTATCCCGCCAACGCCACCGATGACGATGTGCTGATTCACGATTTCGAAGAGATCACCCGGGAGGTTCCCTGCGAACGGCACGGATCGCACCGGCACGTCGAATACAAGATCAGTCAGGCAGCGGCCTCACAGGCGGCTGTAACGCCCGCGGGTGAACTGGTATACGATACTAAAACGGTGGTGCACTTCCTGCGGCAGCAAAACCAGAAAGCGGCCGGTCTGCCCAATCTATGCCTTGCTGATTTTGTGGCACCGCTGGAAAGCGGTCGCGAAGATTACATCGGCGCGTTTGCCGTAACGGCGGGCATCGGCATCGAAGTGCTGCTCGAACAGTTTGAGCGCGAGCACGACGACTACAACAGCATCATGGTGAAAGCCCTGGCCGACCGCCTCGCCGAAGCCTTCGCGGAACTGATGCACGAACGTACCCGGAAGGAGTTCTGGCCCTACGCCACTAACGAGCAATTAACCAACGACGAACTCATCCGCGAGAAGTACCAGGGCATCCGCCCGGCACCGGGTTACCCCGCCTGCCCCGACCACACCGAAAAAGCCACCCTCTTCGACCTGCTCGACGCGGGTCGGGCCGACATCGTGCTGACGGAGAGTTTTGCTATGTACCCGGCTTCATCGGTCAGCGGCTTTTACTTCAGCCACCCCGAATCGAAGTACTTCGCCGTTGGCAAACTCAATAAAGATCAGGTGATCGACTACGCGCACCGCAAAGATATGACCCTCGACGAAGCCGAACGCTGGTTATCCCCGGTATTGGCGTATTAGCAGAAGGATATCAAACCTATAAGGTTTTTAAAACCTTATAGGTTTACAAAAATCACGACCCTGAAACTAGCGAATTATTGATAATCAGGGAAATAGCCATGCCGGCGACGATGCCGGAGATGATGAGCACCCAGTCGCGGCGGTGACCCCGGAAGGCATTCAGGATAAAGTGCGACAGCCCCAGTACCAGCGATACAATCAGGAGTTGGCCCAACTCGAGACCAACGTTAAACGCCAATAGAGGGGTAACGATGTCGGCTTCCCGACCCAGCAGGCTGCGCAGGTAACTGGAGAAGCCCAGGCCATGAATCAAGCCGAAGGCCAGCGCGAGGCTGTAGCGTCCCCATTTCCGTGATTTGATCCGCGTGCTGAACGGGCTCGTGCGCTCCTGATAAAAAAAGTTGATGATCGCCGTGATCAGGATGGTGATCGGAATCAGGAGTTCGATCACGTCGGAGCGAAACGTGAGCAGACGCAACGTAGCCAGCGCCAGGGTGATCGAATGCCCGATGGTGAAGGCCGTGACTAGGATCAGCACCTGCCGCCACTGTGAGAGGGTATAGATCGCGCAGAGGGCGATGATAAAGAGAATATGGTCGTAACCACCCGGATCGGTGATGTGATCAAAACCGAGACCGAGGTAAATCCAAAAGTCGTTCATACGTTAGCCGATGGCCACTTTGCGCAGAATAGAGTCGATCACCTGAAGTGATGTGATGCCGTCTGCTTCGGCTTCATAGTTGAGCAAAACCCGATGGTTGAACACGTCGGGGCATACATCTTTAATGTCTTCCGGCAGCACATAATCGCGCTGATCGAAATAGGCGAGGGCTTTGGCTGCGAGGTTCAGATGAATGCTCGCGCGGGGCGAAACACCATACTGAATGTAGCGGGATTCATCGCGCAAGCCGTAGTCGAGGGGGCGGCGCGTGGCAAACACCAGTTCGATAATGTACTTTTCGAGCGACTCGGAGATATTCACCGCGTTGATTTCGTCGCGGATATTGGCAATGTCGGTGCGGTCCAGTAGCGACTGCACTTCGTAGTCGAAATTCAGGTTCGACATCCGCCGCATCACCAGCAATTCTTCTTCCTTGTTGAGGTAGTCGACAAACACCTTCATCATAAACCGGTCGACCTGCGCCTCGGGCAGTGGGTACGTGCCTTCCTGCTCAACGGGATTTTGCGTGGCCAGCACCAGAAACGGGCGGTCCAGAATAAACGTCTCTTCGCCAATCGTTACCTGTTTTTCCTGCATCGCTTCCAGCAGGGCCGATTGCACCTTGGCCGGCGACCGGTTGATTTCGTCGGCTAGAATCAGGTTGGCAAAAACGGGTCCCTGTTTCACCTCAAAATCCGACGTGCGCTGATTGAAGATCATCGTCCCGATCAGGTCGGCGGGCAGCAGGTCGGGCGTGAACTGAATCCGTTGAAAATCAAGCTGTAGTACTTTCGCCAGCGTATTGATCGTAAGCGACTTGGCCAGACCGGGAACGCCCTCGAGCAGAATATGGCCACCCGTGAACAGGCCAACAAGCAGCCGGTTCAGCAGGCGTTCCTGCCCAACCACGACCTTGCCGATTTCGGCCAGTACCTGCCTGATTTGTGAATGATAGGTCATATGAAAGGTTTGGCGGTTGACGTCTAACGTTCATTAACGGTCCGCAGGCAAATCGTAAACGTTAGACGTTAAACGTCAAACTAGTTTTTGGTCGCTCTGACGCTGCGATCTTTGCCGTGAATGTCTTTAAAAATCTGAACGTTCTGGAAGCCGCGTTCGTCGAAAACCGCCTTGGTCGCTTCGCCGAACCGTTCGTTGATTTCGACGTAACAGACACCGGCTTCCGACAGGTTGTGGGCGGCGAAATCGGCAACGGCCTTGTAGAAAATCAGCGGGTCGGCGTCGTCGACAAACAGAGCCACGTCGGGTTCATAGTCCAGCACATTCTTGTCCATCTGGGCGGCTTCCGAGCGGGTTACGTAAGGCGGGTTGCTCACCACGCAATCGAACGTACCCACCTGCTGCTGGGCCACGGCCAGAATATCCTGTTTCTGAAAGGTCACCTCGGCGTTAAGCTTGTCGGCGTTGCGTTGGGCCATCGCCAGCGCCACCTCCGACACATCATAGGCCGTTACGTCAGACTGGGGCAGGAACCGGGCGAGCGTTACCGCCAGGCAGCCACTGCCCGTACCGATATCGATGACACGCACGGGCCGTTCGGTCTGATCGGCAAAATCGTGCATAATCAGCCGGACGAGGTCTTCCGTTTCGGGGCGGGGAATCAGCACGTCGGGCGATACTTCAAATTCCAGTCCGCAAAAAATGGTCGTACCAATCACGTGCTGAATCGGTTCCTGCCGGTTAAGCCGTTCGATGATCCGAAACCAGTCGGGTTCGGTACGGTTGGCGGGGAGCGGTTTATCGGCCAATACATCGGCTTTGCGGAGGCCGAAATAGTGGTCGAGTAGCATAAAGGCCATCTCGCGCGCTTCTTCAGGCGGATAGGCCGTGATGTTACGGCTAAGTTGTTGATAAAGGGGACGCGTGGTAAGAGCCATTCGGTGAAGTACAGACGCTATGCTGAGTTCGACAAAAATAGGGAAGTTTTAAACCTATAAGGTTTTCGAAACCTTATAGGTTTGATGAATACACCCAATTCACTGATCATGCGCCGGGCCCTCGATCTGGCTACGTTGGGTCGGGGTCACGTTAGTCCCAACCCGATGGTTGGCTGTGTCATTGTCCACGATTTAGGGGAGGGTGCTACGGGGCGCATCCTGGGTGAAGGCTGGCATCAACAGTATGGCGGCCCCCATGCCGAAGTCAATGCCGTTCGGGCCGTGCTGCCAGCCGACGAAGCGCTGCTGCCCCAATCGACGGCCTACGTCACGCTTGAACCCTGTTCGCATTGGGGCAAAACGCCACCCTGCGCTGATCTGCTTATCCAAAAGCAACTGGGCCGGGTCGTGTGTTGCAACGACGACCCCAATCCGCTGGTAGCTGGCAAAGGCTTTGAAAAACTGCGTGATGCCGGTATCGAGGTAATTACAGGCTTGCTGACCGACGAAGGCCGCCTGCTGAATGCCCGTTTTTTTACGGCTATCGAACAGCAACGGCCCTACGTCATCCTGAAATGGGCTGAGACTGCCGACGGCTTCATGGGTGGCCCTGGTGCTACGCCGGTTCCCATTAGTGGGCCACTGGCGGGGCGGCTGGTGCACCGCTGGCGGAGCGAAGAAGACGCAATTCTGGTTGGGACCACCACCGCTCGCCACGATAACCCCCGCCTCAACACGCGATTATGGCCGGGTCGGTCGCCGGTGCGGGTCGTGCTGGATCGCACGCTTGCATTACTTACCACGCTCCATCTGTTTGATGGCACCCAACCAACGCTGGTCTATCATCGGTCGGGACTGGACGTACCTGTAGCTTCAGAAAACGTGAGCTACGCCGCCGCCGATTCACTGCCAGACTTACTCACCGACCTGCACGAACGCCGTATTCAATCGGTATTGGTTGAGGGCGGGGCGCAGGTGCTGGGTACGTTCCTCGACGCCGGGCTTTGGGACGAAATTCGCCAATTCCGAAGCATGCAGACGCTGGGTCAGGGTGTTGCCGCCCCAACCGCGCGAGGTACGTTGGTGAGCCGCGAGCAAGTTGGGACGGATGAGCTGTGGACGTGGCGACGCGCTTAGGCCAGCGCTTCTCCGTCGATCCAGACGCCCTTCACGGTCAATGACCGGTCGAGGTGAACGAGGTTAGCCACGTACCCAGCCTTTATATGGCCAATCTGAGTATCGAGACCAATGAGGCGGGCCGGCGTGGTCGACGCCATCCGTAATACGTCCGTCAGCGGCAGGTCGACGGTATCCACGGCGTACCGCACACAATCGGCGAGGGTGATAGCTGTGCCGCCCAGCTTCCCTTCGTGGCTGACGTACCGACCGTGCAGGGGCTCGTCGGGTGTGCCGCTGCCGGGTTCGTAGCTGACGATGAAATCGCCCAGCGCGAAGGTGGGGCGCGGCGGGTTGGCAAACAGCGCATCGCAGATCATAAAGAGCCGGTCGGGGCCGAGCAGCCGGTGCGCCATCCGAATGGCCGCCGGGGCGCAGTGGTAGCCGTCAGCGATAATGCTACAGGCCACGGTTGGGTGATCGAAAATAGCCCCTACAGTGCCTGGCTCGCGGCTTTCGAAGCCCCGCATGGCGTTGTACAGGTGCGTTGCCAGCGTGAATACGGGCGAGGCTCCCGCGCCATTGAAGGCATCGGTTGCCTGCTGATAGGTGGCGTTACTATGCCCCAGTGACAGCAGCGTGTCGGGGTGCTTCAACTGATTCAGGAGAGCGAGTTGCTCATCGGAGAGAACCTCAGGCGCGGCCGTTAGAATACGGATCACGTCGGCATTGGTGCTGAAGAGCGCTTCCAGTTCGCCTTCGGCTGGGGTACGTACCAGCGCTGCCCGATGCGCCCCGCGTTTTACTGGGTTGAAATAAGGGCCTTCCAGGTGAATGCCGGGTACGTTGAGCGGCATGGCGTCCCGCACCGTCGCGATGGCTGCCATGGCCTGTTGCATCTGCGCCAACGTGTCGGAGTGCATCGTGGGCAGCAGCGTGGTGGTGCCGTTGCGGGCGTGGCTGTCGAAAATCTGCCGGATCGCGTCGGGCGTGGGTGTTTCGTTTAGGAACGCTTCCGAGCCACCATACAATTGCAGGTCAATGAAGCCCGGCACCAGGTAATCGCCATTCAGATCGATCACTTGCTCGGTGGTGGCGTCGAGTAGATCGGTACTTATGGCGCTGATCTGACCGCGCTCGATCAGTACATCGTAGCCCGACAGCAGTTGATCGCCGGTAAAAACGGTTGCGTTTTGGAAAAGCATAATGAATAATACCAAAGCACCAGCTTCGGTGGGGCTAAAATCGGTTGGTTCGTTTACGGAAGCGGGTGCCTGGCCTCGGCTACTGCTCTACTTTGGTCAGGGTTACGTCGTCGAGCAACGAGCCGGCTTTCTGCTGAAACGCGGCCATGTGCGGCATCTGGTTGTGGGCGTCGAGCCCCGCCTGATCGGGCCAACGTTCGTGCATGATGAAGCGGTCGGGTGATTCGGTGCTTTCGTAGAGTTCGTACAACAAACAGGCGGGTTCGGTCCTGACAGCTTCGACCAACTCAAGTAGGGCGGGTTTCAGATCGGGGCCGCAGCCGGGTTTGGCCGTAATGTTGGCAATGAGCAGAAGTGACATCGGTGATGACGGTTAAAAGACAGAAAATACCCGACGTGAGCCGTCGGGTTGAATTCGACTAGTGTTCATTCCAGATTTCCCACGACTTTTCGGCCTGCAAAACGAGCATCCGATAGCCGTTGAGACCGGCAGCTCCCTGCGCCCGCCCCCGCCGCAAAAATTCGGTTTCGGCGGGGTTGTAGACCAGGTCATACAGAAAATGCTGGGGTGTGAGCCGATCGTAAGGTAGATCGGGCGCGGCGGATACGTTGGGGTACGTACCCACGGGCGAACAGTTGACGATCAGGTGATACTCGGCGATCAAGTCAGGTACGTCGGCGTAGCGGAGACCATTGGCATCGGGCGTGCGCGACACCATTTTGTGCGCAATCCCCATATCCGTAAGCGCCGCCACCACCGCCTTCGATGCCCCACCCGTCCCCAGAATGAGCGCCTTCATGCCCTGCCCAACGCCCCCTGCCCCGTGCCCTTCCCGCCACGCTTCTTCCAGCGCCAGCCGAAAGCCGTAATAGTCGGAGTTGAAGCCGGTTCGGCTGCCGTCCGTTTCGAGACGAATCACGTTGACAGCGCCCACTTTCTGCGCCGATGCGTCGAGCCGGTCTAGGTAGGGCAGCACGTTGGTTTTATGCGGAATCGTGACGTTCAGCCCCCGCAGCCCAGGTGTTTGCAATAAGTCGGACAGGGCCGCGATGTCGGGCAGGTCAAACAGGTCGTAGCGGGCGTCGGCGATGCCTTCGCGGGCGAATTTCTGGGTGAAATAGTTCTGGGAGAAGGAGTGGGTCAGTGGGTGGCCGATTAATCCGTAGCGCGTCATACTCGCAAAAGTAGTGGGCCACCGGTCATCTTTGTGTCTGGAATTGTTCGTTTCGTTGTCGCGTTCTATTTTTAGGCTATCGGCTAATCGCTTATCCACTTAAGGGAATGTCAATTGTCGCGCATGGTGCGTGAGTTCTTGGTATCACTCTTAGCATCCTATTTCGCACTGCGTGTATTGTATCGTTGACGTTGAGACCACTGGCGGCGTGAAAGGCCCCACTCGCCTTACTGAAATTGCCCTGATCCGCCACGACGGTAACCAGATCGTCGACGAGTTTCAGACCCTCCTTAATCCGGGCCATCCCATTCCGCCGTTTATCAGTCAGCTCACGCGCATCACCGACGCGATGGTGGCCGAAGCCCCTACGTTCGATCAGGTGGCCGACCGTGTGCATGAGATCACCGACGGGGCCATTTTTGTGGCGCATAATGTGCAGTTCGATTTCGGTTTCCTGCAAAAAGAGATGAACTGGCTCGACCGCGAGTTCTTGCGGCGAACGCTCTGCACCGTCCGGTTGAGTCGTAAAATCATTCCCGGCTTGCCGTCGTATAGCCTCGGTAAGCTCTGCCGGTCGCTCGAAATTCCGGTATCGGCCCGCCACCGCGCGTATGGTGACGCCGCCGCTACGGTGAAGCTGTTCGAACTACTATTGCAGCACGACCACCGGGGCCATATTCCCCGTCCCAAACCGTCGATGGTTTATTAGCGGCTGGCCAATAAGTTGCCTAATGGCTTGATAGACAGAGCGCCGTTGACGGGTGTGTCACTGCGCTCTGCCTCATTACCCTAGCGCATAGCTACCAACAACAGACTGATCAGCAGTAGACCAACAAAGTGGTAGCTGCCCGTAATCAGCCCATACAGGAAGGGCCGGGGAATATTCGGATTGATAGCAATGTTGACCGTGTTGGTAACCAGATAGCCACCGCCAACTACCGCCGCAAAAAGTGTGGCCGCACCATACGACGTCACGTTCAGGGCGTATAACAGTACCGCGCTCGTTAGGGTGATAATCAGCGAACAGACCGCTGGCCCGACGATGTACAGTGGATTGCCGCTTTGTGGCTCGTTGGCGCTTCGCCCGAGGGAAATCCGATACGGTTTGGGGAACAGAAACAGGTACCAGAAGGCACCTAAGCCAAAATAGAGTACAAAGGCAACAAGAACACTTAGCCAGTTGATGGCGGGCAGTACAGTAAGCATGCTGAACGGAGAATTGAGCGGTGAAGCAGTCGTTGTCACTTGACCATACAAAGGTCTGCGCAACCACTGACAGCCCTATGTCAGCAGCGTTTGAGGCTGTAAAAAGACGTACCTGACCCGGCCACTCAGGCAAACAAATTGGTCAGTGTAAACTGGAAATCGGGCAGGAGGGGAGCCGCCGACAGGGTTGCGTCGGCTTTGTAGACCACAGACTCAGTGGCTGACGTGTAGGCATACACCCGTTTCTGCCGGGGAGCGATGTACCAGACCAACTGCGCCCCAGCATCGAAGTAATCCTGAATCTTGTCGGTAACGTCTTCGAAGGATTCCGATTCCGACAGGAGTTCAATGGCAAACAGGGTACTGACGCGTTCCCCCCGCCGAATCGCTTGTTTCTGTTCCGCCGTCAGGTACGTTATATCAGGAATCCGTTTGCGTACCCCATCCACGTATGAATCGGTTTCGGGCAGCAGTGAATCTCCCTGTGCATAGGCGTTTGTCTTGGTGAAAAGACGCAAAAGAAAGTCGGTAATAAAGACTTCGTCCTGTTTCATGGCGGGTTTGGGAATAACGCGCCCCCGCACGAACTCGTAACTTCCTTCCTTGACGAACAGGCGTTGCCAGGCTTCAAACTCATCGACGGTTTGTAGCGATTGAGGCAAGTCAATACCAGATTGCTCGGTGGGCTGAGCTGAGGCGACCATACGCTGTGACGTCGTGCTACCGACGATTGGGTTGGTTGTTAAATATACGACTTTCTGTTGCCATAACATTAACGTACCTACGGAAGTTGGAAGAGAAGACATTGGTCGCCAACAGCGGCCGATCAAACCGAATACAACGTTATGGAACAGAAGGAAATGGGCATTGGCGTGATTGGGATGGGGGGCTTTGGGCTCTACGCTGTTCAACAGTTTTTGCAACATCCTAACACGCGGCTCGTAGCCATTGCCGGCTCGAAACGCGAAGAAGCCATCCGCACCGCGCAGCGGTTTGGGGCCGACCAACTCGGTAGCCTGAAGGAACTGGTCGCGCACCCCGACGTCGATATTGTCTACATTGCCACGCCGCCTTTTCTACATTACGAGCAGGCGATGCTGGCCCTCGAAGCCGGTAAGCACGTCATCTGCGAGAAGCCGCTGGCGATGAACCCCGAACAGGGCCGGGAAATGCTGGCCAAAGCCGCCGAAAAGGGGCTGCTGATGGTGACGAACCTCATGCAGCGGTACAACCCGCTTTTTGCCCGCATCAAACACCTGATCGACAAACAATTGCTCGGCGACTTCCTGCACGGGTATTTCGAGAACTACGCGGGTGACGAAGGCCTGAGCCCCGAACACTGGTTCTGGGATCGTAGTAAATCGGGCGGTATTTTTATCGAACACGGCGTGCACTTCTTCGATCTCTTTGCCGGTTGGCTGGGTAAAGGTGAGGTGGTAGCGGCGCAGACTACCCAGCGCCCCAACAGCGCGGATATCATCGATCAGGTGCAGGCCACGGTTCGGTACGGCGATGCCGGTAATCATCAATTCGTCAACTTTTACCACGGTTTTACCCAAACCGGGCGGATGGACCGGCAGGAGATGCGGCTGGTTTTCGAGCGCGGCGACATCACGCTCTATGAGTGGGTGCCCACCCGCATGGTGCTCCGCTGCGTCGCCGACGAAACCACCACCCGCGAACTAATGACGCTCTTCCCTGGCGCGCAACTCGACGTTACGGCCAACATTGACCCGTCGAAACCCATTGGCGGTCGCCACAAGACCTTCCACGCCTACCAGCAGATCGAGCTTCGGTTTGGGTTTGAGGTGGAGAAACAGCACCGCTACAGTGAACTGCTCCGGCTGATGTTCCGCGATCAGGCGGCGGCCATCAAACAGCCCGATGTACACCGGATTATTTCAGAAGAAAACGGTCTCACCAGCCTGGAAACAGCCTGGACTGCCGACCAATTAGCCAACGAACGGCCATGAGTAGCGCGTTCCTCAAAAACGAAACTGCCGACGGCCCCGTTGTTATTCCGGCGCGGGCTCCCCTGCCGCCCAACACCCCCAACTACGTGACCCCCCGTGGCCTAAGCTTGCTGCGTGCCGAACTGACCGAACTAGAAGCCGACCACGCCCGGATTCAGACCACGGGGGTGCCTGATGACCCCGAACGTACCCGGCAACTCGCCGAGTTGAACGGCCGGATTGGGGCGCTCAACGCCCGCATTGCCAGCGCCCGGCTGGTAGAGCCGCAGCAGCAACCTACCGACGATGTGCGTTTCGGGGCTACCATAACCTTACAGGCGCCCGGCCAACCTGACTGGCAACTGACCATCGTCGGTGTCGACGAGGCCAACGCCGCCCAACGACGCATTGCCTTTACAGCCCCCGTAGCCCGGTCGATGCAGGGTAAACGCTTAGGAGAAACCGTAACCTTACGAACACCCACTGGTGAACGTACCTGGCAGATTGCCGCCATTGACTACGAAGCAGATTACTGAGGGAGGGGCCCTGCGGATCGAGGGGAACTGTTTACCTTTGCGGCTCCAATCAACCGCTGTTTAACGTATGATTGCTGAACCAACTCTCCCTGATGCCGCCTTTAGTGGTCCGCTTCAGTCAGCCATTACCTACGAGAAAATCCCCACCCACATCTACGCGGATGCCAAAGCCGCCTCACGTGCTGTCGCCCACGAAATTGCCGATCTGATTCGGCTACGGCAACAGGAAGGCCTGCCCTGCATTCTGGGGTTGGCAACCGGGTCGTCGCCCAAGACGGTCTATGCCGAACTGATTCGGATGCACCGCGAAGAAGGGCTGAGCTTCCGCAACGTAGTATCGTTCAACCTCGACGAATACTACCCCATGGAGCCCGATTCGTTGCAGAGCTACTGGCGGTTTATGCGTGAACAGCTGTTCGACCACGTCGACATTCCCGAAGGCAATTACAACGTACCTGATGGCACCATTCGCCCCGAAAAAGTGGCGGAGTTTGCGCAGCGGTACGATCGGCAGATTGCGGAAGCAGGTGGCCTAGATTTTCAACTCCTGGGTATTGGGGGGAATGGCCATATTGGCTTCAACGAGCCGGGTTCACTCATCAATAGCCACACGCGCCTGATGATGCTCGACCACTCGACGCGGGCGGCGGCGGCGGTCGATTTTGGGGGGCTTCCCCGCACACCCCGCAAAGCCATCACCATGGGTGTCGCCAGCATTCTGGCAGCCAAGCGGGTGGTGCTGCTGGCTTGGGGCGAGCGCAAAGCGCCGGTAATTCGCGGCGCCGTAGAAGGAACCGTTACCGAGACAAACCCCGCGTCGTACCTGCAAACGCACCCCAACGCGCTGTTTGTGATCGACGAAGCGGCGGCCTCGGAACTGACCCGGATGAAAACCCCGTGGCTGGTCGACTCGGTGACCTGGGACAACGCGATGAAGAAAAAGGCGGTAACGTACCTGTCGCTGACGCTTCAAAAGCCCATTCTAAAACTGACCGACCGCGATTACAACGACAACGGTGTTTCCGATCTGCTGGCACAGTATGGGCAAGCCTACGACATCAACATCGACGTTTTCAACCAGCTACAGCATACCATCACTGGCTGGCCCGGCGGTAAACCCAACGCCGACGATACCAACCGCCCCGAACGCGCACTGCCGGCTCAGAAACGTTGCCTTATTTTCAGCCCCCATCCCGATGATGACATCATCTCGATGGGCGGCACATTCCAGCGGCTCGTCGATCAGGGACACGAAGTACACGTGGGCTATCAGACGTCGGGCAACATCGCGGTGGCCGACGACGAAGCCCTGCGCTTCGCCGATTACGTCGTCGATTTCAATACAAAATTTGGTATCAAGAGCCCCGAAGCCACGCGCATTTTCCAAGATGCGGCCGCCTTCCTGCGTGCCAAAAAGGATTCAGAAATGGATACCGATGAGGTGCGTTATGTGAAGGGCCTGATCCGCATGGGCGAAGCCAAATCGACCTGTCGGTTCGTTGGGGTTCCGGTCGAAAACGCGCACTTCATGAACCTGCCGTTCTACGAAACGGGTAAGGTGGAGAAGAAACCGCTGGGCGAAGACGACATTCGGATCACGATGGAACTGATCGAGACCATCAAGCCGCATCAAATCTACGCCGCCGGTGACCTAGCCGATCCGCACGGCACGCACAAAGTCTGTCTGGATGCGATCCTTGAAGCGGTTCGCCGACTCAGCCACAAGAACTTCATGAAAGATTGCTGGGTGTGGCTATACCGCGGTGCCTGGGCCGAGTGGGATATCCACGAGATTGAAATGGCCGTGCCGATGTCGCCCGATCAGGTGATGAAAAAGCGGTTGGGTATCTTCAAACACCAGTCGCAGAAAGACGGCGTGGTGTACCAGGGTACCGACTCGCGGGAGTTCTGGCAACGTGCCGAAGAGCGCAACCGCGCTACCGCCGAGCTGTACAACCGTCTCGGCTTGGCCGAATACGAAGCCATGGAAGCCTTCGTCCGCTGGAAAGGATAAGCTAGCTTATTTGCTATAGAAAAGGGCTGACACATCTACCATGTCAGCCCTTTTTGTGTTTTGTCGTGTGCATCTTATTGCATGGATGGTGCTCCGTAACGCCCGGCTCCAGCCGGGTCGTAGTGATCGTTTTTATAAGCTTTCGCTACGACTTGGCTGGAGCCGGGCGTTACGGGGCCAAAACAAAAAGCGGTGCCGGTCGAAACCAGCACCGCTTTGCTATATCAACGTACCTGACGATCAGGCCAGTGTGCGTTTAACCTCTTTGATTTCGAAGCCTTCAATGGTATCGCCTACTTCGATGTCGTTGAAGCCTTTGATGCTCAGACCGCATTCGTAACCGGTACGAACTTCAGCTACATCATCCTTAAAGCGTTTCAGCGCGCTGATTTCGCCCGTGTGGATCACGATGAAGTCGCGAATGACCCGAATCTTGCTGTTCCGCTTGATGCTGCCATCCGTAACGTAACAACCGGCCACCGTACCAATCTTGCTGATCTTGAACACCTCGCGTACTTCGATGTTGCCCGTGATGACCTCTTCCTGCGTCGGTGCCAACAGGCCTTCCATCGCGTCTTTGATCTCATTGATCGCATCGTAAATAATCGAGTACAGGCGAATCTCAATCTGTTCCTGCTCAGCCAGACGGCGGGCATTCGACGACGGACGTACCTGGAAGCCAACGATGATCGCATCCGCCGTTGAGGCCAGCAGCACGTCGGATTCGGAAATCTGACCCACCGCTTTGTGGATGATGTTCACCTGCACTTCACCTGTCGAGAGTTGCAGCAACGAATCGGAGAGGGCTTCTACCGAACCGTCGAAGTCGCCTTTCACAATCACGTTCAGCTCTTTAAATGAACCGATAGCCTTCCGGCGACCGATCTCTTCGAGCGTAATGTGCTTGCGGGTACGGAGTGTCTGCTCGCGCAGAAGTTGCTCCCGTTTGTTGGCGATTTCGCGGGCCTCGCGGTCCGTTTCCATCACGTTGAACTTATCACCCGCCTGTGGTGCACCCGGCAGACCCAGGATCAGCACCGGCTGACTCGGTCCGGCTTCTTTGATGCGTTCGCCGCGATCGTTCGTCATGGCGCGGATGCGGCCATAGTGAGCGCCCACAAGCATGATGTCGCCTTGGCGGAGTGTACCGTTCTGCACCAGTACGGTGGTCACGTACCCACGACCCTTGTCGAGTGTGGCTTCGATAACCGTACCCGTGGCGCGGCGGTCCGGGTTGGCTTTCAGCTCCAGTACTTCGGCTTCGAGCAATACTTTGTCGAGCAGTTCGTCGATACCCATTCCTGATTTCGACGAAATTTCCTGCGACTGGTATTTACCACCCCATTCTTCAACGAGCAGGTTCATCTGAGCCAGTTCGTTCCGGATTTTCTCGGCGTCGGCACCCGGCTTATCCACTTTCGAGAAAGCGAACACGATGGGTACACCGGCTACCTGTGCGTGGTTGATGGCCTCACGCGTCTGGGGCATGATGCTGTCGTCGGCGGCGATCACGATGATAACGACGTCGGTTACTTTCGCACCCCGTGCCCGCATAGCCGTAAAGGCTTCGTGACCAGGCGTATCGAGGAAGGTAACCATGCGGCCATCAGCCGTTTTCACGCTGTAGGCACCAATATGCTGCGTAATACCACCGGCTTCACCCGCTGCCACTTTCGTCCGACGGATGTAGTCAAGCAACGACGTCTTACCGTGGTCAACGTGACCCATGATCGTAACGATCGGGGCGCGGAGTTCAAGGTCTTCGTCGGCATCCGGCGCTTCTTCCAGACCCGATTCTACCTCCTCTTCGGCCGATACAAACTGTACGTCATAACCAAACTCGTCGGTGATGAACGTGATAGCTTCGGCATCAAGGCGTTGGTTGATCGAGACGAACATACCAGCACTCAAACAAACCGAGATCACTTCGTTGATCGATACGTCCATCAACGACGCGAGGTCGTTGGCCGATACGTATTCGGTCACTTTCAGTGTTTTGGCTTCGAGTTCCTCCTGTTCGTTGAGCAGGCGGCGGTCCTCTTCGCGCTGATTTCGGCGGTCACGGCGGCGTTCGGCGCCCCGGTTGGTGCGCGTGTTGCCACCGGCAATCCGTTGGTTGGTGGCTCGGATGTTAGCCGAAACCTCCTGTTTCGACGGCGTTTCGCGGCGGTCACGATCACCGGGTCCCCGACGGTCGTTTTTGCTGCCAGGACGTGGTCCATTAGATGGGCGGTTCTGATTGTTGCCACCACCTTGTCCCTGTCCTTGCGGCCGGTTCTGGTTGGTGCCACCACCTTGTCCCTGACCCTGTGGCCGGTTCTGGTTGGTGCCGCCCCCCTGTCCTTGTGGACGACGGTCTCCGCCAGCCTGGTTGGTGCGGTCGCCACCCTGATTCTGGTTACGATCCCCGCCCTGGTTGGGGCCACCCTGGCGCTCGCCCTGCGGACGGTCGCTACGCTGGCCACCCTGACGATCGCCCTGCGGTTGCCCGGTACCTTGTCCCGGTTGGCCCGGACGGCGGTCGTTGGCGTTGGGGATGCGCTTACGTTTCTTTTTATCACGACCTGCCGCGCCACCACCCTGCGGGCGATTGAACTGGGTCAGATCGATGGTGCCTTTCACGGTAAGCCCTTTCAGCTGCACACTACCTTCGGCCCGGATCGTCTCAACGGGCGTGGGAGGTGTATCGGCTGGTGCAGGCGCTGGCGTTTCAGCAGGTTTAGCCGCAGGAGCTGGTGTTTCAGCTACAGGCTTAGGAGCCGCTGCAGGTGCCGGCGTTTCGGCTGGCTTCTGAACGGCTGGCTGCGGCGTGGCCGCCACGGGAGCCGGTGCAGGCTTGGGCGCTTCTTCGGCTTTCGGCGGAGCTGGTGCTACCGGCGCGGCCTTCTGCTCGACAGGCTTCGGCTGAGCCGCTACCACGGGGGCAGGTGCTGGCGTAGGCTTGGGCGCTTCAACCGGTTGGCTGGGCGTTTCCGGTTTGGCCTGTACGGGCGGCGTAGGCTGTGGCTGCTGCGGAGCGGCAGGTTGAACCGTTGGCTGTACCGCTGCTGGTTGCTGCGGTTTAGCTGGCTGTGCCGGTGCCGCCGCTGGTTTCGGGTTCAGGTCAATTTTTCCCAGCACCTTCAGGCCGGGTAATCCCGAGGCTGGCGCGGCTTCACGCTCAACAGGCGCGTTGCTTTGCGGGCGGGGAGCTTCCGTAGGCCGGTTGCTGGCCGGCGCTTGGCCGGCGGGCGCACCTGTCACAGGGCGTCCATGATCGTCGCGTGAGTAACGCGGCAAGTAGTCGTCGTCCCGACGAGTCGGTGCTTCTGTGGGCGCCGTAGCCTCGGCCGGCTTACGGGCACCATTCAGGAGCTCGTTCGATTTAAATTCTCTCGCCAACACCTCCAACTGTTCTGTGTTGATTTTGGTGTTGGGATTCACTTCCACCTTAAACCCTTTGGCAGAAAGCGTACTCGCAACAGAGGAGAGCCCTTTGTTGAGAATTTTTGCCACTTGGCTTAGGCGCATTGACTTATCTTCTGCCATACGTTCGGTTTAGACCCGACAAAATTAGTGGTTGTTTATACAGTGATAACAACGATTAACGGATTATAAATCCCAAGGGCAGTTTATGAGTCTTGAGTTTATGGGTTTTCAGGTGCTTCGCCTCAGCCTGTATACGCTGGTGAGCCACCCGGAAACCCTTAAACTGGTAAACTGATAAACTAGCATTATTCAAACTCCTGACGCAGAATGTTCAGGATTTCCTCGATGGTATCTTCTTCGAGGTCGGTGCGGCGGGCGAGTTCTTCGCGGCTCAGGGCCAGTACACTCTTGGCGGTGTCGAGCCCTACGCGGCGGAACTCATCAACGATCCACTCGTCGATCTCGTCTTTAAACTCCATCAGGTCAACGTCTTCGTCGTCTTCCTGACCGTCCGTTTCGCGGTATACATCCAGTTCCAGATTCACTAACCGGCCAGCGAGCTTAATGTTCTGACCACCTTTCCCGATGGCCAACGACACCTGATCGGGCTTGAGGAAAACGGCAACGCGGCCCGCCTCCCGATCAATGTTCATCGAGCTTACTTTGGCCGGGCTGAGGGCGCGGCTGATGAGTAGTTCGAGGTTCTCGGTGTAGTTGATTACGTCGATGTTTTCGTTGCCGAGTTCGCGCACAATCGAGTGGATCCGCACGCCTTTCATACCCACGCAGGCCCCAACCGGGTCGATGCGCTCGTCGTACGATTCAACGGCCACTTTGGCCCGCTCGCCCGGTTCACGCACGATCTTGCGGATCGAGATCACGCCGTCGTAGATTTCAGGAATCTCACCTTCGAAGAGGCGTTCGAGGAACACGGGCGACGTACGCGACAGCACAATTTTCGGGGTGCCGTTGTTCATGTCGACCCGGTGAATGACAGCCTTCACGGCCTCACCCTTACGGTACCGGTCTTTCGGAATCTGCTCGCCACGGGGCAGGCTCAGTTCGTTGTTTTCTCCGTCTACCAGAATAATTTCGCCGCCTTTGAGGAATTGGTATACTTCGGCCGAAATCAGGTCGCCAACCTGGTCTTTGTATTTCTGGTACAGCAGTTCTTTTTCTAAATCTTTAACACGCTGAATGAGCGTTTGCCGTGCCGTTTGCACAACCCGCCGCCCAAAATCTTCTAGTTTGACCTCTTCGGCCACTTGTTCCCCCACCTCGAAGTCGTCCTGAATCTTACGGGCTTCCGAGAGGGGTATTTTGTCATAGTCCCAGATGTCTTCCGAGTTGTCGTCCACGATTTCGCGCGTGCGCCACATTTCCAGATCACCACTTTCGGCGTTGATGATTACGTCGAAGTTGGCGTCGGTTTCAAATTTTTTGCGAATCATGGTGCGGAAGACTTCTTCCAGAATCGCAATCATGGTGGGCCGGTCAATGTTTTTCGACCGGGCAAAATCGGCAAAGGATTCAATTAACTGTCCGCTGTTCATGGGAAAAGCAGTTTTCAGTTTTCAGTTTCCCGTTTTTAGGTAGCTGGCGCAGGCTTGTTGACCCTGCGTCGGCCAGATGAAAACTGAAACCGAAAACGTCTAAACTTTTATTTAAACGTTATTTCAACAGTCGCCTTCCGGATTGTGTCGAACGCCAGGGTTTGGGGGCCTTCGGGGGGCAGTTCGGTGAGCGTTTTGCGTTTGGTTTTACTAATGTTGGCGGGCGGTACGTCGAGCACAATACCCGACTCGTCGACCGAAGCCAACGTACCCACAAGCGTTTGCCCGCCCGTGGTCTCGATTTTTAGCGTCCGGCCCACGTTTTTGGTGAACTGCCGGGGTTGCGAAAGCGGGAAACCCACGCCGGGCGACGATACCTCGAGGTTGAACGGGGCCTCGCCGAAGAAATTCAGCTCATCCATCTGGTTGCCCAGTTGCCGGCTGATGCGCGCACACTCGTCGATGGTGATGCCCACGTCGGAGTCGAGCAACACGGTTACTTTGAGCGTTCCTCCCTGCCGACCAGCTACTTGAATATCAACGATATAATACTCGCCCCCATTCAGGTGCGGTTCGAGTAGCTGGCTGATGCGTTGCTGGTCGTTCATGAAAGGCTACCAAAGAAAAAAGGGAGCCGAACTCCCTTTGCTTGATCCGTGTCGATGTCGCTAAGTGCCGCAAATATAAGGAGTTATTTGCCGAAAAGCAAGGGTGGCCGCGCGTGGGTTACTGTGTGGTGACGTAGCTGGCTGGCGCTAGCAGCCACTAAAGCGACTATAGAACGGCAGCGCGGTATCCTTCGCCCTTTGGCCAACGCGGCGTACTTTTGCGCGACAATCAAGCACGCAGTTCATGGCACTGGAGAACCGGATCAGTCTATTTTTGGCATTCGTTGCCCGGTCAGTGCTTTGGTCGGTACACATAGGGCTGTTCTTCTACACCCTATTTGTTTACTACCTGCTGCACTCGTTACTCTCGGAGCACTGGTTTGCCAGCATGCTGATGATCACGTTGCCGGTAGCCTGGGTCGGGTTGGTCGTGCTGGCGATCATCTGGCTGTTTTTCCGCCCCTGGCGGGCGCTGCTGTCCCTGGCGGCTTTTCTGATTGGCTACTGGCTGTGGCCGCGGACGTTAAGTCTCGATTCGGCCAACGCCAATACCGACAACCGCCCGACACTCAATTTGCTCAGTTACAACGTATCGGCGTTTGCGACCGACGAGTTCTACGAATTTAAGCAGGAGTCAAAAAAGAGCCAGCAGCTTGTCGACTGGGTGGTGAAACATCCGGCGGACGTTAAATGCTTTCAGGAATTTTACACGGGTAGCATCTCGCCGACCTACGAGGTGCGGCAGCGCCTTGAGCGGGCCGGCTATCGCTATCGGGCGTTTCTGCAACCGATCAACGATGGGTACGTGGGCGTGACTACGTTTTCAAAATACCCCATTGTTGGGCAGGGGCGGCGGGCGTTTGGCACCTTCAACGGCATGGTCTGGGCCGACATTAACCTAGGAACCGACACGGTCAGGATCATCAACGTGCACATGCAGTCGATGGGGATTCGGGTCCGGCGGGTGTTCGAGAAGGAAGAAATCGACGCTATGAAGTCAGAAACCCGTACCGTGTTGGGCGCGCTCAAAGCGGGGTTTGTGGCGCGTCGGCACGAGGTCCGGCTCATCGAGCAGTGCGTACAGAGCAGCCCTTACCGGGTGATTATTACGGGTGATTTCAACGATACGCCCTACAGCATCATTTACGAACGCCTGCGTCGACGCCTGCACAATGCGTTTGAAGATGGTGGGTCGGGGTTTGGCTTCACGCTCAACCGGGCCCCGCGCTTTATCCGGATCGACAATCAGTTTTACGATCCGCGCTTATACCTGCTTCGGTTCGATACCCACCGCGACATTCCTTACTCAGACCATTACCCGATTGAAGGCACCTATGCCGTGCCGTAGCGTAACGTTTTGAGTTTACAGTTTCGAGTTGAATGGGCTTCATTGCGGAGCCTAGGTACGTTGCCTAAAGGGCTGCAAACTCGAAACGATAAGCCCCAAACTAATTCATGGCGTTGCGTTGACCCAGACTTCACCGTCGGTGAAGCGCTCTTTTTTCCAGATGGGAACCGTCTGTTTGATGGTGTCGATGATGTACCGAGTCGCTTCGAAGGCGGCATCGCGGTGGGGGGTAGCTACCCCAATCAGAACCGCCATTTCGCCAATACGCAACACGCCCGTCCGGTGGATGATAACGTACCTGAGCACATTCCAGCGGCGGCAGGCTTCATCGGCGATTTTCTGCATCTCACGAACGGCCATCGGGCCGTAGGCTTCGTAATCGAGCTGCTGCACATCGCGTTTTTGGGTATTGTTACGTACCACGCCAAAGAAGAAATCAATGGCCCCGGCTTCATCGGTTTGCAGGTAGTGATACGCCGAACTAAAGTCGATAGGATCGGCAGTAAGGGCTATCATAGAAAGAGGTTTCAGGTTCCGGCTTGGAGGTTTCGGCAGTCCGTTAGGGCTAGTGAAGACAGTCGCCTAATTAAAAACGGGAAAGTCAGAAACGCCAAAACTAAACTTAGCCGCCACTCACCGGCGGGATAAGCGCTACTTCGTCGGAAGGAGTCAACACCGTGTCGGGTTCGGCATATTCGCTATTGACAGCCACCAGAATCGATTTCACATTGGCCAAAGCCGGGTATTGCTCGTTGAGGTGCGTCATCAGATCGGCAACCCGAGCGCCCTTGGTGAGGGGAACGGCCACGGTCGATTGCCCGACAAGATCGCGGGTGATGCCGAACAGCAGAACGGTAAGCGGTTGAGTCATATCGACAAAGTAAGGGCAAAAGGGCATTCAGGCCAATCGCACCGATAGTTACGTTAAGGCTGGTTGCCTGTCGCTACGTAACGATAAAAGCCGTCATGCGGGTTCGCGTGACGGCTTTAGAAACGAAAGAACGGGTTTACTTACTGCTTTCCAGCTTGCGTTCGGTCTTTTTCATGGTGCGCTTGGTTTTATTCAGCGCCTTATTGGTGGCCCGCTTGGTTTTCTGTGAGGCTTCGTTGGCTTCGTCTTTCACGTCTGCTTTTGCCTCGCGGGTTTCGCGGTCGATCTTATCGCCGGCGGCGTTCATCGTCCGTTTTGCCTGGCGGCCCGTTGCTTTCGCATTTTCTTTCACGTCCTGTGCCTGCGCCATCGTCAGGGTAGTGGCCAGTACGGCCAGCAGCATGAGGGTCTTTTTCATCGTGTTGTGTAGTTGGCGGGTTCTAGTGGGGCCAACTACTGCAAGAACGTGCGCCGCCTGGCAGTGTTATGAAATCCGAGTTAGGAAGCCGTTAAACTGTGCCAACGGGCTACTCATAATCGCTCGTCGAACAGTTTGAGGATGCGTTTGTACTCGTCCATCCAACTCGTTGGCTCCACGAATCCGTGGTCTTCAACGGGGTAGGCCGCCAGTTCCCAATTTTCCTTTTTCAGTTCGATGAGGCGTTGCGCCAGCCGGACGGCATCCTGAAAATGCACGTTTACGTCGACCATACCGTGGCAGATGAGCAGGTGCCCTTTCAAGCCAGCAGCGTGGTAGATGGGCGACGACCGGCGGTAGGCGAGTGTATCGGCGTAAGGCTCGTTCAGGATATTGCTGGTGTAGCCGTGGTTGTAAGCCGCCCAGTCGGTGACAGGGCGCAGGGCGGCGCCCGCCTTGAATACGTCGGGGGTAGTAAACATGGCCATGAGGGTGATAAACCCACCGTACGACCCACCGTATATACCGATTCGTTTGGCATCGACGCCGTGGTTTTTGACAAGCCAGGCGGCCGCATCGACGTGATCGGTGAGGTCTTTGCCCCCCATAAACCGGTAAATGCCCGTGCGCCAGTCACGCCCGTACCCCGCCGACGCCCGGTAGTCGATGTCGAGCACGGTATAGCCCTTGTCGACCAGCAGGTTGTGAAACATGTATTCGCGGAAATACTGGCTCCACCATTTGTGCGCATTCTGGAGGTAACCCGCACCATGCACAAAGACGACGGCTTTGCCCGTGGCTTTGACGGCCGCGTTGGCGGCGGGCTGGTACAGGCGGGCGTAGATGGGTTGCCCATCGCGGGCCTGAATCGTGACCACGGCGGGTTCGCGCCACGGGTACGCCTGAAAACTGGCGGTGGTCGACTGCGTCAGTTGGATCGCCGAGCCACCGAAAGCCACCGGCTCAGTCCCCTTCTTCTTGATACCGTCCAGTAAATAAAGCTCCCAGGGCTTATTGCTGGCCGAATACCGGATGACCATCCGCGATTCGTCGGGCGAGAGCGTGACGTCGTTGGCGCCGGTCATGGTGGTGAGCTGGGTACGTTGCAGAGCGCCATCGCGGCCACTCGTTACGGCCAGGCGGTACAGGTGCTGCTCGCCCGGATGGCGTTCGTTGGTGGTCAGGTAGAAGAAGCGTTTGTCGGCCGATAGCGTCACCTGCTGCACTTCGAAGCGCCCTTTGGTCAGCTGGGTTTTCTGGCCCGTCAGTACGTTCTGCGTGTACAGGTGCGAATAACCGTCGGCTTCCGACTGGTAGTAGATCGTCTGGGCGTCGAGCCAGCCCAACGTACCTGGCGAGAAGGCCCCACCGATACCGGGACCACCCACCCAGGCTTCGTCGCGCTGCCGATCGAGGAGCTTCATGGTTGTCGGGCTTTCGGTATCGACGAGCATCAGCCAGCGGTCTTTGTTGTCGAGGGCACGAATCGAGACGACCCCGTAGCGGGCGGTTGGCCCTTCGGCCCACACGGGCATGCTGACGTACACAGGCCGGTTCGCCGGTTTGGTGGTGGCGCCTTTGCGGGTCGTCGTGGTGTCTTTTGCCGTTTTTTCGCTGGCCGCGACCGTGCTGCGCCCCGCCGCCGTCGCCGAACCGCTCGTGACGGCAGCGGGCATCAGATAGTCGGGCTTGTCGGTGATGCCGGGCAGGCTGGCGAGGCTAATGGTCAGGGCCGTATCGCGCCGAACGTCATACACCATAAACTCGACCGCTGCCAGCGGCGCGCCTACTTTGGTGCGGGCGGGGAGGTCTTCCGTAAAGCCCGATTCGGTGATGAAATTGGGCACGATGGTCGATTTGCTGCTCGCCGACCGCATCAGGTTATAGGTAACCAGCCGACCATCGGGGCTCAGACTGGCATTCATGACGGTGCGGCCGTCGGTGCCAATCGTTTTGGGGCGGTGGGGCTGTTCGGCTTTGGTTGTGCGTTCGGTTTCGTCGCGTTTGGCTTTCCGTAGCCGGAGCACGTCGAACAGGGCTAACTGATCTTTTTTGAGCCACGATTCCTGGTCGGTTTGTTTGGCCTCCGGCTTTTTGGCGGCGGGGTCGAAGTTGGTCAGTTGTTCGACGAAGCCGGTCGTGAGGTCGAGGCGAAACAGGTTCTGGGCGCGGGTAAAAATAACCGCCTTCTCGTCGCCGGAAAACACTGGGTTCGATTCGCGCTCGACGGTGCTGGTGAGCATACGTACCTGCGCGCCCGATGGGCCCGTCTGGCGGTTGAGCAGAAAGATATCGCCGTATTTTTCGTAGAGCCGTAGCGTGCGGGCGCGGTTATAGATCGGCCGGTCGTCGGCCGACGGCAGCAGCCGACGTTCGGCGATCGACACTTTGACGGGAGCTGGTATGGCGGCGTTTCGGCCAGCCGTTCCGGGGGCAGGCAGCGTAATTTTGTACAGCGAGTCGCCCAGCGCTTTGTCGGCCGACCGGGCATCGTGCCAGGTGAAGTAAATCGTGCGCGAATCGTCGGACCAGAACACCCCGGACGGCGACGTACCGACCCATTGCCTAGGGTCCTGCATGATCGTCTCGATACTTAGCGCTGACGTTGAAGTAGGTGTGGGCGGGGTGGGTTGAGCCAGCACGGGCAAGGCACAGGCGCACCAGCTCAGTAAGTTGAAGAGGTGTTTCATGCCGCAAAATAGGGCAGTATTTCGTCACTACGGTATTCTGTCAATACGGTCATTGACGGTATTTACAGGCAGTTTCTGTACTTTTAAGCCGATATTCCATTAACAAACATCTTCTTATGCGTCATACTATTGGGTCGATGCTAACCGTAGCCGCTGTGCTATGGCTGGGCGATCGGGCCATTGCTCAAACGGCCCCGTCGACGACTAGGGCCAACACGAAGTTCGAGCAGCTTGGGCCGATGCTGCCCACGCCTAACACCTTCCGGACCGCCGCCGGGGCACCGGGCAAAGATTACTTCCAGAACCGGGCTGATTACGACATCAAAGTCACTCTCGACGATACCCAGCAAAAGCTGACAGGCACCGAAACCATCACGTACCGTAACAACTCGGCCGATGCGCTAACGTACCTGTGGCTACAACTTGACCAGAACACCTTCCGGTCGGATGCCACCAGTCGCACATCGCAGACGAATAGCATTAATAGTGACCGGGGCGCTTCGTTCGCGCAGCTGAACGCCCTGACCGGAAAGAATGCCAGACCCTATGGTGACAACATCACGCGAGTAACCGATGCTGCCGGGAAGTCGCTGAAGTACACCATCAACGAAACGATGATGCGGATCGATCTGCCCACGCCGCTCAAAGCGGGGGCTTCGTATTCGTTTATCATCGACTGGAACTTCAACATCGTGGATGCCCGCGCAACGGGCGCTCGGTCGGGTTATGAGTACTTCGCTCAGGATGGTAACTACATCTACGAAATGGCCCAATGGTTTCCCCGGTTGTGCGCCTACAGCGACGTGACGGGCTGGCAGAACAAGCAATTTCTGGGGCAGGGGGAGTTTACCCTCATCTTCGGCAACTACAGAGTGGCTATCACCGCTCCCAACGACCACGTCGTCGGTGCAACGGGCGAACTACAGAACCCGTCGCAGGTGCTGACAGCCACGCAGCTTAAGCGCTGGAACGAAGCCAAAAACAAAGGCGACAAGCCCGGCGAAAACCCGGTGCTGATCGTGACGCAGGAGGAGGCCACCGCTGCCGAGAAGGGTAAGCCGACAGGTACTAAAACCTGGGTTTACAAAGCCGACAACGTGCGAGACTTTGCCTTTGCCAGCAGCCGTAAATTCATCTGGGACGCCCTGCAACCGAACATCGAAGGCAAGCGCGTGTGGGCCATGTCGCTCTACCCGAAAGAAGCCAATCCGCTATGGGAGCAGTACTCGACCCGCCTTGTCGCGCATACGCTCCGGTCGTATTCGCGTCGCACCATTGGTTATCCCTATCCCGCGGCGTACTCGGTACACGGACCCGTTGGTGGTATGGAGTACCCCATGATGAGCTTCAACGGCGCCCGCCCCGAAGCCGATGGTACCTATTCGGTAGGCACTAAAAACTTCCTCATCTCGGTGGTTATTCACGAAGTGGGCCACAACTTCTTCCCAATGATCGTCAACTCCGACGAGCGGCAGTGGAGCTGGATGGACGAAGGCCTGAACAGCTTCCTCGAAGGCCTCGCCTGCCTGGAGTGGGACCCCAATTTCCCGGCGCACGGTATCGACCCGCAATACATCGTCGATTACATGAAGCTCGACTCGACGCAGCAGGTGCCCGTTATGAATAGCTCAGACAACATCCCGCGCAACACGTTTGGCCCCAACGCCTATACCAAACCGGCCACGGCGCTCAACATCCTGCGCGAAACGGTGATGGGCCGCGAGCTGTTTGACTACGCCTTCAAAGAGTACGCCCGCCGCTGGGCCTTCAAGTCGCCCGAGCCCGCCGATTTCTTCCGCACCCTGGAAGACGCCTCAGGCGTGGACCTCGACTGGTTCTGGAAAGGCTGGTTCTTCACGGTTCAACCCGTGGACCAAACGCTGGTGAATGTAGACTGGTATCAAGCCAACAGCCAGAACCCCGAGGTGGTGAAGGCCGAGGCCCGCGCCGAGGCTCAACGCCGGATGAACACCATCAGCAAACAGCGCGATGCTCTGAAGAAAGACGAGAGCGTGGTGGCCCAGGACTCCACCATGCGCGACTTCTACAACAGCTACGACCCCTACGCCGTCACCGACGCCGACCGCAAGAGGTACCAGGACTACCTGGCCACGCTAACGGCTGAGGAGCGTTCAGTGCTGGAGGGCAAGCAGAACTTCTACACGCTGTCGTTGAAGAACAAGGGGGGCATCCCCATGCCGGTGATCATTCGGATGGAGTTTGAGGACGGTACCGACTCGGTGGCGCGTTTCCCGGCCGAGATCTGGCGCTTCAATGATGTGTCGATCAAGAAGGTGATTGCCACCAACAAGAAGGTGACCCAGTGGACGCTGGATCCCTTCCAGGAGATTGCCGACATCAACAGTGACGATAATTCATTTCCGGCCGTAGCGACGAAGCCCACGCGGTTCCAGCTTTTCAAGCAGCAGCAACGGCCAGCCGCGGGTAACCCCATGCAGCAACAACGGCCAGCCGCCCGGCCACCCGCGCAACAGGGCAGTGGCCGCAACTAGTCTAGTACCTACTTAATCAATAAACCATGAGAAAAACGCTGATAATGGCGAGCCTGGCCCTGGGGGCGTTTACCGCACGGGCGCAGGCGCCTACCGCCCCGACCCAGAACGCCAACAATAAGTTTGAGCAGCTCGGGCCGATGCTGCCCACGCCCAACACCTTCCGCACGGCGGCCGGGGCACCGGGCAAAGATTACTTCCAGAACCGGGCCGATTACGACATCAAAGTCACCCTCAACGACGCTGAGCAAAAGATCATCGGCACCGAAACGGTTACGTACCACAACAACTCAACCGACGAACTGCGGTACATCTGGCTGCAACTTGACCAGAACCTGTTTGCCAAAGGGTCAACGGGGAGCGTCACCCGGACGGGGGGCGTCAACGAGAGCGGCATGAGCTTCGCGCAGTTGCAGAACATGACTTCGGTACGTGAGCGCAGTCAGCAGCAGGCGAGCGACAAGTTTGGCTATAAGATCACCCGCGTTACTGATGGCAAAAGCAACCAGCCGCTGAAATACACCATCAACGAAACGATGATGCGGATCGACCTGCCTACGCCCTTGAAGCCAGGTACGTCATACGCCTTCAACGTCGACTGGAACTACTTCGTGACCGAATACTACGGCCGTAGTGGCTACGAGAAGTTCAAGGATGGTAACAGCAACTACTTCATTGCCCACTGGTTTCCGCGTCTGTGTGCCTACAACGACGTGAACGGCTGGCAGAACAAGCAGTTTCTGGGGCAGGGGGAGTTTACCCTCATCTTCGGCAACTACAAGGTGGCCATCACGGTGCCGAGCGACCACATCGTTGGCTCGACGGGCGAATGTCAGAACTACAAGCAGGTACTGAGCGCCACGCAGCAGAAGCGCATGGCGCAGGCTGCTACCAGCAAAACGCCGGTGGTTATCGTCACGCAGGCCGAAGCCGAGGCGGCTGAAAAAGCGCAGCCCGCCGACGTGAAAGCCACCAAGACATGGGTTTACAAAGCCGACAACGTGCGGGATTTCGCTTTTGCCAGCAGCCGTAAATTCATCTGGGATGCCATGCAGACCGATGTCTATGGCGACGGGAAGAAAATCTGGAGCATGTCGTTCTACTCGAAAGAGGGTAACCCGCTATGGGGCCAGTATTCGACCCGCGTGGTTGAGCACACGCTGAAGTCATATGGCAACCGGACCATCAAATACCCGTATCCAGTGGCGATTTCGTGCCACGCGACGGCCGGTGGTGGGATGGAGTATCCCATGATCTCGTTCAACGGTGGCCGTCCCGAGGCTGACGGTACGTATTCGGAAGGCGTGAAAGCCGGTATGATCGGTGTGATTATCCACGAGGTTGGCCACAACTTCTTCCCGATGATCGTCAACTCCGACGAGCGGCAGTGGACCTGGATGGATGAAGGCCTGAACACCTTTTGCCAGTACCTGGCCGAGAAAGAATGGGATTACAACTTCCCCAGCCGCCGCGGTGAACCACAATTTATTGTCGACTACATGAAGTCAGACAAAGCGGTGCTGTCGCCCATCATGACCTCATCTGACAATGTCATCAACCTCGGTGCCAACGCCTACGCCAAACCGGCCACGGCGCTCAACATCCTGCGTGAGACGGTGATGGGCCGCGAGCTCTTCGACTACGCCTTCAAGGAGTACGCCCGCCGCTGGGCCTTCAAGTCGCCCGAACCCGCCGACTTCTTCCGCACCCTGGAAGACGCCTCAGGCGTGGACCTCGACTGGTTCTGGAAAGGCTGGTTCTACGGCGTAGAGCCCGTCGATCAGGATTTGGTCGAAGTGGATTGGTACCAGGCCAACAGCCAGAACCCCGAGGTGGTGAAGGCCGAAGCCCGCGCCGAGGCCCAGCGCCGGATGAACACCATCAGCAAACAGCGCGACGCTCTGAAGAAAGACGAGAGCGTGGTGGCCCAGGACTCCACCATGCGCGACTTCTACAACAGCTACGACCCCTACGCCGTCACCGACGCCGACCGCAAGAAGTATCAGGACTACCTGGCCACGCTAACGGCTGAGGAGCGGTCGGTGCTGGAGGGCAAGCAGAACTTCTACACGCTGTCGCTGAAGAACAAGGGGGGCATCCCCATGCCGGTGATCATTCGGATGGAGTTTGAGGACGGTACCGACTCGGTGGCGCGTTTCCCGGCCGAGATCTGGCGCTTCAATGATGTGTCGATCAAGAAGGTGATTGCCACCAACAAGAAGGTGACGCAGTGGACGCTGGACCCCTTCCAGGAAATTGCCGACATCGATACGGAGAATAATTCCTTCCCGCGCACATCGAAGCCCACGCGGTTCCAGCTTTTCAAGCAGCAGCAACGCTTCGGCCCGCAGGGGCAGAACCCCATGCAGCAACAACGGCAGGGCACCCGCCCGCCCGCGCAACAGGGCAGTGGTCGAAACTAGCCGCTTTTCGATACTCATAGGTTAGGTAAATGAACAAGCCCGGTCAGGTACGTACCTGATCGGGCTTGTTGCTTCGTGCGAACGCCTTTGTAAAAACAGGCGAATCGGTCGGTTTTAGTGTTTGCCTCCACTACTCAGTCCGCAGTGACCAACCTGGTAGGTAAAGGTCGGACTTGCACTGAGGCAGAATAAGTTTGTTCTATTTTCAGTCATGCAACTTAGTTTACACGGTAATCCTGTTTTATTGTACTAAATCGCGTATCTTTTCGTTGCATTCATTAGTATATGATCACGTTTATGAAAACTAGCCGTTTACTGGCCTTGTGGTCGCTTGTGACCGTACTGGTATTATCGTTTACCAGTTGCAAGCATGGTGGCGATGGCCCTGGGCAGCCAACCACAACCACACTGGCAAGCAGTACGCAGATTGCTACACTTACCCGTAACCAATTGGCTGACCGGGTGGCGGCGTTAGGCATTAACCTGGGCAGTAATTCGACGATCCTCTCGTTGATTCTCCAACGCGACGTCAAAGCGTACCGCATTACCTATAAGACGAAAAATA
Source organism: Fibrella aestuarina BUZ 2 (assembly GCF_000331105.1). NCBI lineage: Bacteria > Pseudomonadati > Bacteroidota > Cytophagia > Cytophagales > Spirosomataceae > Fibrella > Fibrella aestuarina. The sequence goes on along the minus strand of NC_020054.1, from coordinate 6,586,096 downwards.
CGGATGGGACCGAGGTGCTGGCTTCGGGCGCTCTGATTGTACCCACGGCCATCGGCAACGAGAGCTTCCCGATGATCAGCCTGCAACATGGTACCATCTTCGATGACGCTCAGGCCCCGTCCTACTTCACCACCAGTGCCGACGTGAATGCAGGTACGTTGTTTGCCTCGAACCGCTACATCGTAGCCTGTCCCGACTACATCGGGTACGGCGAATCGAAAAATGTACCGCACCCGTATCTGCACCGGCAAACCGAGGCACAGGCCAGCCTCGACATGCTGCGCGCGGCCCGGGACTTTGTCACGCAGAACAACATCTCCTGGGACAAGCAGGTCTTTCTGGCGGGGTACTCGCAGGGTGGCCACTCGACAATGTCGATGCTGAAGATGATGGAAGAGCAGTTCCCGGATGAGTTCCGTATTACGGCGGCCTCGTGCGGCGCAGGTCCTTATAACGTGGAGGGCTTCATGCAGGATCTGGCAACGAAGACCACGCATGGCAACGCCAGTTACAACAACCTGTATGTTTGGGTATTACAAACCTACAACCGCGTTTATGGCCTGAACCGGCCCATGAGTGCCTATTTTAAAGAGCCGTATGCTACCGATGTGCAGGCCAACGGCAATCGCTCATCGATCAACACGAGCATCAACAACGCCTTTTCGGACGCTTTCAAGGCGAGCATCGTCAGCGGCTCCGACGCCGATTTGCTGAAAGCCGTTCGCGACAACAACGTGTACGACTGGAAGCCCAAAACGCCGCTGTTGCTTGTACACGGCACGGCCGATCAGCAGGTGTTCTACCGGAACTCAACCGATGCGTTGGCGGCAATGAAAGCCCGCGGTGTCACCGACATCAGCCTGACACCGGCAGAAGGCAAAGACCATGGCACCGCCATTCAGGACTTCATTCTGGGTACGTATGGGTTCTTCACGCAACGCCGGGGGAATTAAGAATGAATAATGGATAATGTAGAATGAATAATGGGCTGACGCAAGAGGTAGTATGCGTCAGCCCATTATTCATTCTACATTATCCATTATTCATTCCTAACCTCCTCTGCTGCTCGTTCGCCGGAGCGGATGGCTCCTTCGATGTAGCCATTCCAGACGGTGGCGGTTTCGGTGCCAGCCCAGTGCAGGCGACCAACCGGGGCGCGTAGGGCGCTGCCGTATTGGGTCCAGATACCGGGGCCAAACAACGCCGCATAGCATCCCTGGCTATACGGTTCGTTCAAAAAACTGTGATCCAGGTAGCGTTGGGGCGTGTGGGCTGCTTCGCCAAAGAACGTCGCGAACGCGTCGAGGGCGGCAGTTTGGCGCTCTGTGTCGGTCAACTCCGAAAAAGCACGCGCCTGATTGCCCAGCACAAATCCCATCAGAATACCCCGGCTTCCGTCCTTCGGTGAATTGTCGAAGGTAACAGTCACGTACCCGTCGGGCGTGGCGGCGAGTCCGTTGAGGCCCTGCTCGCGCCAGAAGGGCCGGTCGTAGATCGCGTAGCATTTCCAGACAGCCCCCATCGGCAGATTCTGAATCAGCTGAAGCCGATCGTCGGGCAGGGCGGGGTCGAAGTGAATCGTGGCCTGTAGCGCAGGCGGAATCGCGATGATGGCATGGCGGGCGCGGTAACTGAACTCGAGCCCGGCGATGGTCACGAACTGTTCGTTCTGGCTGACGTACCGCACGGGGCTGTTGAACCGAACGCGATGGCCCAGTTCGTTGGCCATCTGGTCAGCGATAGTCTGGGCCCCGCCTACGAATCGTTCTTCCTGCGCGCCGTTTTTCACGTTCATGAGGCTTTCGAGGCCATTACCCGATTTGGTGTAAAACAACGCATGGAGCATCGAAATGTCGCCGGGATCGGCGGCCCAGATGGCTTCGGCGGCTACTTTAAAAAACGACCGGGCCGTATCGAAGCCAATCGTTTGCTCCATCCAGGTACCCAGCGTCATCGAATCGTAGAGGTAGGCGTCGTGGCTTTGCCAGGGTGCGTCGAGGTCGATGGAGCGCGCCAGCTTGTTGACCCGCTTGATGGCTTTATCGAGGCTCAGCAACGACAGGATGGACAGCGGCGGAATCAGGCCTTTGTAGCGCTTGATACGTCCCCGAAAATACTGCGTGCTCTTGCCGGTATCGTAGGTTGGGTACGTATCGACGCCAAATTCACGGGCCAGCGCGTAAAGCCTGTCTTGGGTTGGGCCCACCCACGCCCCACCAAGGTCTACATACGAGCCATCGTCGAAGCGTTGGGTCCAGACACGACCGCCCACCCGCTCGCGGGCTTCAAGTACCAGCACCGATTTACCGGCACGGTGTAGCGACAGGGCGGCCGTGAGGCCCGCATACCCGGCGCCGACGATGATAACATCGGCCTGGACGGTGGATTCCATCGGAGAGTAACGTTCGGTTTAGGAGAAGGCAATAGTATCAATAAAGTATGAATGTGTACATGAGCTTCGTCAATATCTTGAGAGCCCAGGCGTTGCCCATTGCCACTGGCTGATTTTTAAGGCATAAATCGCCGCGTCGTTGTTGTACCTACATGTTTAAAGACCGGCGGCTGACCGTCATTTTTCTGATTGTTTTACTCGATGTGGTGGTTGGCTCGGCAACAGGTCCCGTCAGGCCGGCGTTCGTTAAGGGACTGTCCAATCCGGAGTGGTGGCTCTCGGTCGGAACGGCGCTTTTTCTGGGTGTGCAACTCATTTCGGCCCCGTTGCTGGGCAAACTCTCCGATTCGCTCGGTCGCAAACCACTGGTGCTGGTGTCGGCGGTGGGTACGTTGGCGGCCAACCTGCTACTCATTCCGATTAAAGCCGGCTTCTTTTTCGCCAACCGACTAGCCGATGGACTCACCAACGGCATGTACGCGCTAATGCGGTCGTCGGTGACGGACCTGTCGCCCGATGAAGACCTGAACAAAAACACCGGCTATATCAGCACGTTGACGTCGCTAGGGCACGTGTTTGGGCCGATGGTGGCGGGGCTGGCGCTCTTTTTCACGACGGATAAGGATGAGCAGGCCAAACTGGTAGTTTGGGTGCTGCTGGGATTGAGCGTTGTTAACGTCGGCGTCACGTTACTGATGAGCGAAACTACCGAACGCCGCGGCAAACTCGACTGGCGGGCATTGTGGCAGGAGGTCGGGGCCAACCTGAACGTGGTTAAACTCTGGCAACGCCTGGCCGACAAGGACCACGAACACCCCGGTTTCCGGTTTGTGACCCTGCTTATTTTGCTGGCTACGCTGCACCTGGGCTACCAGACTTATTTTATCACGTACCTGGCGCTGGGGCCGCTTAAGCTCGATGCCCAGCATATCTCGTTTTTCTTTGTCTATCTGGGTGGATTGAGTGCCCTAACCAACCTGCTCTATTTCAAATATCTGGTCGATCGGCTCAACAAGCGGCTGGTGCTGTTGGGGGCTACGGTGCTGGGTGTTGGGTTGCACATCCTGTACGCCAACGTGGGCGACTCGCTACCGTTGCTATACGGGGCCGTAGCCGTCGATAGCCTGTCGGTCGCGCTCATTACCGGGTTGCTCAACGGATTTCTGGCCAAACTCACCACCGACGATGATCGGGGCGAGTTGTTTGGCCTCAATCAGGCCTTGACCGGCATTGCCAGCCTACTGACGACCCTTGTGTATGGTGGCCTGTCGACTATCCAGCTCAGTTTGCCATTTTATTGGTTTGCCGCCAGCTTGGCTGCCTTGGCCATACTGTGCTGGCGATTACCCCGCGACTGACGGCTAGAGCAACGCGGCGACAGCCTTCCGGATGTTCTCGGCCATTTTCTCGGTGGGCAGGTCATTGGCGTCGGTGCCAAACGGATCTTCAATTTCCTCGGCGATCAGCTCCAGACTGGTTAGTACGTAGAAGACAATCATCACGACCGGAATGACCCAATAGTGTAGCGACAGCACGTAACCCAGGGGCAGGGTAAGGCAATACACCGCCACGAATTTTTTTAGAAACGACGAATACGAATAGGGGATAGGCGTGCTGTGAATCCGCTCGCAGATCCCGCAGATGTCGGTAAACGAACTGAACTCCTCGTTTAGCACTAGCAAATGCTCAGGCCGGAACGTACCTGACTGATACAGCTCGTCCATTTTGCTGAACAGGCGCATGGCCACCTGGTTGGGTACGTGGTTGTCGGGGTTGATGGTGGCCGGGTCGAAGCCGGGACATAAGAGGAAGTCGCTCGCCTCGTAATGACCCCGCAGGTGGTTTTTCAGCGCGAAGGCATAATTGGGAATCATCGACCGGAAGAATTCCCGACTTGCCTGATCGTCGGGGGCAATGATGTGGGCCATTTTCAGGGCCAGGTTGCGCGAATTGTTGGTCAGGCTTCCCCAGGCTTTGCGTCCTTCCCACCAGCGGTCGTAGGCCGTGTTGGTCCGGAATACCAGCAGCGTCGAAATCACGAACCCCAGCAGCGAGTGCATGATGGCGATGTTCTTCAGGTCTGAGTCGGGGCCGGGGTGTACGTACTCGATCACAAACCAGGCGATGGCTGAGCAATAAGCTGCCATCCCCAGCAAGGCCGGGGCCAGTTTGCGGGCGGTGTCGCCTTTGTCGAACGAAATGAGGTAGCGAAACCAGTCTTTGGGATCGTAGTCAGTCATTGGAAAAACGGTTTGCTGTGGTCTGTTCGCCGTCGTCTATTGGCTGGCGCAAGTCTACTCAGGCGTCAGCCAATAGACGACGGCGAACAGACCACAGTAAACAGTTATATGTCTTTTTCTAAAACAATAAACGACAACGGAACTTTGGGCAGGCCAAAGCGCGGATCATCGGACGGGAATGGGCGTGTGTCGCCGGTTTGGTGGTAGCCCCGCCGTTCGTACCAGGCAATAAGTTCATGTCGCTGCGAAAGGACCGTCATTGTAATGGTGCGGCACCCCTGCTCGCGGGCATATAGGTCGGCCCGCGCCAGCAGCGCCCGCCCAATGCCTCCCGCCTGCAGCTCAGGCGAGACCGTCAGCATACCCAGGTAGAGACTGTCGCCTTTCTTTTCCAGATAAACGCTGCCAACCAGTTGATCCTCAATTTTGTAGAGCAGAATCGTGGCATTGGGGTTTTCAATCATGGCGTGCAGCGCCTGTTCGTCGGTGCGGACGCCGCCGAGCAAATCGGCTTCGGTTGTCCAGCCCTGCCGTGACGAGTCGCCCCGATACGCGCTGTTCACAAGCTGGTTGAGCGCAGTTACGTCGTCGGGACCTGCGGATAAAATTGTGTGTTGGTGCATGGGACGAAATTAGTCGTTTGCTGTTCAAGGTTTGATGTTTGACGTTATTGCCAGCGCGTAATTCTGGTAGGTAACGACCAACATCAAACGTTAAACCTCAAACGGAAGTATGGTTTCTGTATTTGTTGAAGCAGCGTGTGAATTGGGCGAAGGGCCTGTTTGGGACCATGTCAGGCAGTGTCTGTGGTGGGTGGATATCACCAACTGTACCATCTACCGCGCCGACCCGACGGGGCACCACGTTCGCTCGTGGGTAGTCGACGAACTGGTGGGCTTTGTGTTACCCCATCCCGACGGCACGCTGTGGGCGGGCTTACAATCGGGCTTGCACCGGGTTACGCTTCAGGCCGACGGCGGTATCTCGGTCGACCGGCTGACGTACCTGACACCTGCTCCCAACCACCAGATCCGGTTCAATGATGGCTGGGTTGATCGCAACGGGGTATTGTATGCGACCACGATGGATATGGATGTGGAAGAACCCATTGGCGAACTGCACCGCTACGCCGATTTCTCGCAGCGCCACGCCGATTTGCTGGTCGACGGCTTCGTGATTGGCAACGGCCCCGCGCTGAGCCCCGATGAACAAACGCTTTACGTCAACGAAACCAACGGTCACCCCGAACGCACGAAAGGCGTGTATCAGGCCCCACTCAGCCTTGATGGGCAACTGGGTCCGCTAACGCTGCTAATCGATTGGCAGTATGAAGGATCGCCCGATGGCGTCACGGTCGACCGAGCGGGTAATCTATGGGTGGGTGGTTATGGCTCCCGCGAGGTGCATCAGTTCGCACCGGACGGCTCCTTGCTGCGCACTATCGAGATTCCGGCCTGGAACATCACCAAACCGGCCATCGGCCCCGATTACCACACCATTTTCGTCACCAGTGCCCGCCAGGGGCTATCTGACGAACAACTCGCTCAATTTCCGCAAACGGGCAGTGTGTGGCAGATCAAACTCTAAAGCCACGAAGGATATAGCGGGCAGTTGATCGTTGAAAAACGATATGCTCCCAAAAATGGCTTGCTAGATCGCTTCGATTTGCCCGGAGGGAAGCTGCTTTTTGCGCTGATAGTAACGCCGGGCTTTCTGGTTGGTGCCACAAGTTTGCATGTCGCACCACTTCCGGCGGTGATTTTTGGTTTGATCCAGAAAAAACCAGGCGCAGGCCCCGCACTGTTTGATGAGGGTCTGGTCCTGCGTGGTCAGCAAGTCATAGGCCGACAGGCTAAATAACCAGATAGCCAGCTTGAGGTCTGGAACTGGTTGGATCCAGCCGAGGGTCAGTTGCCCGTCGTTGGGTATGAACCCCCGCGCCGTTAGCGCGTCCTGAATAGCCTTGTTAAAGAAAGTCAGCGTCTGCGAAGCCACCTGCCCGACCTGCCCTTCGACGAGGGCGGCCACCACACTGGTTAACGCCTCACGCACCCGACGGGCCTGCTGCAATACCTCCGCCGCCTGTGCCGGATCGGCTTCCGCCCGTTGCCTGAGCGAAGCCAGCGTGTTGGCGTCCAGCAACGATAGCCGCTCAATCAGAACCAGCAAATCGGCATAGGTGTGAAGGCGCTCTACGGGGCGTTCGAAGTTTAAACCCGTGTTGACAAAATCCAGACACGCCACCCCACTCGTCAGATCCATCTGGGCAATCGTAGTAATCTTGGCCATCGGCTGTACAGAATTAGTTGACTAACCCTTAAAACAACGTTAGCTGGTTAGTGGTTCTTTGGGTAGATTTATACCACTAAACGAGTTTTTAACGGTTAGAATATGCAGCTCGAAGCCACTTCTCGTGTCAGACTGTTACTCGCTTTCGGCGCCATCTATTTTGTGTGGGGAACAACGTACCTGGCCAATCTCTACGCGCTTCAGGGGATACCACCCTTCATCATATCGGCCCTGCGTTATTTGCTGGCAGGCTTGCTATTGGGCGCGCTAGCGCTTGGCAAAGGTCAGGTGATGCCGTCGGGCACCACAATTCGGGATTTGGCCATTAGCGGTATTTTGATGCTGGTGGGTGGCTCGGGGCTGGTTGTCGTTGCCGAACAGTACATAGCCTCTGGCGCCACAGCGGTGATCGTGGCAACCGAGCCGCTCTGGTTCGTCTTGCTCGACAGGCCTCGCTGGCGACACTATTTCAGCAACAAAAAGATTGTTGCCGGGCTGCTGATCGGTTTTGCGGGAGTTCTCCTGTTCGCCCAATTTGGCCCGGAGAGTCAAGCCACGCAACAGAATGCGACGTATCAGCTGATCGGCACGGCGATCGTACTGGCGGGAGCGTTGTTGTGGGTAGTCGGTACCTTGTTTGCGGCCCGGCGCATTCAGCCCGATAGCTACAACCTGTGGCACACGACCATTCAACTGCTGGCAGCGAGCCTGTTTGCCGCCCTGATTGCTCTGGCCAATGGCGAGTGGAGCACCTTTTCGATGCAATCCGTACCACTGCCCGCCTGGGGTGGACTCGCTTTTCTGATCGTGTTCGGTTCGTTGATTGCCTACCTGGCTTTCGCGTGGTTGATTACCGTTCAGCCACCGGCGCTAGTCAGCACCCACACTTTCGTTAATCCGTTGGTGGCGGTACTGGTTGGTTGGCTGGTGGCCGGTGAAGGGGTTACCGCCGGGCAGGGTATCGCGTTGGCTGTCGTGCTGGTCGGGGTGGTGCTGGCCCAACTGGGCAAAGTGCGCAGTGAGGCCTAATGTCGGACTAAAGCGGTTGCTGGTCCAACCAGCTTGGGTCACCTTGACGGGCACGCCGGGCAAACCGATAAACAAATAAGGCGTCCCCACTGAAGTGAGAACGCCTTTTAAGTAAAGTGTCGCTACAAAAACGATTGCTTACGCTGGCGACATTGCGTCGGTGGCAACCAGGTGGTCTTCGGCGGTAACGGCCTCGTCGGCGTAGGCCTCGGTCGGTACGCAGGCACAAACCAGATTGCGATCACCATAAGCCGAATCGATGCGGCTCACCGACGGCCAGAACTTGCGGTGTTGCAGGTAAGGCAGTGGATAAACCGCTTTCTGGCGGTTGTAGGGCCGGTTCCAATCATCGGCAAGGGCAACCGCGGCGGTATGCGGTGCGTGTTTCAGCACGTTGTTGGTGCGGTCGGCCTGCCCTTTTTCGATCTCCCGAATTTCATCCCGAATGGCGATCATGGCGTCGCAGAAGCGGTCGAGTTCTGCTTTCGATTCCGACTCAGTCGGTTCGATCATCATCGTTCCCGCTACCGGGAACGAGACCGTCGGGGCGTGGAAGCCGTAGTCCATCAGGCGCTTGGCGATGTCTTCCACCTCCACACCCGACACCTGCTTCAGTGGCCGGCAATCGATAATCATCTCGTGCGCCGCCCGGCCATTGGTGCCGGTGTAGAGCGTTTCGTAATGCCCATCGAGCCGCGATTTGATGTAGTTGGCGTTCAGGATCGCGCGCTTGGTGGCGTTGGTGAGGCCTTCGCCGCCCATCATCGCAATGTAGGCATACGAGATCGTCAGGATGCTGGCCGAGCCGTGTGGCGCGGCGGATACGGCACCGGCTGCGCGTTTGCTGCGCCCTTCCGATACGTGACCCGGCAGGAACGGCACCAATTGCTCGGCTACGCCGATGGGCCCCATGCCCGGGCCGCCGCCGCCGTGCGGAATGCAGAAGGTCTTATGCAGGTTGAGGTGACACACGTCGGCCCCGATGGCGGCTGGCGACGTAAGGCCGACCTGCGCGTTCATGTTGGCCCCGTCCATATACACCTGGCCGCCGAACTGGTGAATGGTGGCGCAGATGTCGGTGATGCTTTCTTCGAAAACGCCGTGGGTGCTTGGGTACGTCACCATCAGGCACGACAGTGTCTCGGCGTATTGCTCGGCTTTGGCTTTCAGGTCAGGTACGTCGATGTTGCCGCGCTCGTCGCACTTCACGATCACGACCTTCATCCCGGCCATCACCGCGCTGGCGGGGTTGGTACCGTGCGCCGATTGCGGAATCAGCGCCACATTCCGGTGGGTATCGCCCCGGCTTTCGTGGTACGCCCGGATCACCATCAGCCCGGCATATTCGCCCTGCGCTCCCGAGTTGGGTTGCAGCGACATCGCTTTGAAGCCCGTGATTTCGCACAACCAGGCATTCAACTCGCTAAACAACTGTTGGTAACCCGCCGTCTGGTCTTTCGGCGAGAAGGGGTGCAGCTTGCCAAACTCAGGCCACGTCACGGGGATCATCTCGGCGGTGGCGTTGAGTTTCATGGTGCAGCTGCCCAGTGAAATCATCGAGTGCACCAGCGACAGGTCTTTTTCTTCTAGCGACCGCAGGTACCGCAGCATTTCGTGCTCGGTATGGTGTGTGTTGAAGACCGGGTGCGTCAGGTAATCGGACTGCCGCACCAGCCGCTCAGGCCAGGTAACGTCGAGCCCATCGATCAGGCTGGCGAGTTCGTCGGCCCCGATCTGAATGCCAAATACGTCGAACAACTTCTGCACGTCGTCGATCGATTTGGCTTCGTCAAACGAGAGGCTCACGCGCTCGTCGTCGGTCGTGTAGCAAAGGTTGACCTGCGCCGCCCGCGCCGATTTTTTGAGCGAGTCGATATCGTCGATGCGCAGCGTGATCGTATCAAAATACTGTTCGGTTTCGACAACGTACCCAGCGCGGCGGGCCGCTTTGGCAAACAATCGGGTGAGGCCGTGGGTACGTTCGGCAATGGCGCGGAGGCGTTGCGGACCGTGGTAAACGGCGTAGCTACCGGCCATTACGGCCAACAGCACCTGTGCGGTACAAATATTGGAGGTTGCTTTCTCGCGGCGAATGTGCTGCTCCCGCGTTTGCAGGGCCATCCGCAGGGCGGGTTTCCCCTGAGCATCCACCGAAACGCCGATGATGCGGCCCGGAATTTGCCGCTTGAAGGCGTCTTTCGTCGCAAAATAAGCGGCGTGTGGGCCGCCAAAGCCCATCGGTACGCCAAAGCGCTGCGCTGAACCAACCACCACGTCGGCACCCATTTCGCCCGGTGGGGTCAGCATGGTCAGGGCCAGCAGGTCGGCCGCT
>NC_020054.1:4566256-4741837 GCF_000331105.1 Fibrella aestuarina BUZ 2 | reverse complement strand
GACGGTCAGGGTTTTTTATGAATGACATCGCTTTGCTTACCCCAGCCGGTTGATGCAGTTGAGGTCTTCGAAGGCTGTTTTCAGGCGGGCAACCATGCTCTCTTCGCCTTTGCGCAGCCATACGCGGGGGTCGTAGTATTTTTTGTTGGGCGAGTCGGCTCCTTCAGGGTTGCCGAGCTGGCTTTGCAGGTAGCCTTCTTTCGCCTTGTAGTAGTTCAGCACACCCTCCCAGGTCGACCACTGCATGTCGGTATCGATGTTCATCTTGATGGCACCGTACTGGATGGCCTCGCGGATTTCCTCGCGGCTTGAGCCTGACCCACCGTGGAATACGAAGTTCACCGGCAGCGGGCCCGTTCCGAAGTTCTGCTGAATGTAGTCCTGCGAATTTTTCAGGATGATAGGCGACAGTTTTACGTTGCCCGGCTTGTAAACGCCGTGCACGTTACCGAAAGCCGCCGCAATGGTGAAGTTGGGCGAAATCTTGCTCAGGTGCTCGTAGGCGTAGGCTACTTCCGAGGGCTGCGTGTAGAGTTTTGAGTCGTCAACGTCTGAGTTGTCAACGCCGTCTTCTTCGCCGCCGGTTACGCCCAGCTCAATCTCAAGCGTCATGCCCATTTTGGCCATCCGCTCGAAGTATTTGCATGAGATTTCGATGTTTTCTTCGATCGGCTCTTCCGACAGGTCGAGCATGTGCGACGAGTACAGGGGCTTGCCCGTCTGGTCGAAGTGCTTTTCTGAGGCGTCGAGCAGGCCGTCGATCCAGGGCAGGAGTTTCTTGGCGCAGTGGTCGGTATGCAGGATCACGGGCACGCCGTACAGAGCGGCCATCTGATGCACGTGCAGGGCACCCGAGATCGACCCGGCAATAGCCGCTTTCTGGCCTTCGTTCGACAGGGCTTTGCCCGCGTAAAAGATGCCACCCCCGTTTGAGAACTGGATGATCACCGGCGAGTTTACGGCCTTCGCGGTTTCCAATACGGCGTTGACCGAGCTGGTGCCTACTACGTTGACTGCCGGAAGGGCGTAATCGTTTTCGTTCGCGTGGCGAAAGATCTCAGAGACTTGATCGCCCGTGACAACGCCGGGCGCAAAACGGGTGGCTACTTCACTCATGGAAGAGGATTGTTTAATTATGCCTGGAAAAACTTTTATTTAAGAAAGTTTTGACGAAGCGCAATGATTACTGATTGTCAAAAGTACGGTTTTTCATCGAATGACGGGCGATACTCAGGTGAAGGCCGTTGGGAAGGAATGGGTATGCCGAAATGGGTTACCGTTCTCAGTCTGATGCTGGGCATTGTTCAGACGTTGTTGGGCCAACCAGCGCCAGCGGTTGTACCAGTAGCAGATTACGACGTGTACGCCACCGTACTCAATGGTTTCGTTGCTGACTATCGGACCCGCATGGGATCTTCAACCGAGCCAGTGGTATTGCTTAAGGAGCACACAGAAGTACAAACGCGGTATGGCTTTCGGGTTAATTTCAACGAATTGAAGCCGGGAACGTGGCTGACTCATCCACGGTTAGATAGCCTACTCGTTGATCCTGAATGGGTTGCTTTCTTTGCGTCGATTGATACCAGCCAGTTTACCCGACTTAAAATGAATCAATTACCCAAGGTGGCTGGCTGCAAGGCGATACGCTGGACACAAACACTAAGCGATCGCTATTTTTCGCCCGCTAGTGCCAAGAGAGGGCACTACGGACTTACAGAAGACTACAAGGGCTACGCAGGTATCGTTTCTTTCTCAAAGGTAGCTTACTCGCCTGACGGAAAGAAAGCGATATGCTACTACTCGAGGGCGAGCGATGGTCTGGCGGGCAGCGGATCGCTTGTCTTTTTTGAAAAGAAAGCAGGTCGCTGGCAGCTAGTTGGCTCCATTGAGCTCTGGGGGGCTTGAGTGTTCAGCTGTGCAGATACGTAGCTGGCCTTCTTCGCTAAAAGTACTTCACGGCCCAGCCAATGAGTTTTTTGACGCGGTCGGTGTAGGGCGGGAAGAGGAATTTCATGGTGCCGAAGTCGCGGCGAAGTACCCCCCGGCGGTGCGACAATTCCTGAAAACCAAAGTAACCGTGGTAGCTGCCAATGCCGCTGTTGTTGACCCCGCCAAACGGTAATTCGGGGTTCGAGAAATGCAGCAAAGCATCGTTGATCACCGTGTCGCCCGCCGATGTCTGGTTCAGCACCTGGTTGATCGTTTGCTGATTGCGGCTGTGAATGTAAAGCGCCAGCGGTTTGTCGCGGCTGTTGATCTGCGCCAGGGCCTCGTCCAGATTCCGAACGCCCACGATGGGCAGCACGGGCCCGAAAATCTCTTCCTGCATGATCCGCATGTCGTCGGTAACCCCGTCGATGAGCGTGGGCTCCACGTAGTTGTCGGCGGCGTTGGTACGGCCACCGAGGCGGATGGTCGCGCCTTTCTGCACGGCATCGTCGATCAGGCTCTTCACGCGCTCAAAATGGCGGTTGTTCACGATCCGGGCGTAGCTGTCGGAGGTGGCGCGGGCGTTAGCGTCGGTCCCATACATGCGCTCGACGGCCTTCTGCACGGCATTGATGAGCGGCGTTTTCACCGACTCCTGCACCAGCACGTAATCGGGCGCGATGCAGGTTTGGCCGTTGTTAAAATACTTCGACCAGGCCAGAATCTCGGCCGTTTTGGACAGATCTGCCGTTTCGTCAACCAGAAACGGCGATTTACCGCCTAGTTCAAGCGTGACCGAGGCCAGGTGTTTGGCGGCGGCAGCCATCACCACTTTGCCCAATGCAGGGCTACCCGTGAAGAAAATGTGGTTGAACGGCAGGGCGAGCATAGCCTGCGCCACGTCGGGCCCACCTTCAACCAGCACCACCTCATCAGGCGAAAACAGGTCGGCGATCATGCGGTTCATGAGGGCAGCCGTATGGGGCGTCAGCTCCGACGGTTTCAGCATACACACATTGCCCGCCGACAGGGCTGTGGCCAGCGGCCCCACCAACAGATTGAAGGGGTAGTTCCACGGGGCCATCACCAGCACCACGCCTTTGGGTTCGTACTTCAGATACCCGCTCGTGCCGACCATCGATAGGGGCGTAGGTACCCGTTGCGGCTTCATCCATTGCTTCAGGTGCTTGATCGTGTACCGCAGTTCGCCCATCAGCGCAGCCAGTTCGCCCAGATCGACCTCGGCGGTTGGCTTGCGGTAATCGGCATACATCGCCTCGTAAATGGCCGGTTTGTTGGTGTCTATCCAGTGCATCAGGCGCTTGAGCCGGTCGATGCGTTCGCGGGCGGTGGTTTGCGCCATCGTGGGGGCGTGTTGCCGCAGGCGGTCGAAGGCCGTTTGCAGGGTAGCCGATAGGTCGGTGAGAGGCTCTTGCGCGATCATAAGGATAGGATTAAGTAAGGATGAAGTTACGAAAAAAGGGCATGGGGCAAGGGGGGGGGCGTGGGATAAACCGGCAACGCTCACCCCATGCCCCATGCCCAGCGCCCGCTGCCGGTTTGCTTGTGTCGAAAAAAAGGGTTGTTTTACTAAAAATTTTGTCAAACCCGATACCGGTCATGTCGCTCGTCAGCAACAACATCAAGTATCTCCGCAAATTGAATGGGTTAACGCAGGAGCAGTTTTCGCAACGTATCGGCATCAAACGCTCGCTGTTGGGTGCCTACGAGGAAGCCCGCGCCAACCCAAACTGGAATACACTCATCACTATTGCTAAACTCTTCAATACCTCGGTCGATCAGTTGTTGAAGCAGGACCTGCGGAAGATTCGTGAAACGCCCGACCTGAGCCTGCCCATCGGCCGCAACGCCACCCCGACGCGCCCATCGACGCCTCCCATTTTTGAGGGCGACGACGCCGACGATGATTTCATTTCATCGCCCCCGCAAATCAGCGACCCGGTGCTGCCCCACACGTCGGCCGAGTCGTCGTTGCAGCCGCAGCCGCTGGTCAACGTGCTGGAAAAATACTATAAACCACCCACGGAGCGGGCCGAGCGCCAAGCCAACCCCGCCGAACGTACCCAGCCCGACCGCGCTGCCCCACAGCCGGCTCCGGTTGGCGTGCTGTATGAGGAAGTACGGGCCCGGGCCGGTCATGCGCCCGGTTCGGCACCGGCGTTTACAGTGAGCCGGGGGCAGGATGACTTTGCGGCGTCCAGTGAACCACTGCCTACCTTCAATAACCATTTTGAAAAGGCTCCGAACGTACCCGTGGCGGCTCAGTCGGCGCCAGTCAGTGCCGACAATTCGGCGCAGGCGATCCATTACGTTGGGTTGGGCCAGTTTGGTGAGTATCAGCAGCGGTTCCAGCAACTCGATTACCTGAGCCGCCTCCCCACCATGCGCCTGCCCATGCTGGCAACGGGGCAATACCGGGCGTTCGAGGCCGATGGCGACTTTACGTTCCCCGGCGCGTGGCTGATCGGGCAGTTCGTGCGCAACTGGTTCGACATTGCCGACGGGCAGTTTTACGTGCTCTTGGTGCAGCATCAGGGTATTCTGGCGCGGCGGGTGGTCAACCAGGTGAGCCACAAAGGTACACTGCTGCTCACGGCCGATAAACCCAACGTACCCAACCGCGAAGTCGCCCTCAAAGACGTGCTCGAAGTGTGGGCCGTGCGGGCCTTCGTCAGTCAGCAGCTACCGCCGCCAGCTCCCAGCTACGACCGCATCCGCCAGCTCGCCGACGAACTACGGTTCGAAGTGGACCGGCTGAAGTGAGTTTAAGGGTTGATGTTTAAGGTTGGCTGGCGCATCTCACTCGGGCGTCAGCCAACCTTAAACTAATCATGGCACTCCATGATCAGCAGCGCACCAGCTTCGGCGGTGATCCGGACGAACCCGTCGGCGGCGGCTTCGTTGCTGCTGCCTGAACGGACCCCCAGCGTGAGCGATTCGTTGTCGAGCGGATACAGCAGCCCCTCCGTGCGGATGCCGTCGACTGTACCGACCGGGATAAGCGACAACGGCGTGCCTTTGGCGAACCACTTCTCGTAGCGCCCCACCAGCGGGTAGATGACCGAATAATCGTCGATCAGCGTGATCTTGATCTGATGGCGGTAGCGAACGATGTTCGTCAGATTAGTGATGGTATGATCCATCCGCCGCCCCGTTGCCCAGACAATGTTGACGGCCGGAAACCCACGTTCGATCAGGAATTCGATGCCTTTGTCGAGATCGGTTTTGTTCTGATCAGGCGTGTGAACGACCTCGATGGGGTATTGAGCGGCCCGAATGGCGTCGACATCAACGTTCCGGTCAAAATCGCCCAGCAGCACGTCTGCTTTAAGGCCCATGTCCATGACACGGTGAATGGCATGGTCGAGCACCACCACGTAGGGCGACCATTCGAGTAATTGGCCCAGTAGGTCGGGCTGGCAGGCTTCGCCATTGGCAATCAGCAAGGCGGGTTCCTGTTTTTCACGGACAATATGATGCGACGACAAGAGGCAGTTTCCAGTTTAAGGTTTACGCGTTTCTAGTTCCTAGTTTGATGAAGAAGCCGTTTACGAATGCGCCAGCGAACTGAAAACTGGAAACGCCCAAACTCTAAACTCATTTTCGAGGTTGGTAGAAAACACAAGTACGAAAAAAGACATGCACATCACAAAACACAAGGTGGCGGCTATCCACTACACCCTGCGCGACGATGCAGGTAAGGTTATTGATTCAAGCGACGGCCGTGAGCCGCTCTACTACCTGCACGGTGAAGGCAACCTGATTCCGGGTATGGAAGAAGGGCTGGAAGGCCGTCAGCCAGGCGATAAAATTCACCTTGATGTCGGTCCCGAAAAAGGCTACGGCCTACGTCGCGACGACATGATCGAGGCTGTACCCCGCTCGGCGTTTGGCGGGCAGCCCGTTGAAGTGGGCATGCAGTTTTCGGCCGGACATGGGCAGATCGTAACCGTCGTTGCGGTAGACCCCGACACGATTACGGTCGACGCCAACCACGAGTTAGCGGGCCAAAACCTGCACTTCGACGTCGAAGTCGTTGAGGTTCGCGATGCGAGCGTCGATGAAATTGCGCACGGCCATGTACACGGCCCCGGCGGAGCGCACTAATCTGGTAATCAAAGACAAAAGGTTAACATTACCTGTCGCGTCGATAGATGAGCGACAGGCAATGTTAACCTTTTGCCTTTAGGCCCTAGTAATGCGTCCGGTCTTCTTTTTGAACCCATTCGTCGAAGACCGTCCGGGCTTCGGGTTGCAGCGCCTGCTGGGTTGGGATACTCCGCTGCGAATAGGGCTTGGCTAGCTCCGCATAGATAAATGAGTCGTCGAAGCCCGCAATAGCGGCATCGGTATGCTCGGCAGCATACACCACGCGAGCCGGCCGCGCCCAATAGATGGCCCCCAGGCACATAGGGCAGGGCTCACACGACGTATAAAGTGTACAGCCGTCGAGTTGGAACGTACCCAGCCGCTGGCAGGCATCACGAATCGCCATCACTTCGGCATGGGCCGTTGGGTCGTTGGTGGAGGTGACCAGGTTGCTGCTTTGCCCAACCACCTCCCCATCCCGAACGATGACGGCGCCAAAAGGCCCTCCTTTTCCGGTGTTCATCCCCTCACGGGCGAGGCCTATGGCCATGCGCAGAAACTGCTCGTCCTGTGTTGAATTGTGTGTCATTTGTTGAGTATAATCACTTTTTAATCGGTATTGACTCAAGTTATTCTAACAAAAATTGTCGGTATGGAGTCTATGTAACAACGCTCGGGAATCACCCGGCAACCACAATAGCATACCTCAATTCACAACGCAATGAACAAGAAATGGTTATTCAGCCTGGCAATTGGCCTTATGCTCTCTGCCGGCGCCTACGCACAGTCTGCAGAACAGAAAGTTGACAATACGGCGCAGGACGTCGGCAACGCGACCGAAAAAGGTACGCGGGCTGCGGGTCGGGGTGCCGTGAAAGCCGGAAAGGCCGTTGGCAAAGCCGGTAAAGCCACAGGCCGGGCCGTTGGCAATGCTGCCAAAGCAACGGGCCGTGGTGTATCGAAAGCCGCCAAAGCAACGGGCCGCGCCATTAGCGGTGAGCCGAAAAAAGAAGACTAAACGTCCTTAAACAGGATCAGCTAACCAAACCGGCTAACAGGGGTTAACCCCCTGTTAGCCGGTTTTTTTGTTGAAACGAATCTTACCAATCAGTAAGAAATATGGCTGTAGTGGCTGTATAGCGGGTAATGCTCGATTGGAAATACTTAGATTGGTGACTTCACCCATCTGAGCTGTGTATGAATAACTTCTTTACTGTGTTTGGCCTGTGGCTCCTGCTTGTGGGGGTATTACCCGCCGAGCTTTCAGCGCAAACAACAAGTGATCGACCTGATGTAATCTATAAAACCGATAATACCACTATCCAGGCTATTATCAATGAAGTTACTGATACTGAAGTTATTTATCGCCGGGCTAGTAACCCCACGGGCCCCCTCTTTCGGACGCGCCGACTCGACATTCGATCGGTTCGCTACGCCAACGGCGAGACGGACGAATTTGTCAAACAAACGGGGGCGGAAGCTTCCCGACCAGACCCTGCCCGCTCGCCATACGAACCCCTTAAGCCGACACGCTATGAACCCAGACCGCGCTATGAACAAGCCGGGCGGCGGCCGTCGTCGCCGGGGTATGCGTTTGAGCGAGGCCATCCGGTACTCAGTGTTGGGGCCATGTTACCCAGCCAAATCACCCCCCTCACGGCAAGTGTCGAGTTTGCGGCTACTAATGACCTGGGGATCGGTGCACGCATCTGGTACTGGTCGAAAGACGGCTTATCCGACGTCACGGTGCAGGCTATGGTCAACTACCACCTGGCGCGGGTCTTAAACGCACAAAATGCGAAGGCCGACCCGTATGTGGGCCTGTCCATTGGCAAAACCTTTCCCTCGTACAAGGGCGGCGAGTCAGGCAATATTGGCGCTAATCTGCAAATCGGGCTGCGCTACTTACTAAGCGAGAAGGTAGGGCCTTATGCTCAGCTAGGGCTAGGAATCGTCAACGTCGACGAGTCATTCGTGTATGGTAACAGCTCGGCGGTTTTTGAACTGGGCATCGCCGTTAAGGTCGGGCGTTAAGGTGGCTCCGTGAGCGGGGTGTGCCTGCCGGGGTGGTAGAGAACAAGCCGCCCCGGCAGGCGTTGTTTTTTGCCCAAAAGCCCCGACCTTTGCCCTATGAAACTGGCCTTACTCCGTTTTCTGCACCTGTTCATGGCCGTGGTCGTGTTGCTCAGCAGCATGGGCTTCGGGCTGGTCGAACACGCGTGTCAGGTGCGGGGTAAACGCGTCTATTCGGTCTACACCAAAGCGGAGCCGGGCTGTGGGCTCTGTTCCGTGCGGGCTACCCACAACGTACCCACCACCTCGGTGCAGGCTACCGACTGCTGCCAGGACAGCACCCGCTATAACAACGTCGACACCAGTTCGTCGCTGAGCCAGTTGCTGGCCAAGTTCATTAAGGCCGTAACCGAGCCGATGGGCGCGGGAATGACGGCGCTGTTTATGGCTCTGTTCGATGGGTTCTTCGCCCAGCTAGCCGCCCGTGCCGTTGTCGGGTACGAATCCCCACCACCGTTGTGGGGCCGGGCGCTGCTGACCTTCGTGCAGGCTTTTCTGATTTGATCGTGAGCGTAATTCCGCTTGCCGGTGTCGGATTTGACATCGGCTTTTGGTGTTTGCTTTACGATCTGAGTCATGAAAAAACTGCTAATAATCAGCTTTATAGCCTTGCCGATACTGGCATCGGCGCAAACCCTCTCGGGGCGGGTACAGGCCACTGAGAAAGGTAAACCAACCCCCCTGCCCGGCGCCACCGTCTACTGGTCGGGCGGGCTGAAAGGCACGGTGGCCGACTCTACCGGCCAATTCCGAATCGACACGGTCGGTGCCACCAACCGGCTGGTGGTTAGCTACGTCGGGTACGTACCTGATACCCTTACCATCACCGATTACACCACCCCGCTGACCGTGACGTTGCGAGCCACCCAGCAACTGGCCGAAGTGGTCGTAACGGCGGGTAACACGCAGATTGACCGGCTCAACCCCATTCAGACCGAAGTGCTGACGCAACGTACCCTGGCCAAGGCCGCCTGTTGCAACCTGTCGGAAAGCTTCGAAACCAACGCCTCAGTCAACGTCTCATATGCCGATGCCGTCACGGGGGCTAAGCAGATTCAGTTTCTGGGACTGGGCGGGCAATACGTGCAAACCAACGTTGAAAACATCCCGACCATCCGGGGGCTGGCCACCACGTTTGGCCTCAATTACATCCCCGGTACGTGGATAACCAGCATCGATATCGGCAAAGGGACCGGGTCGGTGGTGAACGGCTACGAAACCATCAGCGGGCAGATCAATGTGGAACTGCAAAAACCCGATTACCGGGGTGAAACTCAACTGCCCAACATGCTGATCAATGGGTACGTTAATGCCTTCGGCCGGGTGGAAGGGAACGTCAATTATTCGCAGGCACTGTCCGAAAAGTGGAGTATCGGGGCGCTGGGGCACGTGAGCACCCTCCGCACCGAGATCGATCAGAACGGCGACCGGTTTCGCGATCTGCCGCTGTATACGCAATATAACGGCGTGCTACGGGCCAAATACAGTTCGGAACGCTGGATGTGGCAGGGGGGGCTGAAAGCGCTCTCTGAAAACCGCGATGGTGGGCAGCTCAGCAGCGTGGGGGCGTATCGGTACGGGTTCACCAACCAGACAACCCGCACCGAGCTCTTCAGCAAACTGGCCCGGCTTTTCCCCGAAAAACCGTATCGTGGCCTCGGCCTGATCCTGAACGCGACCTGGCACAAACAGGCATCGCTGTTTGGCCTGCGGCCTTACACCGGCAATGAACAGTCGCTATATGGCAACCTGATCTACCAGACCATCATCGGTAACACCAACCATACGGTGAAAACGGGCGCGAGCTACCTGATGGATAACTTCGACGAACTGTTTGTGACGCAGCCGCTCAAGCGGCGTGAGTCGGTGCCGGGTGCCTTTTTTGAATATGCTTACACGTACCCGGAACGGTTTGCGCTGGTGCTGGGCAATCGCCTCGACGTGCACAACCTATACGGCACCTACTGGTCGCCGCGTGTGCACCTGAAATACCACGTGCACGGGCAGATCACGCTGCGGGCATCGGCGGGCCGGGGCTGGCGCGTGCCTAACCAGATTGCCGAAAACTACGGTTACTTCGTGTCGTCGCGGCAGGTGTTTCTCAACAACAACGTTCGCCCCGAAGTTGCCTGGACCTACACGGCTGGCCTGACCAATGAGTTTCTGCTGTTTGGTAAAAAGGCCACGCTGACCCTCGACGCCAGCCGGACCGATTTCCAGAATCAACTGGTAGTCGATGCCGATCAGCCGCGTAACCTGCTGTTCTACAACCTTGTTGGTCAATCGTTTGCCAACAGTTTTCAGGCCGAGCTAACGGTGGTTCCCGTCAAGCGAGCCGAGGTGAAAATGGCTTATCGCTTTTTCGACGCCCGGCAAAGCATGGGTGCCTTGCAGTTTGAACGGGTGTTGATGCCGCGCATGATGATCAGCCGCGACCGCTTGCTGTTCAATGCCGCCTACGCCTTACCCTACGACAAATGGAAGTTCGACGCGACGCTGCAACTCAACGGACCCAAGCGCCTGCCGGTCGACGATGCCACCCACACGCACGTGTCGTACTCGGCTATGCGCTGGACGTATTCGCCCTGGTTTGCCAATCTCAACGCACAGATTATGCGTAGCTTCCGCACCTGGCAGGTGTATCTGGGCGGCGAAAACCTGACCAACTACCGGCAACCTAACCCTATCATCGGGGCTGCCGACCCGTTTGATACCAGTTTTGACGCCGCCGGCCAAAACTGGGGCCCCGTTACGGGCGCGTTGCTCTATGCCGGTTTCCGATTCACGTTAGAACCGTAATAGGCTTCGCCGTCATTGGTTGTCATTGATGGTCATTGGTTGTCATTGATTGTTTTTTTACCATAAATGGCAATCAATGACCATCAATGACGGCGAAGCCAAATAACCACCTACTTATGACACTTCGCATCAAGAATATGGTTTGTGACCGGTGCCTGCGCTCCGTGCAGCGGGTACTGGAAGCGCTTGGGCTAACGGTAGAGACGATCGAGTTGGGGCGTGTCGAGGTACGTACCTGGCCAGAGACTATCAGCCGGGAAACCGTGCAGCAAGCGCTGGAAGCCGAGGGGTTCGCCCTGATCGACGACCCTAAAGCCACACTAGCCGAGCAGCTGAAAGTGTTGCTGATCAACGAGGTGCACCACGCACACGAACGGCCTGCGCACCAGAACGTATCCGACTTTCTGAGCCAGAAATTGGGCTACGACTACACGTACCTGAGCCAGTTGTTTTCAACCCAAACCGGCCAGACTATCGAGCGGTTTCTGATCAGCCAGCGCATCGAGCGGGCCAAGGCGTTGTTGCAGGAAGGCGAGTTGCCCATTGCTGATATTGCTTTTCAATTGGGCTACAGTAGCGTGCCGCATTTTACCAATCAGTTTCGGAAAGAGGTTGGCAAAACCCCCGCGCAATTCCGAAAAGAGCCCACCGGCCGCCGCACGCTGGATGCCGTGTAGGGTATGGCGTTCAACAACTGGGGCCTTGGTGAAATCGAGTAGTCTATTACCGGAGAGTCAATGCAATAGGTTGGTTATTAGAAATTTATGGTTATTTAGGTGCATAACTGTTTCCTAAACCGATCCTACTATGTATACGATCAGCAGTTGGGCCGGCAAAAACCCCTGGCTCATTCGACTTTTTATTTTGCCCGTACTCTTCTATGTGCAAGGTAAAATCGCGTTTGCTGCAGGCGCTGATCTCTTTTTCTACGGCTTTTCTGCAGCCGATTTCTGGTTTTGGGGACTGATTGGCGTGATTTGGCTAGCTGCTTATCTATACCCGCACGACGCCCGTGCCCAGTTGAAAACTAACTTCTGGGTTGTCAAACGCCTGGAGTTGCTGAGTTGTACGGCTGTTTTTGGCCTGTGGATGTTTGCTGGAAACCAAATGGCCCAACACGTCGAGGGAAAGGCGCCGCTATCAAAGACTGACCCGGTACGGATGGCAAGTGTGAGCCACACTAAGAGCGATTCCGAAAGCCGGACAAAAATTGAGACGAAAGAACAGAATCGAGTCAAACGCGCCTATCGTGCCTATTTCCGAAACGCCATCAAGCGAATCAAGAAGGATCACCAGACAAAGCACTGGTTTACAGTTGTTATTAGTATTCTGGCTGGCGTTGTCCTGATCGGTCTCGGTATTATAATGTTGGTTTGTGGCATTCAATGCAGCGGTTCCGGCGGTATGGTAGCGCTAGGTGTAATCGGGGGGCTTGGCCTCGTTGGCTTAGGTATTTGGGTGCTGATTGCCGGGATTCGCCGACGCCCCCAAGCTGGCTGAGTGCCTGCATACCAGCCAACGGCAGTCACTAAAGCGGCACCAGTGCGCCCTATTTAATCGGCTTGTTGCCTGCTTCAGGCTGGGGGCGCAGCACGTGCACGTCGAGCAGGGCGAGGGGGCGGGCAAGGTATTCGCGCAGTAGCGTTTTCCACGAATAGCCGTCAGGTACGTCCTGTGCGGCGAAGGCCACGGCGTTGATACCCTCGTGATTGCCGATGTACAGCGCCCGGATGTTATGGAAATTCTGCGAGATAATGGTGATGTGATGCTGCCGGAACACCTCTTTACACCGCAAGACCGAGTCGAAAGTACGATAACCCGCGTAATCAGGAATCATGGCGTCGGCAGGAACCCCAAGTTTAAGGAGCGCCTTTTCCATGTCTTCGGGCTCGTTGTAAAACGCTGAGTCGTTGTTGCCGCTCAGGATGAGGTATTTGACCTTGCCTTCTTTCCAAAGCAGGGCGGTGGCCTCCATGCGGTACTTGAAGAACAGGTTCTCCTTCCCCCCCTTCACGTACTTGCTCGTGCCCAGAACGAGCCCCACGTCGTTGGTCGGCAGCTGATGGATGTTGAAGTAAATCTGGCTTTTCGTGTTGTAAATCACCCACCAGTTGCTAGCCAGCACAACCAGAACACCGACAAACATGCCCCACAAGCCGCCCTTGACCACACGCTTCACCTGCCGCACCGTCAGTCGGCGCGACAACCGGCGGCGAGCCGCAACGCGGTCAGTGGTGGGTCGGGCGGTAGTCATGCCTTGTCGTTTCATGGTCAACGGTTGTAGGTTAACGCTCGACGCTGACAGATCGTAATGTCACCGTTAAACTACAACCGTTAAACTACGTTAAAATAACCCCAACTGGCCGTCAGCTACGACTTCGGGCTCGTCGACGTCATCCTGAGTAACAACCGCAGAAGCGACCGTTGGTTTATCGTCAACGACGAGCGGCGGGGCTTTGGGCGCCAGCAGTTTAACTTCCTTCACTTTGGCAAAGGGCAGTGGTTTGCCGAGTGCCTTCCAGCCGCGCACGTCGATAAAGCCCGACGGCTCCAGCACCATTTTCTCCACAGGCCCGCGCTCTTTCTCCTGATACTGAATCTCGATGCGCGGCTGGGCGTCAATGCTGGCGGCGGCCAGTTTAGAGCCTTTGGCATCGCCAATGAACATAAACTTCTTGTCGATGGTGGTGGTCTCGATGCGGAATCGCTTCACAAACCACTGCTTTTGATTGGCTTCGTAGTAGACCGTCGATACCACCGTTTGCGGGTCGAACTTCTGCAACGCGATCACGTCGTTGGGCTCATACCGATTAGTCAAGTCGAAGGTCGTCAGTTCATACTCGCCCGACTTATAAACAACCAGAATGCTGTCTTTTGAGTCGAAATTGCCCAGCAGGCGGCCCCGCTCGTCGCGGTTGAGGCGCCCGAGGTGATCGTCGTACCAGATATCAAGGCCACCTAGCGTCGACGCACCGGCCGATTTCTGCACGATTTTCCGGATGTTGTACTTCGTCAGGATGTTACCCTGCGCCGACCGGTTTTTGATGCCGACCTGCGCAAAATCAAAGTCGAACTGCTTCAGCTTGGCCGCGCTCTGCGCCGTCAGGTTCACCGTAATGACTTCGGCCTCGCCGTTGTCGTTGGCCGTAAAATAAAGCACCTTCGATTTGGGGTTCCCCATCGTCAGGTCGTATTCGCGATCACGGGTAACGGCGGTTACGTTGAACCGTTTCGCCATCGAAATGCCCGACTTCCCATCGAGGTAAACCATGTTGTAGACCTTGCGCTCATCGTTCTTCTTGAACACCGACACGTGAATGATGTCTTTGCCCACGAAGGTTTTTTCCTGAATCTTGGTCACCACGCACTTGCCATCGCGCCGGAACACGATGATGTCGTCGATGTCGGAGCAGTCCGACACGAATTCGTCTTTCTTCAGGCCATACCCGATAAAGCCCCCTTCGCGGTCGACGTAGAGCTTCTGGTTGGCGGCGGCGACCACGTTGGCGGCAATGGTGTTGAACGCCCGGATTTCGGTGCGGCGGTCGCGGCCTTTGCCATACTTCTTTTGCAGGTCTTTGTAATAAGCAATGGCGTAGCGCGTCAGGTTGGCGAGGTTGTCTTCGGTCTCGGCCAGTTCCTGCTCCAGGCGGCGCATCAGCTCGTCGGCTTTGAACCCGTCGTACTTCGAGATCCGTTTGATCCGGATTTCGGTCAGGCGGATCAGGTCGTCCTGCGTGATGTCGCGGTAGAAAAGCTTCTTATGCGGTTTAAGGCCCTTATCGATCGTTTCAAGCACGGCCTCGAAGGTTTCGCATTCTTCGATTTTCCGGTAGATGCGGTTTTCGATGAAAATCTTCTCCAGCGAGGCGTAGAGCAGTTTCTCCATCAATTCCCGCCGCCGGATGTCCAACTCCTGCTTCAGCAGCGACACCGTTTGGTTGGTGTTGTAGCGCAGGATTTCCGTGACCGTTACGAAATGCGGTTTGTCCTGAATAATGACGCAGGCATTGGGCGAAATACTCACCTCGCAATCGGTGAAGGCGTAGAGCGCGTCGATCGTGACGTCGGGCGACACACCGGGTTGCAGGTGCACGATGATCTCCACGTCTTTGGCCGTATTGTCGACCACGGCGGCAATATTCTTACCCGGCGACTTGATCCGGATTTTGCCCAGCTCGGCGGCTTTAACGATCGAATCGCAGAGGGTCGAGGTGGTCACGCCGTAGGGCACGTCGCGGATGGCGAGCGTCTTTTTGTCGATCTCTTCGATGCGAGCACGTACCCGGACCTTACCGCCCCGCAGGCCGTCGTTGTAGTTGCTGACGTCGATGTAGCCGCCCGTCTGGAAGTCGGGGAAGAGCGACACCGGTTTGTCTTTCAGAATCGCAATCGAGGCGTCGATGAGCTCGTTGAAGTTGTGCGGCAGAATCTTGGTCGAGAGCCCGACGGCAATGCCATCGACGCCCATCGCCAGCAGCAACGGGAACTTCACCGGCAGCGTAACCGGCTCTTTTTTGCGGCCATCATACGATAGCTGCCATTCGGTGGTATCGGCATTGAACACCACGTCGCCGCCAAACTTCGACAGCCGCACCTCGATGTACCGGGCCGCCGCCGCCCCGTCGCCGGTCCTGACGTCGCCCCAGCTACCCTGGGTGTCGAAAATCAATTCTTTCTGCCCGATGTTCACGATAGCCTCGTTGATGGAGGCATCGCCATGCGGGTGGTATTGCATCGTTTGCCCGATCACGTTGGCCACTTTGTTGAAGCGGCCATCGTCCATCTCTTTCAGGGCGTGCAGAATGCGGCGCTGCACGGGCTTGAGCCCGTCTTCAATAGCCGGCACGGCCCGTTCGAGGATGACATACGAGGCATAATCGAGAAAATAGGTTTCGTAGAGGCCCGACACCACCGTTTGGTCGTGCAGGACTTCCTTGACTTCATCTGTATTTGTTGTTAGGTCATCAGTTGGCTCCTGATGTTGGTCATTCACCATGCGGTTTTACGAGGTTTGTGAACCTGATTTACTGTGAAAAAATGGGTAGGATCGCGATTGGCAAGAGCAGCCCCTTGCCCCCTTAAAGATACAAAAAAAACGCCAAAAAACCGGCTGGAAGCCAGAAAATGGGCTGTCAGGCTTGGTTACGAGTGTGTTGGTAGCCCTTCAGAAGAGGGGTGGAGCGGGCGCGGGGTTAGTGCCAGATTAAATTTTCTACTAAGCCTATGGCACAACCCTATTTGCACGAAAAATGCAGCAATTTCGCCATACCGTAACGTATTTATAATCATGAATAATCCTTACGTAGCCCTGCTGCGTACGGCCTGGCATTATGCCCGTGAGCAGCGAGGCCGCTATCTCCTTGTGTATCTGTTGTTTATTGGGGCGAACCTGGTAGTCGCCTGCCACCCGCTGTTGTTTGGCTGGTTTGTCGACCACATCCAGCGCGACTCGGGCGCGGTACTGGCCAGCACGCTCTACTATGCCGCCGCCTTCGTGGGGCTGAAACTGCTCGAATGGGCGTTTCACGGACCCGCCCGCATTCTGGAGCGCCAACTGGCATTTGACCTGAGCCGTAACTTTTTGCAGGAACTGTATCACCAGACGCTGCACCTGCCCGTAGCGTGGCACAAGCACCACCATAGCGGAGCCACCATCAACCGGATTAACAAGGCCTACGTGGCGCTGAAAGCCTTTTTCCAGAATGGCTTTACGTACCTGCACGTGGTGGCCAAATTCGTGCTGTCGTTTGGCGCCATGCTCTATTTCGCGCCGCTCTACGGCACCATCGGTCTGCTGCTGGGGGCGCTCACCGTCTGGGTGATTCGGCGCTTCGACAAGCCGTTTGTAGCCGCCCTGGAGGAGACCAACGAGCGCGAGCATCAGATGGCCTCGTCGTTGTTCGATAGCCTGTCGAACATCATCACCGTGGTGACGCTGCGCCTCGAACGCCGGATGGAGCAAAGCCTTTCGGGCCGGGTGGCTGCCATCAACGTGCCGTTCCGGCGCGAGATTCGCATCAACGAGTGGAAGTGGTTCGTGGCCACGATGCTCATTGCGCTGGTGTACCTCGTCATCACGGTTGGGTACGTTTATGACCACCACGTACCTGGCAAGGTTTTCTACGTGGGTGGGCTGGTAACGCTGCTTGGGTACGTTAACCAGTTCACGAGCGTATTCACCGATGTGGCTTGGCAATACACGCAGATCGTGCAGTACAACACCGACGTGCAGACGGCGCGGGGCATTGGCGACACCTTCCGGCAACACCGGGGGCTGACCTCGGACCCACCCGCTCTGCCCGCCCGCTGGCAGACGCTGTCGATCCGCGAGCTGTCGTTTCAGTACAGCACGCCCCGTTTTCTGGTCGATGAGGCTAACCCCGCGCAACCGGTTCGTCGGCCGTCGTCCCTGAATCGGGTGTCGCTTCAGTTGCAGCGCGGTCGGCGCATCGCCCTGATCGGGGAGTCGGGTTCGGGCAAAAGCACGCTGCTGAGCCTGTTGCGGGGCTTGTATGAACCCGATGCCGTACACTGGACAGTAGACGATCATGGCGCGGAGTTACCCTGGGCGTCGATTGGGCAGACGGTGACCCTGTTCCCGCAGGAGCCGGAAATTTTTGAAAACACCGTCGCCTACAACATCACGCTGGGTCTCCCGTTTGCCGACGACGAGGTGGAGCAAGTGTGCAAACTGGCCCGTTTCTCCGACGTCGTCCGGCATCTCCCCAACGGGCTGGGTACGTCCATGCAGGAGAAAGGGCTGAACCTGTCGGGTGGGCAAAAGCAGCGGCTGGCCCTGGCGCGGGGTATTCTGGCCGCCCGCCAAAGCGACATTGTGCTGATGGATGAACCCACGAGCAGCATCGACCCCAAAACTGAATACCTGATTTACCACGGGCTCTTGGCGCAGTTTGCCGACAAAGTAGTGGTGTCGTCGCTGCACCGGCTGCACCTGCTGCCCATGTTCGATTACATCTACATCCTCCGCGATGGGCAGGTGGTCGATGAGGGTACGTTCCCGCAGTTACGCCAGCAATCAGCCTTATTTGGCGATATGTGGCAACATCAAGCCAGCCTGATGGACGAAGAGAAAGAGCTAGTGAGTTGACGTTTTTAGTTTGGGGGATAAGCTTGGCTAACGCGTCTTATTTAGGCGTTAACCAAGCTTATCCCCAAATACTCAAGTCCAGTAGAGCACCGGGGCGGTGGGGAAGCGGCGGGTCCATTCGTCGTAGAAGAACCGTTTGAGGGCCTGCATGTCGGTGGGTTGGTAGACATACTTGGTGCCGCCAAACTTGTTGCGTTTCTGCGCCCGCGTGGCCTCGTCCATGTCGAGCGAGGTGTTGGGGTACCACTGCATCAGCACGTCTTTGGAGCCGGGCGTAAACCGGTGGCTGATAAACTCGGCGTTCATATTCAACTGATCGGCGTTGTTGGCGTAATCGAGCACCTCGTAGAGCCGATCGAGCAGGTGGGTGTATTCATCGCGCCAGTTGGGAATGGGCATGATTGGGGCAATCACTACGCCGATGGGGTAGCCGCCACCGCCCTGTGCTACGGGCAGCGCCAGTTTACGGAGCGCCTGAAGGCGAGCTTCCACCGAGGCTGTACCCCCTTCGAGCCGCCGCGCCACCGACTCGGCGTTGAGGCTGAACCGGGCGCGGGTCTGTCCGTTGTGTGCCAGCCCCAGCAGGCTATCGACCTGATCGTATTTGGTCACAAACCGCAACTGTCCCATCTCGCGCTGCCCGAAATACCGGATGCATTCGGCCAGACTGCCCGTCAGGTGTTCGATACCCAGCACGTCGGTGTAGCAGCTCACCTCGAAGGTAGTGGGCCGCTGCGCGTTGCCGGGCGTGTTCTGCCAGCTGGCGTTGGGTGGGTACGTTCCCTCGTAGGTGGCGGTGCCTTGCAACATCGTCGGGAGGTTGGCATACGCGCGCACCACCGGTGGCCCTTGCAGGCTACCGGCCAGGTAGCAATACTGGCAGTGCGCGGGACAACCTTCGGCCAGATTCATCTGCCAGTCGGCAGAAGGGGGGATAGGTTGCAGGCGCAGGGCGCTTGGCGGGGCGTTAACCACCGCCAGCGTATTCTTGGCGATGCGGTACGTCTCGCGGTCGTCGGCCCCACGCAGGCCCGAAAGCCGGTTCGACTTCATGACGTCGATGGGCAGATTCAGCGCCTCGACCCGTTCATAGATCTGCTGCCCGAACGGTTCGTTCAGGGTGTCGGGCGTAAAGATCACCCGCTTTGGCATCCATACCCGCGCCGACCGAAGGTCTGCTTTGGGCGTTATTTCCACACGATTCAACCGCACATCTGTCATCATATAGAAAACACCAGAACGGGCTAAAACGGTCCGAAAAAGGCGTTTAAATACTAAACCTTAAGGCTCAATCAGACGTATCAGTAAGGACCGGTTTCCAGTCAATGATATGAAAAAAGCGTCCTTTACGGGACGCATCCGTTGCATCTTTTCTACTTTTACCGCCCCATGCATATCTGTACTTTACGAAACGGCTTTTTGTGGCTTTTTTCGATGCCCGTCGCGGCACAACCGTTGACACAGGCGGCTGAAGTGGCGCAGGATACCCTGACGGCGCGCCCGCTCACCGAAGTCGTTGTACGCGCCTACGAATCGAACCGGTCCTTGCTGTCTACCGGCGCCGCCATCGGCGTGCTGTCGCAGCGGGATTTGAATCAGCGCTTTGCCACGCCTACGCTGGTGCCTGCCCTCAACACACTGCCCGGCGTCAGGATGGACGAACGCTCACCGGGTAGCTACCGCCTCTCCATCCGGGGTAGCCTTATCCGGTCACCGTTTGGGGTGCGCAACGTCAAAGTCTATTACGACAACATGCCACTGACCGATGCCGGTGGCAACACGCCGCTCAACAGCCTCGACCCGCGCATGCTGGGCCGGATCGAGGTGATCAAAGGGCCGTCGGGGAGCCTCTACGGGGCCAATACGGGCGGAACGGTGCTGCTGGGCGGTCCCAGTGCTACGCCCGGCACGCAGTCGGCCGAGGTAGGGTACCTGGCCGGAGCCTATGGGCTGCGGGGTTTTTCGGCGCTGGCGCAAACGGCGGGCGATCGCTCCAACGCGACGCTCTCGGTCAATCATTTGCAAAGCGATGGCTACCGCACCCAGAGCCTGATGACGCGCGACAACGTGGCCTTTACGGGGAAAATCGGGCTGGGTGAAAAGCAGTCGCTATCGGCGCTGTTACTCTACACCGACCTGCGCTACCAGACGCCGGGTGGCCTCACCGAAGCGCAGTTTCGCACCGATCCGCGGGCGGCCCGGCCTGCCACCCGCACCTTGCCCGGCAGCGTGGAGCAACAGGCGGGTATTTTTCAGAAAACGGGTTACGCGGGCTTGGTGCATACCGCCAACTGGAACACACACTGGCAAACGAACGCGGTTGTGTACGGCTCACTGACGAACCTCGAAAACCCGTTTATTACCAACTACGAAAAACGAACCGATCGCGGTTACGGTGGACGAGTCGTAGCGCGGTTTAGCCAGCCCATTGAGGGGGGCTTCGGCCTAGTGACGAGTTTCGGCGGCGAATTACAACGGAACCGGACGGGCTCCCTGAACTACGGCAACCGGGGCGGACAAATCGACACGCTACAGACCGACGATGCCCTTTGGGCTACCCAGGGTTCTCTGTTTTTGCAAAGCGAATTAACGCTGCCCTATGGTCTGATCCTGACGGCGGGTGTGAGTCGTAATCAGCTTACCTACGACTTTACACGTTATCGGCAGGGGCGTTTTCCCGGACCCGGACCACAAAATCGGGCGTTTGATCCAGTATGGCTAGGGCGGTTGTCAGTCTTAAAGGCGCTGGGTGAAAAAGCTGGTCTGTACCTGAATGTGAGTAGTGGCTACTCAGGCCCAACGAGCCAGGAAATGTTGTCGTCGGCAGGCTTTTTCAATGCTACACTCAATCCTGAGCGGGGCCAACAGGCTGAATTGGGACTGCGTGGACGGCTAGTTGATCGGCTTCAATTCGATCTGGTCGGCTATACGCTGAAACTGCGCGAAACCATCGTGCGGCGATCGCAGGAAAATGGAGCCGAATTCTTCGTCAACGCGGGCCGAACCGATCAGTATGGCCTGGAAACGTACCTGAGCTACGACCTGCTGCGGCCCGAACCGGGGCAGCGGGGCGCGTCGTTGAAACTGTGGCAGAGCCTGACGCTGAGCAACTACCGCTACCGCGATTACCAGCAACTGACCACCGACCTGTCGGGCAATCGGGTGCCGGGCGTAGCGCCGGTGGCGGGTGTCTGGGGGATCGATGCGGCGTTGCCCGCGGGCTTCTACGCCTACGTGACCTTCCAGTTTCTGCCGCCCTTTGCCCTCAACGATGCCAACACGGCCATGAGCGACCCGACGCGGCAGTTACAGGCAACGGTTGGGTATCGCCGGGCCATCGGTAAACACTTGACGGCCAATCTGTATGCGGGCGGCGACAACCTGCTTGACCAGACCTACAGCATCGGCTACGACCTGAACGCCGTGGGCAACCGCTACTACAACGCCGCCCCCCGCCGAAACTTTACGGTAGGGTTGCGGTTGGGAATAAAATAGTGGCGGGTCATTTGCTGCGCGTCATTCATTGTCATTGGTGGTCATTGATTGTTTTTACTACGGATGACTATCAATGACAACGAATGACCAGCAATGACAATGAATGACGCGCAGCCAATGACTACCAATGACCACCAATAACAACTTACTATGAACATCGGCGATAAAGTACGCATGGTACGGGCTACCGAACAGGGGGTGGTAACCCGCTTTCTGTCGGGCGGGCGCGTTGAAATTGAGATTGAAGATGGCTTCCGCATCCCCGTGTTGCAATCGGAGATTGTGGTGGTGTCGCCGATGGAGGCCGAACGCTTCAAACCGTCGACGGCCGCGGCCGAACTGCGGGAGACTATCGCCCCTCAACGATCGGCAGCAACGGCAAAAGGGCAGATTCTGGCGAACGTGGGACTGTATCTGGCCTTCGTGTCACAGAACGACCGCGACGTGGCCCTGCACGTTGTCAACAACACCGACTGGGAGCTTTTGCTGACCATCGCCGAAGAGCGCGAAGGCCGCTACCGGGGCCTGCAAAGCCTGACGCTGAAAGCCAAGACGCAAACCAAACTGCTCGAACAATACCAGATGGAGCGATTTGAGCAATGGCCTACGTTGCTGGTGCAGGCGGTGTATTTCCGGGGTGGCGTAGGGCAACCTGCCCGGATGCCGCTGGTGAAACGCCTGAAGCCCCGGGCGCAGCAGTTCTACAAAAACAAGCAGAACGTACCGGTACTCAACCAGCCGGGCCACGTGTTTCTGCTCGACGACGAAGCTGGCGCGGCGAGTCTGCCCAGCCAACCCGAGCAGATCAAAGAAGCGATGCTGTCGCCCACCGACGAACAGCCCCTCGTGGTGGTCGACCGGCCCACGTCGGTGGTGGATTTGCACATCGAAAAGCTCCTGCCTGCGGGGCCGGGCAGTCAGTCGCCGGGGCAGTTGGTGGATATTCAGTTGCGGGCCTTTGAGAAAAATTTAGAAAATGCCATCGCGTCGGGGATGGGTGAAATTACGTTTATTCACGGCGTGGGTAGTGGCAAGCTGCGGCAGGAGATTCACCGGCAATTGAGCCGCCACCCCAACGTTCGTTTTTTCGAGGATGCCCAGAAACAGAAATTTGGCTACGGTGCCACCAAGGTTACGCTTAAGTGAAAGAGTGAACGAGATAAAGCGTGAAAAAGTGGAGTCGGGGGGACGTCTTGTCTTCACCCTTTCACTCTTTATCTCGTTCACTCTTTCACTGTTCTCCTGCCAGCCGAACCGTACGGGCCGGCTGAACCCGGCTGCTCCCAAGGCAGCCTATACCACCACCATCATGGACGTTCGAAATGAAGCCCTACTCTCGACGGTCAATATCCCGGTGGGTATTGCCCTCGCCGACGTAGAACGGCAAATCAACAATCAGGTTAACGGGCTCATCTACGAAGACAATACGTTCGACGATGATGGCAGTACGCCCTTCATGACGAAAGTCTGGAAGCGCGCGCCTATCGGTGTGAAAGCGGGCGTGGTGCAGGGCGATAGCCTGTTTTATTTCAACGTACCGCTGAAAATCTGGGCCAGAGCGGGCAAGAAAGTGCTGGGCCTGATGCAGACCGGCGAAACCAGCTTTGAGATCGACATTCGGTTTGCCACACGCTTCTCCATCGACCCCGACTGGTCGGTACGTACCCAGACCAAAGCCGAGGGCTACGAGTACGTCACCAAACCCACCCTCCGCATCGTCGGCTTCGATGTACCCATTACCGGGCTGGTCAGCAAAGCCATCGACAGCAACCTCGGCACCATCACGCAGGCGCTCGACAAGCAGGTACGTACCCAGATCGACCTGCGCACGCCCGTCTTGCGCGCCTGGAACCTTATCCGGGAGCCTTACCTGCTCTCCGATGAATTCAAAACGTGGCTGTCGGTGGTGCCGCGCCGGGTGCTCATCACGCCGCTGCGCTTCGAGCAGGGCGAAATCCGGACGAGCATCGGGCTGGAAGGCCACACGCTCACGACGGTGGGACCGAAGCCGGTAGTCCGCCCCACCACCACGCTGCCCGACCTGACGGTGGTGAACACGGTGAAGGATGATTTTCGGGTGGGGATCATCGGTGAAGTAACGTACCCGGAGATTGCCGCGCTGGCCCAGAAACAGGTCGTGGGCAAGTCGTTCAGCTTCCGCGACGGGGCGTATTCCATCACCGTGGCCAGCCTGGACCTGTACGGCCAAAACGACAACCTCATCATCAAGGCGGGCATTACCGGCAGCGTTACGGGCGATATCTACCTGCGCGGCCAACCTTATTACGACCCCGCCACGAAAACGGTGTCGCTCAAAAATCTGGTCTACGACCTCGACACGAAAAACCTGTTGCAGCGGGCCGCGAGCTGGCTCCTGCAGGGCACCCTGGCGCGCACCCTGGAGAAAAACCTGAACTTCCCCGTTGGCGACCAGATCGACGCCGTGCGGGCGTCGGTGCAGGATCGGCTCCGCAACTACCAACTGGCCAAGGGTGTCACGCTGAAAGGTACGCTCAACGAAATCCGCCCCGATCAGGTGTACTTAACGCCTACCGCGCTGGTGGCGGTGGTGTATGCCAGCGGCAAGGTCGATATGAAAGTGGCCGGGCTGGAGTAGGCTGGCCTATTGCCAGATGCGCGCATCGACGGTCTGTCCAAGCTGTTTGGCCAGCGCGGCCTCCCGCTTCGCCTCGTCGGTCTGTCCGGCTTTTTGGAGTGCGTAGGCCGCATACAGGTGGGCCGGTCCGTTGGCCGGGTTCAGGGCAATGGCCTGCCGACACGCTTTGATAGCCTCAGCATAGTGCCGACTCTGCAAGTAAGCGGCGCCCAGATTGGTCCAGTGTTCGGCATTGCCGGGGTCGCGGTGGATGGCTTTCTGGTAGAACGGAATGGCCTTGCCAAACTGCCCACTCATGAAATAGGCCGACCCCAGGTTCACCAGCGTGTTCAGGTACGTAGAGTCGAGCGCATACGACTTTTCGAGCAGTCCGATCGCTTCCGCCAATTGCCCGTTGCCTACGAGCGCCGTGCCTTTGATCGTCAAGGCCACCACGTCGTTGGGGTTTTGGGTCAAGAGAAAATCGGCATCGCTGGCGGCCTCAGCCGGGCGCTTCAGTTTCGACAGCAGGTAGGCCCGATTGGCCCGAAACAGCGGGCGGGCGTCGATCTCGACGGCTTTGTTGTAGTCGGCGAGCGCGTCGTCGAGGCGGTCGTTCTGCTCGTAATACAGCGCCCGGTTGCTGTAGGCGGTGGCCGACAGAGGCTGGGTTTTCAATACATCGGTCCAAAGCGTTTCCGAATTTTTCCAGACCCCGATGCGCTGAAGGGACAGCAGGGTGCAGGCCAGCGAAAACAACCCCGCTACGGCCAGCAGCGCCCAACGAGTCCGCTTGGCCCGGGGTTGATCGAGGGTCATAGCGATGGCGAAAAATAGGCCGGTATAGGCGATGTAGGTGTATCGGTCGGCGTAGGCGGCGCTACCTACGGCTTTCACCAGTTGGAGCGTCAGCAGCAAATTCAGCCCAAAAAAGGCCAGCCCGAAAAACCACAGTGCCGAACGTCGGTACAGCCAGACCAGCCCCGCCGATACCAGGACGCTCAGTAGGGTGTAAACGAGAAAAATCGTGGGAAAGGGCGCACCTGCGCCAGGGCGGCTATAAAGCGCCGACAGGCCAACCGGCCAAACCAGTTTCAGCAGGTAGTTGATCAGGCCATAACCGGCGAGCTGGGTACGTTGCCAGAGCGAGAACTCGTCGTTGATGGCGGTAGCCGACTGCTGCGCCCAGAGCGTAACGTACGCAAACACCGCCGACATGATAATGAAAGGCAACGTGCCCCAGGCCTGCTGCGCCAGCTGGCCCAGCGACGTCGACCGGTGATACCACCAGGTGAGCAGTATCAGCACGGCGGGCAGGATTACGGCCGCCGGTTTGGCGAGGTTGGCGAGTAGCCCAGCCAGCAGGCTAAGCAGTAGCCAGCCCCACTGTTTCCGTTCCAGAAACAGCCAGTACAGGCCGAGCGAGAGCAGGAAAAAACTGCCGTAGAGCACATCTTTCCGTTCGGCAATCCAGGCCACCGACTCCACATGCATGGGATGAATGCCAAACCACAGCGCTACGGCAAAGGCAACCAGCCGTTTGCGACCCGACAACAGCCACACCAGCCCGAAGGTTAGCGCTACGTTGAGCAGGTGCAACAGCAGGTTGGTGCGGTGGTACTGATGGGGATCGGTGCCGCCCAGCGCGTAGTCGAGGCTCAGTGAGAGCATCGTGAGCGGGTGCCAGTTGCCCGACACAACGGTGGTGAAATAAGCCCGCAGCGGTGTTTTTTGCAGGTCGAGTAGCGGGTTGTTGGTCAGGTAGTCGGGGTCGTCCCAGTTGGTCAGGCCATTGCGTAGCGAGGGCCAATAGATGGTAGCGGTAATGGCCAGCGCAACGGTAAGCAGCCAGTACCAATCGATGTGAGGGACAAGCGTAGGGGCCGGACTGGCCGGTGGTATGGGCTGGGAAGCAGCCCTCCGGGTAGGCTTCTCGGCCAACAGAGTCGGGGTAGGGCGGGACTTCATAACGGATGGGTTCAGGCAAACTTATTCAATTTACGTGCCAGATGGCAAGCGGGATTGTATAACCATCCGCTACTTTTTAGGGTTTGGTTACTGGCTATGCCCCGAACAAGCTACCGCCCGAACGCACTTTTAGTTATGAAGACGATCCTGTTTCCAACGGATATTTCCGATAATCACGCCATTGCGCTGAACTACCTGCGCCTGCTGGCCCGCGCCTGGGAGGCGCGTGTGGTGGTGCTGCACGTGTACCAGCCACTTATTTCGGCCAGCACGTTGCCCACCTTCAACGACCCCGCGCTAGCCACACCAACCTTCGATACACTTGGCTCCGCCTCGACCGAACTCGAACTGGAATCGATCAGTCAGCAACACCTGAACCGGTTTGTCGACGAACTACAGGCGGAAGGGCTGGAGGCCGTTGGCGACTGGCGCATGGGAACGGTCGATGATGAGGTCGTGGAGGCAGCCCGGCAATACCAGCCCGATCTGCTGATTACGCACCGCACCCCCGCCGCGGGTTTTTTCGACCGGCTGGCTGGCAGCTCGGCTGGCGACATTGCCCGTTCGGCGCCCTGCCCGGTCTTGTACATTCCGCAAACGACCCGCACGGAGCCGCACATTCGATCGGTGGTGTATGTGTTGCAACAAAACATTACCCAGCAGATGGTCAGCGCCCAGACCGACCCGATCGTCGATTCGTTTGATGCGCACCTGACGATCGTGCCGCCCGAAGAGATTGACGAGTACAAGCCGGATCTGTACATCATCCAGCGCCGCGAAACAGGCTTCCTGGACGGCCTGCTCAGCTCCGACCCAACGGAGAAACTGCTTTCGGACTCGAAAGCGCCGGTGCTGGTTCATCACGAAGTGAAGTAAGGAAATACGGCCCACGCGTAGGCCGTGTCTTCTGCCAATTAGATATGACAAGGGGTGCCCCGGTTGCTTTTCACTCGAAAAGCAACCGGGGCACCCCCTTTATGTTGACTTCGTCTGTCTAGGTGTTCACTTCGGCTTCGGCCTGCACCTGCGCCAGTGGTTTCAGATTGGCCGGAATCTCTGGCTCCAGCGCATCGTAGGGGACCACTTCCAGAATGGGCGTGAGGTTGATGTCGGTAATTTCGACGGGCACCAGCATCGTGCTCAGGTTATCGGCCAGGCGCTGATGGGCCTCCCGCAGGTTGGCCCCGTTGATGAGCATGTTGCTGACGACCTTCTTCTGCCGACCCTTGTCATCCTCGGTCATGTAGTAGGTCTTGCACTTATACCAGTTGTCGCCGCCTTCGATGTGAAACACGTCGCTGAGGCGCATGGGCCGGATCGCCGTGATCTCAAACTCGGGCGTATTGTCGGCTACCACGCGGTACAGCCGGGCTTCAGCGTCGGTATAGGAAACGGCGTCGAGCAGGTACGTCTCGTTGATGGTTTTCAACTTCGGCGCTTCGGGGGAGCCGTCTTTCTGCGTATCAACGGCCACCGAATCGTCGGTTTGCTGGTAGCGAATTTTGCCGATAAACCAGGTTGGCATAGGAAAATGAATGTACGATGAACAATGAATAACGAACAATGGAAATGGCTGGTCTAAGGAAGCCAATTGTACATTGTACAGTATCCATTGTTCATTCAAAGATAGGCCCTATTTCCCGGTTTCGCGCTCGATTCGGCTGGTACCGTTGGCTTTCTGGGTCAGGTTGGCGACCTCACTGAGGCGTACGGCGGCGGCGCCTGAGGTGTTCACATCGGCTTTCTTAAGGCGCATCTGGGTGGCGTTCAGGCGGCTGGCTCCCGAGAGGGTGGCCTGCATCTGATCGGCTTTCCCGCGCAGAATCAACTTCGTCGCGCCGGTCTGATCGGTGGTGAGTGAGCCAACGGTCGCTTTGAGCAACAACTCGCTGCTGCCCGATAGGTCGACGGTCAGGGCCGTAAAGCTGTCGAACTCGGTCAGGCGGGCGTTCGAACTACCCGACAGCCGGATGGTTTCGAGCGACGGCAGGGTAACGGTGAGCCCTACCCGGCGATCGTTGTTGTTCCGGTTTTCGACGCGCAGGGTGCCGTCTTCGTTGGTAGCCGTGGTTTGGTCGAGCATCCAGCCTTCACCATCGGCCACGACCTTAAACTGCGTGCCTTTCTGGAAACGAACGCCGAAGTTGCCCGATACCGACACCACTTTGGGTGCCACCGTCCCTACCTCCAGCGCCTTGGTTTGCGGACCATCGGTAGAAACCTCCACATCGTCGTCGTTCAGCCTATCGTCGTTGTCGTTCGTATCGGTGTCGTCCCGATCGTAGGTACGTTCAAAGCCGACGCCGATTAGCCCGTTGGTCGTAAACTGCCAGAGGTTGTTGGGCATGCCCTCGAGTTCGGTGTCGTCGAAGCGATTGTCAATAAACCGGCCGAAATCTTCAGTCATGCGGAAGGGCTTGTTGAAGGGTACATACACCGTTACGCGTAGCTCCTGATCCCGGAAGCGGGCATTTTCGGGCAGGTCAAACTCTTCGGCAAAGTCGACCGTCGAGTCCTTGACAACGGGTTTGTAGCGAATCTGCCGGGCGTTGGCCTGGGCGTCGTCGCGGGTACGTCCCCGGGCCGAGGCCGTCATCACCACTTTAATGTCGGTGCCATTGTAGCCTTCCAGCTCGATATGCGGTCGGATGTTGAACTCCCCGTCGTTGTAGCGCTCGTTCATTGTGAACGTGGGCATACCGGCAGGCGTCACGATGGTTGTCGTTTCGACCCGACCGTACTTCCTGAATTCACCAACAACCTGCGGAATGGTCGTGGCCAGAATGACCCCACTAATGACCCAGGCGCCGAATAGCGTGAGTACCGTGTTGCCCGAGATCAGCGATCGACGGGTGATGACGAGCAGCCCCGTAAGCATGATGGCTACGCTGGGCAGAATGCCAACGACAAAGCCAGCGATTAGGGTCAGGATGCTGATGTCTTCGCGCAGAATCGACATCGGAATGCCATCGCCGGGGCCAAAATTAGTACCTGCCAGTATGCCGAGGCCGGCGCCAAAGACCGTAAGGCAGGCGATGGTGAAGCTAAAGCCGATGAGCAGCAGCAGCAGGCCAAACAGCACCCGGATTACGGTACCCAACCCGCCCAGCGTTTTGCCGAAGAGCTGCCCAAGTGCACCGAAGATGGCCGCGATGGCCCGAAACGGAAACAGTAGCAGTTGGGTCAGGCCGCTTTCGGGGGCTGTGGGGGCTACGTTCAGGTTGCTTTTCACGCTGCTTTCGATATTGCTGAGCGTGATGGGTTTGCCGATCATCTCCATCTTCTCGGTGACGCTACGGGCTTCCGGCGCCACCATCCACAAAACGATGTAGGCCAGTACCCCAAAGCCGAAAACAAATACGCTGAATACCAAGGCAATGCGGATCACGCTGGTATCGACGCCAAAGTACGCCGCCAGCCCCGAGGCCACCCCGCCCAACACTTTGTTGTCGGGGTTGCGGTAGAATTTCTTGATGCCCTTTTCTTCCTGCAAATCGTTGCTGCCGGGCAGGATGATCCAGAGCAGGATGTAGGCAATCACGGTGAAACCACCCAGCGAACTGAACAGTCCGTTGCCATCGCCCATGCCGTCGCCGATCACCGGGAAGCCGATCACCGCGCTGATGAGCAACACCCGCACCCAGACCGGGTCGATCTGAAAATAGTGGGCCAGCCCGGACGCGACGCCGCCCAGCGTTTTCCGGCGCGTATCGCGCGTCAGTTTGCGGTCGCGGGGACGCGTTGGGTTTTCCGTGGTGGTCTGCTGGCGCTCAGACTGGCTTCCGGTCGAGCTGAAAGCAGGTTGGCCGCTCGCAGGTACGTTGCCGGTGGCGGCCTTTTGACGGGTGCCGCCGGCAACCAGAATTTCTTCTTTCTCTACCGCTTCGAAGTCGGCCACGGTACCCATGCGGGCGATCAGGCCATTGACATCCTCGAGCGTAACAGCCTGGCGGGCGGGTGTTTTCTCGTCGCCTTTAAGTGTCGCCAGCAGTTTTTCGGCGATGCGGTTTTCGATGTCCGTAACAATCTCCTGACTGTCTTCGTAGGTCGAAAAGTATTGTTGAATTGAGGTGAGGTACTGTTTGAGTTTTTCGTAACCGTCTTCCTCGATGTGGAAGATCACCCCACTAATGTTGATGCTGATGGTCTTTTTCATGGTCTGGAACGCGATTACTGCGGCTGTTTAGGTTCAGGCAACACAATGTCAAGATTAGGCGTAGAGGCAGGCGGGCCAGCCGTGACTGGCGCTGGGGCTACCGGAACGGGCTGCACGGGCGTTGAGGCTTTGCCAGCCCCGTTGCCGTTCCCGTTTCGGGAGTCGATGATCATCCGGACGGAGTCGGCCAGTTCCTGCCAGGTTTCGTTGAGGGCTTCGAGCGAGTTGCGGCCCAGTTCGGTCAACATGTAGTATTTGCGCGGCGGCCCCGATGTCGACTCGACCCACTTGTAGTCGAGCAAACCTGCGTTTTTCAGGCGCGTGAGTAATGGATAGAGCGTTCCTTCGACCACCATGATCCGGGCCGAGGTAAGTTCATCGAGCATATCGGAGGCATATATCTCGCCGCGCGATATGATGTGGAGAATGCAGAATTCGAGGATGCCTTTTCGCATCTGAACCTGCGCGTTTTCGATATTCATAGGCCAACGTAGGAATGCGGTCAATGGATGATACAAACATAGTGTAAGGTACTTTGTGATGCAAGGTACTTGCTCATGAAATCACCTTGGCTGGTACGAGTGGCAGAATAACCGGATGAAAGGAGCGGCTTTTCCGCCTGTAGTCAGCCGAACGCGCTGAGGTGGCTAGGGTGTTGGGCCAACTGCCTCCTTCGCTTTCTTTGTGGAATCAACCAACTTCGTCACGCATGTACAGGCTCTACGCTATCCCAAACTGCGACACCGTAAAGAAAGCCCGGCTGTGGCTGGATCAACACCAGGTAGGCTACCAATTTCACGACTATAAGAAGCAGGGTATCGACCGCGCCACGTTGACCCACTGGCTGACGCAGCGCCCCTGGGAAGACCTGGTGAATCGGGCTGGTACCACCTGGAAAAAGCGGCCCGATGCCGAAAAGCCAACCGACGCCGACGGGGCTATCGAACTGATGCTGGACAAACCGTCGGTTATCCGCCGCCCGCTCATCGAGGCCGACGGGCAGATTGTGGCGCTCGGTTTCAAACCCGATGTCTACGAGGCTGTGTTTAGCTGATTCAGGTACGTTAACCAACTTCGTTCGCAGCCAGTAGTAGGCCATGACGTTGCCGATTGTCGGGCAGGCTGTCGCCTGCCCGACAATCTGGTAGTTCCTCGATTTGCCACTGATCACCGGCTGGGTAACATTCGCACAGGCGAGGGGTTGTACCTATATGAAGCGTATGATGATTGGGCTAACGGCGGGGTTGCTTGTCGGCTGGGTTCTGGTTGATCTCTATTGGCCTCGTCGCATCGATTTGCGGCAGTTTGATCCCGCCGAAGTGGCTCGGCTCGATGCGGCCATGTGGCGATCGTATTACGACCGTAAACCACTGGCGCTGTTCTGGCAGTCGGCGCAGTTATGTCGGCACCAATTGGGGGCACCGTTCTGGCGTTCGTTTGTCATTGCGGGTCATGCCGCCAAAGCCGCTTTCCTATTCAAAGACGGCCGGGGACGCCCCGACTACGCCCGCGCCCTGCCCGATCTGGAAGCGTTTTACGGGGCCATTGCCAAACTAAGCGATCAACCCCTGAACGTACCTGAGGCCGCCCGCGACGAACTGGAATGGTGGGTGATCCGGCGCGAGCGTGATCAATATACCCCCGACGAATGGGCAACCCTGCAAACCCGGATCGTGGCGGGTATTTACCACGTACCCATCGCCCGTTGCGCCGATTATGGCCGCCTGCGCACGCAAGCCATGCTTCTTCGGGACCGGAAAGGCAACGCCATCACCGAGGCCGACTGGACACAGGTCGAGCAGCTATTGGTGCAAGCCTGGCAGGCATTGGCGGTTTGTAGCCGTAGTTGATAAAGGCAGTACAAGCAGCAGTTTCAGGGGACTACGTATCTCTAATGCTTTTTAAGCACGTTAAACCAAATCGGGCCAGTTTCTGCGCTAGAAACTGGCCCGATAGAATGAACGAACAATGATTCGTTTATTTCTTCGTCACGCGGATCGAGATGCGGCGGTTTTGGGCGCGGCCTTCTTCCGTGTCGTTGCTGGCAACGGGGTGTTCCTGGCCGTAGCCTTCTGATTCCAGTCGGCTGTTGGCGATACCCATCTTGACCAGCTCCGCTTTCACGCTGGCGGCGCGGTCGTTCGACAGCTTCAGGTTGGCGTTGGCATCGCCGGTGTTGTCGGTATAGCCACCTAGCTTCACGTTCACGTTGGGGTAGGCTTTCAGGATGGCAGCGATGTTGCTCAGCTGCTCCTGCGACTCGGGCTTCAGCGTGGCGCTGCCCGTCTCAAACGTCAGCCGGTCGAAATCAAACCAGGTGTCTTTATCAACGGCCTTGTCCGATTTGATGAACGTAAGCAGGTTGGCTTCGATGCCATCTACATCGACGCC
This sequence comes from Fibrella aestuarina BUZ 2, assembly GCF_000331105.1. Classification (NCBI taxonomy): domain Bacteria; kingdom Pseudomonadati; phylum Bacteroidota; class Cytophagia; order Cytophagales; family Spirosomataceae; genus Fibrella; species Fibrella aestuarina. The sequence continues at coordinate 4,709,209 of NC_020054.1, read as the reverse complement.
CTTCAGCGAAGTGCCGCCGTCCAGTGTCAGATCAGTCGGAGTAAACTCTCGGTTGGGGGTGGCAACGTTGGCATTGTCGGCGGCCGTCGATTTTTCCAGATCAACGCCCGCTACGCCACCCGCTGCCGTGACATTCTCGCGGGCGTGAGCCCCCTGATCGCTCGACTTGATGGCGATGTACGGGGCAATGACCAGCGAAACAATTGACATCAGTTTGATGAGGATGTTCATCGACGGGCCCGAGGTATCCTTAAACGGATCACCAACGGTATCGCCCGTCACCGACGCCTTGTGCGGCTCCGATTTCTTGTAGAACATCTCGCCGTTGATGAGCACCCCTTTCTCGAACGATTTCTTGGCGTTATCCCAGGCACCACCAGCGTTGTTCTGGAAAATCCCCATCAGCACGCCCGATACGGTGACGCCCGCCAGCAGACCGCCGAGCACTTCGGGGCCGAAGATGAACCCGATGATGATGGGCACCGACAGCGCAATAGCCCCCGGCAGAATCATTTCCCGAATCGACGCCTGCGTGGAAATGGCGACGCACTTGTCATACTCCGGTTTGCCCGTTCCTTCCATGATGCCCGGAATCTCGCGGAACTGACGGCGCACTTCTTCCACCATCGACATGGCTGCGCGACCGACCGCCGCAATCGCCAGCGATGAGAAAATGAACGGGATCATGGCGCCCACAAACAGGCCCGACAGCACGTCGGCTTTGTAGATATCGATGCTCGAAATGCCTGAAATACCCACAAACGCGGCAAACAGCGCCAGCGCCGTGAGGGCCGCCGAGGCAATGGCGAAACCCTTACCCGTGGCGGCGGTGGTGTTACCCACGGCATCCAGGATGTCGGTGCGGCCACGAACCTCTTCGGGCAGGTAGCTCATTTCGGCAATCCCACCCGCATTGTCGGCGATGGGCCCAAAAGCGTCGATTGCCAACTGCATTGCCGTGGTGGCCATCATGCCCGCGGCCGAAATGGCCACGCCGTACAGACCGGCAAAGTGATAGGAGGTATAGATACCCGCCGCCAGCACCAGAATGGGTAGTACCGTCGATTCCATACCCACCGACAGACCGCCGATGATGTTGGTCGCCGCGCCCGTAGCCGACTGCCGGATGATTGACAAGACCGGCCGACGGCCCATGGCCGTGTAGTATTCGGTGATGGTTGACATCAGCGCACCAACCGCCAGGCCCGTCAGGATGGCGTAGAACACGTCGCTACGGGTAAACTCCACGCCACGAATCTGCATGGTCGTATCGGGCAGGATGGCGTTTACGAGGAAATATGACGCAATGACCGTCAGGATGATCGACCCCCAGTTGCCCAGGTTCAGCGCCCCCTGCACGTTTCCGTTGTCGTCTTTCACGCGCACCAGGTAGCAGGCCAGGATCGAGAAAATCAGCCCCATCCCCGCAATCAGCACGGGTAGTACAATGGGCGCGTGCCCCATGATCGTATCGTTGGGAATAACAATTTCGCGGCCCAGCACCATCGTCGCCAGAATCGTGGCCACGTACGAGCCAAACAAATCGGCACCCATCCCGGCTACGTCGCCCACGTTGTCGCCTACGTTATCGGCGATGGTGGCGGGGTTGCGCGGGTCATCTTCGGGAATGCCGGCTTCAACCTTACCCACGAGGTCGGCGCCAACGTCGGCCGCTTTGGTGTAGATACCACCCCCTACCCGGGCAAATAGGGCAATCGACTCGGCACCCAGCGAGAAACCCGCCAGTACTTCGAGGGCTTTCTCCATCGGCACGCCGTTGACGGCCAATACACCATCAACCGGGGCTACGCCCGCTACGAAGTAGTTGTAGAGAATAATGAACAGCACGCTCAGCCCCAGTACAGCCAGACCAGCTACCCCGATGCCCATCACCGAACCGCCCGTAAACGAGACGTCGAGGGCGCGGGTGAGGCTGGTGCGGGCGGCGTGGGCCGTGCGGACGTTGGCTTTGGTTGCGACTTTCATACCGATATAACCGGCAAAGGCCGAGGTAAACGCCCCGACAGCAAAGGCTATCCCGATGGTCCAGTGTGAATTTTCGACCTGCGAACCGGCAAAGGCCAGCAGTACGCCAACGATCAGGCCGAAAACGATTAGCACCCGCCACTCGGCTTTCAGGAACGCAATGGCGCCATCGGCGATATACCCAGCAATTTCCTGCATGCGGGCGTCACCGGCTTCCTGTCGGTTCACCCAACTAAACTTGGCGATCATCACCGCCAATCCCACTAATCCGAGTAAGGGGACGATGTAAAGACTATTCTGCATACTAAAAGGAAAAAAGGTTGTTTGATTGGTCGCAAAGATAGAATTTGCCCTTGCATAACCATGTTCGTTTTGACTTTTAACGAGGTTATTTTGCGTCTTTTCAATATAAATTAACGTACCTGAACAATCATTCGGTTGGGTACTTACCCGTAAGTCGGTCACAATCAGTTATGAAAAGCGTAGTCGGGCTAGTGTTACTGCTCATGCAGGTTGGGGTACAGGCGCAGTCGCTCCGATCGGTGGCAAAATGGCCGGTTTTACTGCCCCTGAATCGCCCCGCTCGGGTGCCGTTCGACCAACCCTATTCGAGCGCTTTGCTGCGACTGCCCCCCGGTCAGCCACTTGACGGGATCTACTTAGTGGCCGATGGCGATACGATCACCCTGCGCCCTGAGCCGCACAGCGACAGCAACACCGTATCGGGGCTGTGTGTATTTCGGCAGCCCGTCAGGGCCGTGACCCTGCTGTCGACCCAATTGACCTACCTATCGGCTGAACTCATTACACTCTATGCGCCACCGCTGCCTGCCGACTACGTGGCGGCGCAGGTACGTGCCGCCCGCGCGGGGGCGACTGACTGCGACAAGCCGGCCGTGGTGCCGGTGTTGGTCTGGCGGAAAGGGCTGGCCCCGCCTAAAGAACCACCTACCCCCAACAAGGTGCAGTTTGTGATCGTGCACCACTCGGCCACCAGCAACACCGCGACCAATTACCTGGACGAGGTGCGCAACATTTACCTGCAACACACCACCGTAAACGGCTGGAACGATGTGGGCTACAATTTCCTGCTGGGCCGCGATGGCGTAGTCTACGAAGGGCGCGATGGACAGGGCGTGCTGGACGGCGACAATGTGCTGGGCGCTCATTTTTGCAGTACAAACACCGGCACGATGGGCATCTGTATGCTCGGCAATTACAACGATGTACAGCCCAGTGATACCGCGCTGGCTGCTGTTAATCAGCTGATTGGGTGGAAGCTGCGAAAAGAAGGGCTGGAGCCTGTCGGACAGGCGTTGCATGCCAGTTCGGCTAAGGTACTGAACCGCATTTCGGGCCACCGCGACGGCGTTTGCGCCACCGAATGCCCTGGCAATAACTTATATGCCCGGCTGGGCGCGATGCGTCAGTCCGTTGGGCAGTTGTGCTCGTTTACGTCGGTGGTCGGCGTCACGCCGCTGGCCACCGAACCTACTGCCGACTGGCTGGTTTACCCGAACCCCGCCGACGGGCCGATCACGGTGCAGCACCAGACCACCACGCCCAAACAGGTCCGGTTCGACTGGCTCGACGGGCAGGGCCGGAGCTGGGCCGGACGGGCTAGTCAACTGACTGCCAGTTCCTGGCGTATCGAACTGCCCGTTGGCGGCCGGCAACCGTTCTGGCTACTCCGTTGCACCGATGGCCAGCAGCAGGTTGTGCGCAAAGTCATGCGTACCGATACCGACTAAATCGAAGCGTAGACTAATTGGATGCCCATTTCCCTTTTTTGTTACCCGGCATTGCGCTACAACTGTACAGCCCGTTTATTTGTCTTGTAACCCTGTTCTGACCACTTTGTGAAAAAGCGATCTATACTCACCATTCTTTGCTTGTACGTTGCGTTGTCTACGGCTGTCCGGGCGCAGGTTCCGTTTGGGAAGCCCCGCCCCGCCACACCCGGCGACATTCAATTGGGCATCAAACGGCTCGCCGTACTGGGCAGTGTGCTCTACATCGCCGCTCACCCCGACGATGAAAATACGCTGCTGCTCACGTACCTCCACAACGAGCGCAACCTGCGCACTGCCTACCTGTCGCTGACCCGGGGCGATGGGGGCCAAAACCTGATCGGTCCGGAGCAGGGTGAAAACATCGGCGTGATACGTACCCAGGAATTGCTGGCTGCCCGCCGCATCGATGGCCCCGAACAGTTGTTTTCCCGGGCCTATGACTTTGGCTTTTCCAAATCGACCGACGAGGCCGTCAAAACGTGGGGGCGCGATCAGGTACTCAGCGACATCGTCTGGCTGATCCGCAAGTTCCAGCCCGACGTGATTATCACGCGCTTTCCACCCGACCCGCGCGCCGGGCACGGCCACCACAGTGCATCGGGTTTTCTAGCCGAAGAGGCCTTCAAGCTCTCCAATGACCCCAAATCGTATCCCGAACAACTGCGCTACGTAAAACCCTGGCAGGCCAAACGGCTGTTCTGGAATGCCTTTACGCCCGGCCGGTTTCAGTCCAACGAGAAGCCGAGCGAAAGCGGCACGCTGCTGGGCCTCGAAACGGGCCTGTACAACCCGCTGCTGGGCAAATCGTACGGCGAACTGGCTGCCGAGAGCCGGAGCCAGCACAAGAGTCAGGGCTTTGGCGTAGGGGCCAACCGCGGCGCCCGCATGGATTACCTGCTGCTGAAAGGCGGCGACAAACCACAGGTCGACCTCGTGGAGGGCATCGATATGAGCTGGAACCGGGTGCCTAATTCCGAGCGGGTGCAGGAGCTGATTTACCAGTTGAATTCGCAGTTTGTGCCCGCGCAGCCAACGAGCATCGTCGCGACGCTGGTAACGCTCCACCGCGAGATTAGCCAGCTCGATACTACCCAACTCTATGTGCGCACCAAACGGCAGGAAGTGGAAACGCTGCTGCAACAGTGCCTTGGGCTGGTGTTTGAAGCGCTGCCCCTCGATTACGTAGGCACACCCGGCGGCACCGTCGATATTCGGCTGACGGGCCTGGGCCGCACCAATTTTCCGGTGAAACTCACCCGCCTCCGCCTGCCGCAGCTAGGCCGCGACACGGCGATGGCGATGCCGTTGAAGGCCAACGAGCAGCACCTGTTTACGATGTCGGCCAAATTGCCCACGAATCTGCGGCTCTCGCAACCCTACTGGCTCGAAAAACCCATCGAACGCGGCCTGTTCAACGTGAGCGATCAGCGGCTGATTGGCCTGCCCGAAAACCCGCCGGCCCTCACGGCCGAATTCACGGTAGAGGTGGAAGGCCTGCCCTTTACGTTTACCCGCCCCTGGCTCTACAAATACACCGATCCGGTTGAGGGTGAATTGTACCGTTCATTTGAGGTACGGCCCGAGGTGTCGATCAACCTGCCAGAGCGGGTGTACGCGTTCGCCGACAATCAGGCCAAAACGGTGGAGGTGCTGGTGAAAGCCAACCGGGCCAACGTGAGCGGTACGCTGTCGGTCGACGTACCCACGGGCTGGCGCGTATCGCCCAATTCCGAGACGTTTACGCTGGGCGAGAAATACCAGGAGCAGCGTTTCACGTTCTCGCTGATGCCCATGAGCAGTTCGGCCCCCGAAGGTCGGCTGCGGGTGAGCGCGCAGACGCCGGGGGGGCGGGTTACCACTGGTCTCCGCACCATCAGCTACCCGCACATCCCGCCGCAGTCGCTGTTTCCGCCCGCCGAAGCCAAAGTGGAGCGGCTTAACATTGTCGTGAAAGCCAAAAATATCGGCTACATCGCCGGGGCTGGCGACGACGTACCGGCGGCGCTTCGGCAAATGGGCTGCACCGTGACGATGCTCGACGAGGCCGAGCTGAGCAAAGACCTGTCGCGCTTCGACGCCATCGTGGTGGGGGTTCGGGCCTACAATACTGAAGATCGGCTCCGCTTTAATCAGGATAAGCTGATGAGCTACGTACAGCGCGGGGGTACGTTGGTGGTGCAATACGCCACGCCCGGCGGGGGCGGTATTACGCAATCGGGGCTGAAAGTCAATCAGATCGGGCCGTTTCCGTTTACGGTGGGCCGTGACCGGGTCGCTGAGGAAGACGCCACCGTGACGATGCTCAACCCCAGCCACATGCTACTGAACCGCCCGAACAAGATAACCGACGACGATTTCAAAGGCTGGATCCAGGAACGCGGGCTGTACTTCGCGCAGGATTATGACCGGTCGTACGAGTCGCTCTTCTCGATGAATGATGCCGGTGAGTCGCCTAAACTCGGCAGCCTCATCTACGCCAACTACGGCCGTGGCCACTTCATCTACACCGGTCTGGCGTTTTTCCGGCAGCTGCCCAACGGCGTGCCCGGTGCCTATCGCCTGTTCGCCAACCTGATTTCTGCCGGAGCGAAGAACTAACCGTAGTAGGCCGTACCACAGAGTAAGGCAGAGGCCCGCCGAACGGCACAAAGAATTGAATTCTTTGTGCCGTTCGGCGGGCCTCTGCCTTACGGCAAGTTTTCTACAATCATTAGGTTGCGCTTACCTCGCCGAACAACTCGTTCAGCCAGTCGCAGTAAGGTTTGATGAGCTGGCAACCCCGGACCACCTCGTCGGCAAAGTTGGGTTTCAGCACCTCCTTGTCGGAGTAGCGGTGCATGAAAAACAGCTGTTTCCGCTTCAGTAAATCAATGTCGGGATGGTCGGCCGAATAGCCTTTCGGAGCGGTTTTGGTGGATTCGCCCCAAACGTCGGGGAAGTACGCCCGAAACGTCGGGTTGTCGATGATCTGTTTGAGCGAATCCACATTGTAGTCGATTTCCTGCCGGAACTGCGCCAGTTGAGCGGGTGTCGCCTGCCACATGCCTGCTCCCAGAAACGACTCGTTGCCCGGCTGAATGTGCAGGTAGTAATCGATCTGCCCGGAATGCCGACCGCCCGGCCCGATGGCGATGGCAAAATTGGGCTTGTAGGGCGCTTTGTCTTTCGAAAACCGGATGTCGCGGTTGATCCGGAAAATACAGTCTTTGGGGGCAGTGTTGGGCAACGGCTGGAAGGTCGAAACGCCCTGAATCAGGCGGATGGTGAGGCCTTCGACCTCGGCTTTGGCGGCATCGTAACGCGCCCGATTGGCCTGAAACCAGTCGCGATTGTTGTTCTGGACCAGTTCGGCCAGAAAGGTAAACGTAGGGGCCGTGATGGCCGTGGAGGGGTTGTTCACTGTTCGCATCGGACAAAAATACGCCCTTTCCGATTGGCTTAGTGCCGATAAAAGCGTCAGATCAACAGGCTGGTCAGGTAGAGTAGGGGCCAACGCCGAAACTCTGCCCGCATGAGCCGGCCGCCCCCGACCCGATCCGGCAGGGCGATGTAGTGAATCCCCGTAAGCGAATGGCAAACGGCCTTCCGCGCGTGGCACGCTGGAAAACCGCTGGTAATCAGACGGGCGGCGCATCAGCAAATGCGGTATGATCGGATGATACGGTCGACGTACCTAACCAACTGATGGCCCCAAACCGACCGCTGATGAACCCGATCGGCGTATGCGGTGGTTAAGTCGACAGAGGATTCGTAGTTTTGTGTCCCGATCTCTTCACAACCTATGCAACGCGTTTATTTCGATAATGCCGCCACCACCCGGCTCGACCCGGCCGTGCTGGAGGCCATGCTGCCCCTGATGCAGGACAATTTTGGTAATCCGTCGTCTATCCACGGGCACGGGCGTGTGGTCCGGTCGGCCATCGAAAAAGCGCGTAAAACGGTGGCGTCGCTGCTCCATGCGGCTCCCGCCGAAATCGTTTTTACCTCGGGTGGTACCGAGGCCGACAATACGGCTATCTGCGGGAGCATCGAAACCTACGGCCTGACGCACGCCATCACGTCGCCGCTGGAACACCACGCTGTATTGCACACGCTGCAACACCTGGCTCATGAGGGCAAGATTAAGCTTGATCTGGTCGAAGTGGATGCGCGTGGTCGCCTCAACTACGATCACCTGGAAGCGCTGTTACAGGCGGGAGCGGCCGCCGGCGGATCGCTGGTGTCGCTCATGCACGGTAACAACGAAATCGGCAACCTGCTCGACATGGACCGCGTGGGTACGTTGCGGGAGCAGTATAACGCGGTCTGGCACTGCGATACGGTCCAGACGATGGGTCACTATCGGCACAACGTGCAGGAGCTCAAGGTCGACTTTCTGGTCGGCGCCGCCCACAAATTTCACGGTCCCAAAGGCGTTGGGTTTCTCTACGCCCGCCCGACGGCCCGCAAGCCTATTCAGCCGTTTATCCACGGTGGCTCGCAGGAGCGTAACCGGCGGGGCGGCACCGAAAACGTCTATGGTATCGTGGGCCTGGCCAAAGCGCTGGAAATCGCCTATGCCGACATGGCCGAGCACCGTCGCCATATCGAAGGGCTGAAACAACGCATGATCGATCAGCTCCGCGCCCAGTTCGGCGAGCACGCTGGCGGGCCCGTGCTGTTCAATGGTGATTCGGCCGATCTGGACAAAAGCCTGTACACCGTGTTGAGCGTCAGCCTGCCGCCTTCCGACATTAACGACATGCTACTCTTCAACCTCGACATTGCCGGGATATCGGTATCCGGTGGATCGGCCTGTTCGAGTGGCACCGATGTGGGCTCGCACGTACTGAACGCCTTACCCGGCATCGACCCGAACCGGGCCAATGTGCGGTTCTCTTTCGGTAAATACAATACCGCTGAGGAGGTCGATTACGCCGTTGCCAAAGTGGCCGAGTTGTATGCGGGTGTAAACGTATAAACGCAAACCAACGTACCTGGCCCCGGCCATTAATCCCTTGACCTGTTTACAGCATGGCGCTACAGACCACGGTAAAAATCAGTAACGTAACCAATTTAAGCGACGCCCGCTACTGCGCGGGCATGGGCGTCGATCTGCTGGGCTTCTCGATGGATGCCGAATCGCCCGACTACGTCGATCCGGCGCGTTTCAACGAGATGCGTGGTTGGGTGGCGGGCGTCCACATCGTAGGCGAAACCCAAAGCGACGACCCCGACGTCATTGAGCAGCTAATGAACACCTACCAACCCGACGTGTTGCAGGTGGATGAAGCCGCGCTGTTGCCGTACCTGGGTACGTTCGGCAAACCGCTGATCCTGCGCGTCGAGTTGATTGTTACGACACTGGATCAACTGGATACGCTCGCCAACACGGAACTGCCCGGCATCGATTACCTGCTGCTCGAAAGCCCCTCGCCCCTGCATCTCGATGCTGATCTGACAACCTCGTTGACGCGCCTTTCCCGGCGCCACCCTGTGTTGCTGGGCATCGGCATCGCCGCCGACGCTATTCATACGCTGCTCGACAACGTACCGGTAGCCGGTATCGCGCTGACGGGCGGCACGGAAGAACGCCCTGGTAGCAAAGACTTCGGGGCACTCATGGACGTGCTCGAAGCCATCGAAGAGGAGTAAACAGACAGAAGGCTGGAAAGTCGATTAAGAAAAGAAGTCCGGAGTCCGGACAGTCATTTCAATGTGAACGCTTCGCGTAAGCAACACTAAAACGACTGTCCAGACTCCGGACTTCTTTTCTTAATCGACTCTCTTTATTGGTGGCTTACGACACCACTATATCCGATTTCTGGCTGTCCCAGGTGACACGGCGGCCGGTCTGGTAGGCTTTCGTGGCCATGATGTTGGCTACTGAGTGGTTGAAACCGACACGGGCGGGTGCATTAGGTTCGTTGCGGCTGCGCACGCATTCCATCCAGTTGCGCATGTGCAGCGACGTCATAGGATCACCGCCGGTGTTGGCACCTGTCTCCATCCGGGCTGTTTCGCCAAGTGACATCGTTGGCAGTAGGTTCGCTTTCATGCCCATTTCTTTGGCGTAGCGCTCCTCCAGACCGCCCTCTGGCGTGATCTTGTTGGTGTCGAGGTTGATCATCCCCCCGTTTGAGTAGTAGTATTCCTTGGTGCCGCCCGCCTCGTTATGCATCCGCGACGAGTAGAGCACCTGGAAGCCTTTTGCCTTGTCGTTGTCCGGGCCGTAATCGAAAACGGCCGTGAACGTATCGGGGTTGACGCGCCCGTCTTTCCAGACATATACGCCTCCGTTGGCCACCACCGAACGGGGGTGATCGTAGCCGCTGAACCAGTGTACCGTATCGATCTGGTGCGACATCCACTGCCCCGGAATGCCCGACGAATAGGGGTAGAACAGCCGGTATTCGAGGTATTTGCGCGGGTCCCACGCCTCGGCGGGCCGGTTCATAAGGAAGCGTTTCCAATCGGTATCTTCCTGCCGGATCTCCGACACCAGTTTGGGCCGGCGCCAGCGACCGGGCTGGTTGACGTTCCAGGTCATTTCAACCATCGATACGTCACCAAACTTACCCGATTTGATGTATTCGTTGGCTGCGTGGTAGTTGGGAGCCGACCGCCGCTGCGAGCCTACCTGCACGATCTTCTTCGACTTCTCGACGGCTTTCAGTGCCTTGCGGGCGTCTTCCATCGATTCGGCGAAGGGCTTCTCCACGTACACGTCGCGGCCCGCCTCAACGGCTTCGGCGCAGTGAATGGCGTGCTGAAAATCGGCGGTGCTGATGATGACGGCGTCGATGTCCTTGCGGTCGAGCAGTTCATCATTGTTGCGGTTCATCGAGAAGTTACCCGCATCGGCCCAGCCTTTACCCGTCAGGAAGGCTTTGGCTTCGTCGCGGCGGCGGCTCCAGAGGTCCGATACGCCCACGAAGGCGAAGTTCATCTCTTTGGAATGACCAGCGAAAGCGGGGGCCAGCGACTGACGGAAGCGGTCCGAGAAGCCGATAACGCCAACACGTACTCGCTCATTGGCGCCCAGAATACGGGCATAGCTGCTCGCCGAGAAGCTCATGCCGAGGCCAGCGAGGGCCGACGATTTAATAAAATCACGACGGTTTTGCATGGAAGTAGCCCGGCGCTCCAGCGCCGGTGTTGTTAAGGGTTTTACCAAAGCTGGAGCTTTGGTGCTACAACGTTTTAATCTTGATGTTACGGAATTCGACGTGATCGCCGTGGTCCTGCAACAGGATGTGGCCCTTGGGGGCTTCGCCAAACCGCCCATTGCTGTTATACTGCGGGGCGGCGTATTTGCTCTTGGCTACCAGTTCACGAAAGGCGTCGCTGCCCCGCTCATACTCAACCACCTTGCTGCCATTGAGCCAGTGTTCCACATGGTTGCCACGCACCAGCACCCGGCCACTGTTCCATTGCCCGATCGGGTTTACTTTTTTGTCTTTGGCGGGAATCAGGTCATACAGCGAGCCTACGGTGCGGTTGCCGTCGCGGCCCATCTTGGCGTCGGGGTGGCGCTCATCGTCGAGTACCTGGTATTCGAGTCCGAAGGCCGACCCCGCCGGTTTGGGCGATTGCTCGGCCACGAAGTACTTCAGGCCGCTGTTGGCGCCTTCACTCAGTTTGAAGTCGAAGCGCAGGTCAAACTGGCTGTATTCGTCCGTCGTGACAATGTCGCCGAAGTTGGTCGATTCCGACCCGTCGGTTTTCTGAATCGACAGCGTCCCGTCGTTGACCGACCAGCCGCGCTGGGGAAAACTTTCTTTGTAAGCTCCGCGCCAGCCTTTGGTGGTTTTGCCGTCGAACAGCAGTTTCCAGCCGTCGCGTTGCTCCTGTTTAGTCAGGGTGTTGGGCGCATCGGGAGCCGCAGCGGGCTGAACGAGAACAGCAACGGCCAGGGCCGCCAGGGGTACGTATTTCGTTACGTTAAGCATAATTAAAGTTTGACCTTCAGGGTCTGGGTGATGTAGTCTTTGTTGGTTTGGGCGCACTGGAGTGCAGTACGTCCCTGATCGGGCACGCCGTCGAGTTCAACGATACCCCAGCCGTTAAAATTAATATCGCTCAGGGCTTTGAATACGGCCGGTACGTTGACGTTGCCGCGCCCGAGTTCCACGAATTTGTAGGCGTTGGGGTCGTTGGGCCGGTCGGGCAGGGGCGACTTCGTGTCTTTCAGGTGGAGCGAGTGCAGGATGTCGCGGTATTGCCGAACGGCTTTTTCGGGCTGTCCGCCACCCTGCCGGTAGTGGGCAATGTCGAGCAGCAGCTTCACCGCGCTGGGGTTCATGGCCTGCACAATCACGTCGACTTCCGCCGGGGTTTCACCCAGTTGATGCATGTGATTGTGGTACACCGCCTGCACACCCAGATCAGCCGTTTGTTTGCCAATTTCGTTCATCACCGTGGCGAGCCGTTTTAGTTCGTCGGTGGTGGGTTGCCGGTCTTTGGGCCGGGCCGAATTGGTGAGCTGAATGGCCGACCCGCCCAGCGCTTTCACAAACGAGGCATGGGCAACGTGCTGATCGATAGTGCTTTGGTACTTGGCCGGATCGATTTCGACGTTACCACTCGAAAACATGGCAAGCTGTAGGTTGTGCTGTTCCAGCAGGGCGCGCAGTTCCGAGGGTTTGGCGCGGTAGGGCCCGAAGGTATTGGCGCGCAACTGAATGCCCCGATAGCCCAGACCCGCCAGATCGGTGATTGCCTGCTGATCGTTGCCGCCCCACGTGATGGCTGAGTACGCAATTTGTACGCCTGATTTGGCTCGTGAGTAGGCGAAGCTGTCGGCACCAGCCCCGATGGCCAGCGCCGACAAACCTGCCAGGGAAAGGAATTGCCTGCGACTGAGGCTTTCCTTTTGATGAGGTTCGGGAATAGTCAGTGCCGGTGACGTTTCGTACACTTGACGCACTAAAGTTATGTTTTTTGCCTGATCTTTCACATAGCATCAAAGAAAGCTATGGATAGTTCCTACTAAACGGAACGGCCAAAATACGAGAAAGCGGTCGCGGGCTTCACCGGGTCTGGCTAACCACTGTGAAGCCCGCGACCGCTTTCTGCGCGTCGATTACTTCGAAATAATCTTGACGTTGATCTTCTTCTGGGGCTGCTTGCCCAGATCGCCGGGTTTAACGCCGGTACCCAATCCGATGGCATCCACGCGCAGGTAGTTGATACCCGCCAGAACAAGCTGCTGTTTGATCACGTTGACCCGCTTGAACGACAGGGCTTTATTGGTCAGGCCGAGGCCCGGTGCGTCGTTGGCGTAGCCCTGCAACTGCACCTGCATCGTGGGGCGGGCTTTGAGCTGCTGAACCAACGTGTTGATCTGGCCCTGTGCGGCGGGTGTCAGGCTGAACGAGGCTGGCGCAAACGTGACGCCCGACAGCTCAAAAATGCGGCCTTTAGGCTGTGTGGCGTCGTTCAGGTACGTTGTCAGGGCCGTGTTGAAGGCCGCATCGCCACCCGCCGTCGGTGCCGTTCCGATTCCGGTCGCGGTCGTGGCCGATGTAGCGCCTGCCGTTGCGGACGCCGGGCGTGCGGCGGTCGTGTCAACGGGAACGGCCAGAGAGCGGGCTACGGTGTCTGACTGGGCGGTATCGCTGGAAACCAGGGCACCGTCCAGGCCGGTATCGGTCGAGGCCGAATGTTGCTGGGTATTTTGCCAGGCGTAGTACCCCAGCCCGCCGAGGGCGGCCAGAATAATAAGCCCGATGAGCCACTTGCTGAGCGAATTGCCGCCGTCTTCATCCGGGTCGGGTTCAAACGATACCGTCGAGGGGGGGACGGGGCGCGTGGCGGTGCCCGTACTGCGCAGGGGAGGCGATTGGGCCGCCCGTTTGGCCGGGGTGGCTACCCCCGCTACAATTTGCTGAATACCAACCTTTTCAACAAGTTGGGGGAATAACCCTTCCGGTACGGCATTGATAAACGCTTCACGCTGATCGAAGAGCGAGGCTGCAAGGCCATCAGCGTCGAGTTTTTTCTCCCGAACCTGTTTGCCCAGCACATCGAGCACAACGGCCGCCGTGAGGCCCAACAGCGAAATGGCCGATGAGTTACGGATACCGGCGTAGCTGGAAATCATGCTCGCAATGGAGCTTTTCATGGCGGGCAACAGCCGACTAATCGCCTCGTTGCCGTTGGTGATGACTGTATGCGTTTGGGTGGCGTCTTTCAGGACGGCGTTCAGATTGGCCGCCAGCGCGCCATCATACCCACTCTTTTGAAGTTGACTGTATAGTTGATTAACGCCAATCTCGGTGGTGGTGCGTTTGAGTAAGCCCCCAAACACAGTGTGTACTAAGCCTTCGACGGCTTTTGTGGTTTTCTCCGCAGGTTCGTCCTCATACAGGGCAATTTTAGCCAGTATTTCAGGGGTCAATACCTCGTTGAATGCACCAAATAATGTCATGATGGTTGGTCAGTATACAGTTACGCTGCGAATGCCCTCTTGTCGTTCCCTCTCGATGCTGTGCTGCACTGTTCTTGCTGGGACGTTCGGCTGGTGCAAAGTGAATTTATGCCGATAAAATTAGCCAGACTTGCCCTTAGCGACAACTGAACCCTCTGATAAATTTAGTGAGTTGGTCGTCGTCGTAGCCCGTCAGGGTAGCTGAGGCGGCCCAAAAAGACCGGCTTGTCGGAGCCTTGCGGCTGGTGCAACGGCGGGCCTTATCGTTTCTGCAACTGCTGCAAAGCCAGCTGATAATCGTCGTCGACGGCCCGCAATCGTTGTTGGCAAAAGGCAATGAGTTCGGTTGCCTGCCTGATTTTTCCCGGTAGTTCATCCAGCGGAACCGTTTCGTTTTCTATCTCGTCAACGAGTGAGGTCAATTGTTCGTATGCTTCCTGATAAGTCATAGCAGGTAATATACGAGTGAATTGTGAGGAACCGCTCGGCAGGCTGCCGGATAAACCACGCCTCAACGACAGGATACGGGCATTTATCCATAAAAAAGGCCCGCATTGGCAGGCCTTTTTTGATCAGAACAATTTTTCGTTGGGGGGCTTCACGCCTTTCAGCCGGATATACACCGTGCACTGCCCGCGGTGGTGCGTCTGGTGCTCAAAGGCTTTGGCCAACAAGACTTCGCGGCTCATTTCGCGTTGCCCCATTTTCACCACTTCGGCCAGTTGGGCATCCGTCATGCCTTTTACGGCGTCGATCATAAAGTCGTAGCTGTCCATGACGGCTTTGGTCAGGGCAGCCTTCGATTTCAGATCGTCCATTTTTTCGAGGCTCTTGCCCTGCATCGGATTGGGCTTGCCACTGGCCATTGCGCCAAAATTGTAGTTGGCGTTGGCAAGGTGAAGCAACTGCTCGGCAAAACTGCGGATCTCCGCCGTGGGCTTGAAACCGACCCCGTCTTCGGGCATGGCGTCCAGATACTCCTTCGTGTATTCTTTGGCCCGCTGCCAGTCGGCCGTTAATTGGGCAACTGGTGTGATGGGGCGGGCGGCCTGGGCCATGCCCGTGAGCAAAAGGGCCAGCACCAGCAGGTTAAACCGGATCAGTAGGGGTGTTTTCATGCGATTGGTTGATTTTGAGAGGATTAAGATTGAAAAGCCGAAAGTACGGGATTCCGTCGGAATTTAAGTCTGAAAGTGGCGGGACAGGATTACGAAGCCGATTCGGTCGGGGCGGCAACGGTCAGGTCCACGACGCCATCGGCCAATTGGGCCTGCACCGCCGCGCCGGGCTGAAACTGCGCGGCACGGGTCAGAATTTTACCCTCTTGGCTCAGCATAACGTACCCACGACGCAACACGTTGATGGGATCGAGGTGGCGCACGGTGGTGGCTTTTTCGGTGAGGTCGATGTGGCGATTGCGCAGGTACGTTTGCGTGCCGTGCCGGAAGCGGTCGGTAAGCCACTCTACCTCTTCGCGGGCATTTTGCAGGGCGGTGCGGCTGGCTTCGGCCACCCGATAGGCCATTTGCAGGCAGTTTTCCTCGAAAATCCGATTCTGTTCGATCAGGAAGGCGGCGGCTTTGGTCGGCGTTTTCACGCTCAGGTGGCACAGCATGTCGGTAATGCTCACGTTGCGGTCGTGACCGATGCCCGCCAGAATGGGGTAGGGAAAACTGGCAACGGCCACGCCCATACGCAGGGTGTCGAAGGCACCAAAATCCAGCTGCGAACCGCCGCCCCGCACGATCACGACCCCGTCGTAGGGTACGTCGGCGCGGGCAATCTGCTCAAGCTGGGCGCAGATGGCTTTGTCGGCCCCCTGCCCCTGAATCTGGGTGAGGTATTCGTCGACTACGAACCGGTAGCCCCAGGGGTTGTTGGCCAGTTCCTGCCGAAAGTCACGCCAGCCGTCGGAGTTGGGGGCGGTAATCAGGGCAATGCGTTGCCAGACGGCCGGGCGGTCGAGCATCTGGTTGGAGGTGATGTATTGCCCCTGGTCCAGCCAGACAACCTGCGAATGGTCGCGCACGAGGGTATCGAGCACGGCCTGCCGTTCGCGTTCAAGGTTGCCGAGGGTGTAAGCATGGTCGATCTGATGCACCTCCAGCCGGAGCCCATAGGTGGCGTGGTAGCTCACCGACACCAGCAGCAATAACTGAATATTGCGCGCAAAGGCCACGCTGGTGGCCGTTTCGAACTGCCGGATGATAGGGTAGTTTTTGCGCCAGATAGCGGCGTCGAGCTTGGCGACGGTCTGGTTGCCTTCGCGTTCCACGAGCGTCAGAAAACAGTACTGCCGGTCGGGGTAGTTTTTGATATCGCTCGTTTCGGCGATGACCCACATGGCCTTGCCGCCAAAGCTGTCTTCCAGCACGGCATCAATCGTATAGGCAAGGTCGGAGAGGCGGATGGGAGACATAACGTTCAGTTTACAGTAGGCAGTTGCAAACCTACTCAGGCGTGGGCCAACTGCCTACTGTAAACTGAAGACTGCCTACTGATTTTAGCAGCAACCGCCGCCGTCGTAAAAATAAGTGGATGGCGAAATAAAGATATCATCGCGACCCAGGGCGGCAAGCGCACCGGCGGTTTTGTCGCAAACGGCGAGTGGCTGGTTAGGTAGCAGCACGTGGCCTTTGTGGTCGTCGAAATGATCGTCGTTGCCGAAATAGATGGCCGTGCGTCCGGTGAAGATGCAAGGGCCGTCGGCGGGCATCGGGTCTTTGATGGCGCAGATCTCAACGCTCTCAATGTAGATGAGCTCGTTGGTGCGGTAATGGTTGGGCGACAGCACGCGGTAGGCCCGTTTGGCACGTACCTCAACGGTGCCGAAGCCAATGCCGGTGATCACGTTCAGGTACGTTTGCAGCGGCAGCGAGCCGGTGAGGCAGAGCGCCCGCAGGCGGTCGTCATTGCGCAGTTCGTCGGACATGGGTTGCTCGCAGGTGGGGTCCGACATCACGAGGCGGCCGTGGGGTTTCAGCACCCGGTACATCTCCTGCAAGGCCACGCGCAGGTCGTCGGCCTTGAAGATGTTGAACAGGCAGTTCTGCGCCGCCACGTCGACGCTATTGTCGGCAACGGGCAGGTCGAGGGCGCTGCCTTTGCGGATGTCGATAAAGTCGCGCCGGAACCAGTCGTTTTGCGCTTCGGCTTCGATCAGGTTTTCGCCGCAGGCCGCCAGCATTTCATCGACCACATCGACACCAATGATTGCCCCCGGCCGACGGCTGAAGTAGGCAAACTGAAGCAGTTCCATGCCGCCACCAATCCCCACATACAACACCGTGGGGTCGTTGACCAGATCGCGGGGGTTGACGGTGCTGCCGCAGCCGTAGTTCATGTCGAGCATCCGTTTGGGCATGCTCAGGCCCGGCAGTTGCCAGACGGGGTTAGTGGTGCAGCAAAGGCCAACGTCGGGCGTTTCGGCGGCCTGCTTATAGACGTCGATGGTTGTATCCAGGTACGACATGGATGGGGAGCGTTGAAGGGTTGGTTTATACCGTTAGGCTGTCGTGCCGCCGCAGCTCGACCCGGCACCGGCCGTGCAGGCGTAGCAATGCTCGCTGACGATGATGGTGCGCTGGGTGAGGGCTTCGGCGTTGAAATCGCGCACGTGCCGGATGGGGCTGTTTACGTTCAGGTCGAGCATCTGGTTGAAATCGCAGTCGTAGAGCTGCCCGTCCCAACCAATTGAAATGGTGTTTCGGCACATGACGCCCGCTGCGGCCGCCGGGTTGAAGGCGTTGACCAGCTTCTCCATGTACGCGTCGTAGTTGCCCGACGTCAGCAGGTAATCGAGGTAGCGGCTGACGGGAATGTTGGTGATCGCGTACAAATCGTTGAACGTGAGATCGAACTCGTCGGCGAGTACCCGCTTGAACTGCCGTTTCAGGCCCTCCTGGCTACCCGGCAAAAACGCTCCGTTGGGGTTATACACCAGATTCAGCAGCAAGCCGGTTCCCTCTTGGCCATACCCCACGGCATTGAGCATGCGCATGGCCCGGATCGAGTCGGCGAAAACACCCTGCCCGCGTTGCCGGTCGGTTTTATCGGCATTGTAGAACGGCAACGAGCTGACTACCTCGATCTGGTTGTCCCGGAAAAACTCGGGCAGGTCGTGGTATTTGGGGTTGGCCACGATGATCGTCAGGTTGCAGCGCACAATGATGTGGCGGCCCTGCTTGCGCAGTTCCGTGACAAACCAGCGGAAGTCGGGGTTCATTTCGGGCGCGCCGCCCGTCAGGTCCACCGTCCGGATGTCGGTCGGAGCCAGGGCGTCGAGGCATTGCTGCATCGTTTCGCGCGTCATAATCTCCTTGCGATCCGGCCCCGCGTCAACGTGGCAGTGGCGGCACACCTGGTTGCACATCTTCCCCACGTTGATCTGGAAAATATCGATCTGAGTGGGACGAAGCGGAAACAGGCCAATGGGGGCGAGCTGCTCGCGGAACGTGGGTAAGCCCAGTTTGCCAAACGCGTCGCCTTCAATGACATCCAGCTGCGCCGCCGCACTGGCTAGGGTATGGTTAGAAGCCCGGAGTGATTTCATCCAGTAGACAGGGGGAGAAATAATGTATAATGAATGATATATAATGGGCTTAACGCACAAGTGCACTACCGGCTACCATTGTCCATTATTCATTATACAGTTTACATCCTTCACTTCACATGCTCAAGTCTTTGGCTTTGTTCATCATCTGGACGCCGTGAACGAGCGAGGCCCCGCCCCGGATAGCGGCCGCTACGTGAACTGCTTCCATCATTTCGGCTTCCGAGCAGCCCTTTTCGAGGGTATCGGAGGTATAGGCGTCGATGCAGTAGGGGCACTGCACGGTATGAGACACCGCCAGCGCGATGAGTGATTTCTCGCGGGCAGTAAGGGCACCTTCCGCAAAAACGGCCCCGTAATAGCTGAAAAATTTATCGGCCAATTCCTTTTGGAACTCACCAATCTTGCCAAACTTCTTCAGATCGGCGGGGTCATAATACGTCTGCATGGAGAAGGACTTTTAGGTATATACGTAAAAAGGGAGAATTGGATGCGAAGAGAAAGATTGGTAAAGAGTGAAAGCGATAAAGAGCGAAGGAGTGCTTCTCTGGCGTCAGCCAATCACTCGTTCGCTCCTTATCGTTTTCACTCATTCCTCATAGTCCTTCAAACTGCCGCAGGAAACGGACGTCGTTTTCGAAGTAGAGGCGCAGGTCACGTACCTGGTATTTGAGCATGGTGATGCGCTCGATGCCCATCCCGAAGGCGAAGCCGGTGTATTCGTCGGGGTCGATGCCGCAGTTTTCCAGCACGTTGGGGTCGACCATGCCCGAGCCGGCGATCTCGACCCAACCCGTGTATTTGCAGACGTTACAGCCGCTGCCGCCGCAGATCTGGCACGAAATGTCGATTTCGGCGCTGGGTTCGGTGAAGGGAAAGTACGACGGCCGGAACCGGATTTTGGTGTCTTTCGTAAACAGCTCTTTCACGAAGTGATAGAGCGTGTCTTTAAGGTCTTTGAAGCCCACGTTCCGGTCGACGTAGATGCCCTCGACCTGGTGGAACTGGCAGTGCGCCCGCGCCGAAATGGCCTCGTTGCGGTATACCCGCCCCGGCATGATCGATCGGATGGGCTTGAACCCGCCAATTTGGCCAGCGGAGCTGTTGCGGACGTGCTCCATCAGCCGAATCTGCACGTTGGAGGTGTGGGTACGTAGCAGCACGTCGGCAGAGGGGTTCTCGGCCGATTTCTGGACGAAAAACGTATCCTGCATTTCGCGGGCCGGGTGGTTATCGGGGAAGTTGAGCGCGCCAAAGTTGTACCAGTCGGTTTCGATCTCGGGGCCGTCTGACACGTTGAAGCCAATGCGCTCGAAAATCTGGATGATCCGCTGCCGCACGATGCTCAGCGGGTGCTGCGTGCCGGTCAGGTTGGGGATAACGGGCAGCGTAAGGTCCACGGCGGGTTGGGCAGCGGCGGCCTGCTGCTGGGCGTCTACGACCTCCTGAAAGGCCGCGAACCGCTCCTGCGCCCGGTTTTTCAGGCCGTTGAGTTGCTGGCCCAGCGCCCGGCGCTCATCAGCGGGGGCGGTTTTCAGCCCGTCGAACAGCTCCGTGACGGCTCCTTTTTTACTCAGATACCGCAGCCGGTACTGCTCCAGTTCGTCTTTGCTGGTGACGGTCGCCGCGTCGATTTCGGCGTATAGTTCGGTGATTTTGTCAAGCATGGTAAGCAGATTTGACGTTTGAGGTCGACGGGTTGATAGGGCTCAACCCACCTTACGCTGCTGCGCTGGCCCGCGCCAACCGTAACCAGTAACCGCCAAACGTCAGACTAATTTCCTCAAAGATAACCGTCCCGGCTTTTAATTGCCGAGTGCCGGGGCCTCATCCACGGGAATCGTGATGATAAAGGTGGTGTATTCGCCAGGCTGCGTATCGACCGACAGCGTGCCGCCGTGGCCTTTGGTGATGATGTCGTAGCTGAGCGATAGCCCCAGCCCCGTGCCCTGCCCGGTGGGTTTGGTGGTAAAAAAGGGCTGGAAAATCTTGCGTTGCAACTCGGCCGGAATACCGTTGCCGTTATCCTGTACCCGAATCTCGACGTGTCCGTCGAGTTGCCGTGTATAGAGCCAGACCGTGGGGTGATACTGGCCGGCGGGCTGGGTGCGGGCTTTTTCCCAGACGGCGTAGAAGGCGTTGTTGAAGAGGTTGAGCAGCACCCGGCCCACGTCCTGCGCCACCACCGTCACGGGTTCAAGCACCGGGTCGAGGCTGGTGTGCAGGTTGGCGTTGAAGGCCTTGTCTTTGGCGCGCAGGCCGTGGTAGCTCAGCCGCAGGTATTCGTCGCCGAGGGCGTTGAGGTCGGTGCGGTTTTTCTCGCCGGTGCTGGCCCGGCTGTGCTGCAACATGCCCCGCACGATGCTCGCCGCCCGCTGCCCGTGGTGACCAATTTTGCCCACGTTCTGGTGGATGTCGTTGAGCAGTTCGGCTTCCAGTTCCGGGTCGCGCTGATCGGCGGGGCGGGCCTGTTCCTGCCGGAGTTCATCGAGCAGTTCGACCGAGACTTCCGAGAAGTTGTTAACGAAGTTGAGCGGGTTCTGAATCTCGTGGGCGATGCCCGCCGTGAGTTCACCCAGCGACGCCATCTTTTCGCGCTGCACCAGTTGCGTCTGAGTCTCACGAAGTTCCTGCAACGACTGGTTGAGCTTCTGGGTACGTTTGGCTACCTGCCGTTCGAGCGTTTCTTTCTGCTGGGTCAGGATCGCCTCTTTTTCGCCCGACAGCTTCTCCACTTCGGCGAGTCGTTTTTGCAGATCCGAGTTGGTCTGGTCGTGCTCTTTAGCCAGCAAAAACGCCAGCGTAATGGGTATGCCGAAGCCCGCCACGGTGCGGAGCACGTCGAGTGCTTCGTCGGCCAGACTGGGCGTCTTCCAGAACACAAACAGCACACAGATGGCCCCCAGAATAAGCACCGCCACCAGCGCCGAGAAGCTAACGAGGATAACGACGGCTTTTTCGCGGGTACGTACCTGGCGCATGGCGATCGTGGTGATGCGCAGCCCGTCGATGATGAGAACTACCGCCCCAATGCCCAGCCCAATGCGTGGTAATTCGGAAAGCAGGCCGCCTTTCTGATAATCGGCCTTGTACATCAGGAGCAGGCAGACGATAGATATGATCGTGACCGACCAGAAGACCCGCCCGTGTTTGTGCTGAAGGTACAGGTAATAGGTGGCTGACAGCATGAGCGGGAACGAGTAGCTACACAGGCTGCCGATGTAATCCACCCAACTGGTCAGGGGCAGTGAATGGATGTAGGGTGTGGCATTGTTGGCGACACCGTTGAGGCAATACAGCAGGGCCGTAAGCCCAAACACCAGGTTGATGGTCTGGCGGCGGTACACGTAATACAGAAAATGGATGGCCCCCAGCATCAGAAACGACCCGATGAGCAGGTATTCGATGAGCGTGTCGCTGTGCGTTTTGGCAACCCGGTGCTGCATGTACGACTCTGGCCGGCAGAGGGTTACCTCGAGCGTTTCCTTATTCTCGATGTAGGCTGGCATACACCAGGGCGTGGGGTGGGTAGAAAACCGAACCGCCAGCGTATGCAGCCCCGGCGCCAGTTTAGGCAGCATCATGATGTCGCCCCGAACCCGTTTGTAGCGTTGCTCGCCCGCGGCCGTTGCGCTCACCGTTCCCAACCGCTCATACAACGTACCATCGAGGTATAACTCGGCGGCGCCGTTCAGAAAGACATCAAAGGCCAGTGATTCGCGGGCCAGGGCGGAGTCGAGCCGAAACGCCAGCCGAAACCAACTGATGCCCGCCTCGGCGACCTGCGGCAGGCGGCCAATGCGCCGGGTGGGTTTGACGGTCTCCCAGCGGCTGTCGTCAAGGGTCGGGCTGGCCCAGGCGCTCTCGTCGCCCGCCCGCCACCGCCAGTCTGTTTTGAAAGACAGCCCGTTTTTGGGAATCGAATCGACCCGAAAGGGCGCCGTTGCCCGCTGAGCAACGCTGTTGATCCCAAGAAGCAGCAGGCAAAAGAGGAAAAGTGATCGCATACAGCCGCAATTTCTGTAAACATAAAGCCCCGGTCTGAAAACCGGGGCAACTGGTTTATTCCTTTTGTTGAAACGGCTGCTATTTACGCCTGCATGGCCGTTTCAAACGCGGCCATGTCGGCGTCTGTCAGGTCGAGGTGGGTCACGAAGCGCACCAGCTGCGGCCCGAACGAGACCGCCTTGATGCCGCGCTGCGCCAGCCGGTCGACGTACTCGGCGCTGCTGAGACCGTCGGTGAGCCGCCCGATAACGATGTTGGTATCGACGGGGAGCACCTCGACCACCTCGGGTTGTTTCGCCAGCAGCTGACCCAGTTGCCGGGCGCGCGAATGGTCGACTTTCAGGCGTTCGACGTGGTGGTCGAGGGCGTAAATGCCCGCCGCCGCCAGGAAACCGGCCTGTCGCCAGCCACCGCCCATGAGCTTGCGGAACCGCCGCGCCTGGGCAATGAACGTACCTGAGCCCAACAACAGCGACCCCACCGGGCAACCCAGCCCTTTCGACAAACAAATGCTGATCGAATGAAACAACCGACCGTAGGCTTCGGGGGCATCGCCGGTTTCGACCAGCGCGTTGAACAGCCGGGCGCCGTCGAGGTGCAGCGCCAGACCGCGTTCGTCGCACAGCTGACGGATGGCCGCAATCTCCGGGACGGTATAATAAGCCCCACCACCTTTGTTGACGGTGTTTTCGAGGCACACCAGCCGCGAGATGGGCCGGTGTACGTCGGCTGGGTTGTTGATCGCGGGCGCGATGAGTTCGGGCGTGAGCTTGCCCCGCTCGCCCGCCAGCAGCGCTACCGAGGCCAGCGCATTGACGGCAATGCCACCGCCTTCGTAGAGGTACACGTGCGAGAGCTGATCGCAAATCACCTCGTCGCCGGGGCGCACGTGCGTGCGGATGGCGAGTTGGTTGGTCATCGTGCCGGAGGTACAAAACAGGGCCGCTTCCATGCCAAACAGGCTGGCGGCTTTCTGTTCGAGGGCATTTACGGTTGGGTCTTCGCCAAAGACATCATCGCCAACGGGGGCGGCCATCATAGCGGCCAGCATGGCGGGTGTTGGGCGGGTTACGGTATCGCTGCGGAAATCGGGCATGAGTATTGATGAACAATGCACAATGAATAATGCACAATGGCACTGCTAAGATACCAGTCAGCGCGTTGGGCGAGCCATGGTCCAGTCGGTCATTTTATGAAACTGGGTACGTCTAACATACCTGGCCGTTGGTGAACACGAGGGCGTCTTCAGTTGGCGTAGAGCATAGCTGGAGGACATCTGCCTTGGATTTCAGTAAACTAGCGGCGTTGCCAACGGCCAACGCCAGACAGGGCTTACAGCGCGCCGAACTTCGAGGCTAGTTTTTCATTGGCTCTGGGTGCCAGCAGCTTGCCATGGCCGAATACGGCTTTGTCGAACGGAAGCTGAGAAACGGCCAAGATACTGCTTAGGCCGAGGGCTCGGTCTTCATACACGGTGCTGAAATCCAGCCCGGCTACGTTGGCGCAGAGGTCGCCGGCAATCAGGACGCCTTCCTGCTGCAACCACAACGAAATATGCCCGCTGCTGTGCCCCGGCGTGTGTAGCACCTGAAGCCCGCCCGCTATCGGCAGCACCTCCTTGTCGGTCAGGGGCCGGTCGACTGTGACGGGGTCAATGGCCGGGCTGCCCCGTTTGATGAACAGGTGGTAGACCAGCCAGTTGATCACGCCCGGCGACCGGTGAATGGGGGCTTCGCCAGCGGTTCCGTTCGCCAGCAAAGGGACGTCCAGGTGATACGCCCAGACCGGAATGCCCCACTCGGCGCCGAGGGCGGCCGCGCTGCCTGCGTGGTCGGGGTGGCTGTGCGTCAGGATGATCCGCTTGAGGGAGGCTGGGTCTTTACCTGCCTGGCGAAGGGCCGAGACGATGGCCTTGCTGCTGTCTTTGTAGCCGGTATCGATCAGGGTCAGCCCATCGGCCCGGTCGTCAATGACAAACACATTGACGACACCCAGACTGATCTGGTAGAGCGACGCCGTCAGCTGACGCAGGGAGGCCATGGGTAACAGGTTTAATGTTGTGGTAGATAAACGGTAAAGGTAGCCCCCTTCCCCGGCTGACTGCTGGCGGTGATCAGCCCGTGATGATTGTCGACTACTTTTTTGACGACCGCCAGACCAATGCCCGTTCCGGTGTATTTGCTGCGGCCATGCAGGCGATGAAACAGCTCAAAAATACGCTCTTGGTAAGCTTCATCAAACCCGATTCCCGCGTCGGCTACGCACAGGCTGACCCACTGGTTGCTGGCCGACTGCCGGGCAGGATACGGAAGCTGATCGGCCTCGAGCAAGTGGGTGGTGATACGTACCTGAGGTGGCTCACCGGGCCGGGTAAATTTCAGGGCGTTGGTCAGTAAATTTTGCAGCAATTGCCCCATCTGGGTTTTGTCTGCCGGGATGGCCGGCAGGGCGTCACCGCTTTGGGTGATGGTTGCTTTGGTGGCCTGGATGGTCGTTTCCAGATCGTCCAGAGTGGCCCGAAGCAGGTCCTGTAATGACACGGGCTCAAACGGAGTCTGTAGCGTAGTGAGGCGCGAGTAGTCGAGCAGGTCTTTGACCAGCGTCTGCATGCGAATGGCTGCGCTCTGCATTCGCTGCAACAAATCCTGGCCGTTGGCATCCAGCACAGGGGTGTACTGTTTCAGCAGCAGATCGCCAAAGGCGTAAATCTTGCGCAGGGGCTCCTGTAGGTCGTGCGAAGCGACGTAGGCAAACTGCTGGAGATAATCATTCGAGCGCACCAACGCGGCATTGTTGGCTTCCAGTTGCTGCTGGTACGTCCGCAGCGGCGTAATGTCGGTGGTGATCATCAGCACACCCGTCTGAAAAGGGGAGATGGCATAATCGTAGGTAATGCCCAGCTGCGGGTAGTCGACGGCCTCCTGAAGGGGCTGACCCGTGCTGATCACCGCCGTCAGCGCTTTGAACAGATCGCGCTCCCGAATCGCCGGAAAAAGCGTCAGCAGGTTTTGCTGCCGGATCGACTCGTGCGTAAAGTCACGGCCAACGAAGGGGGCAAACAGCGTCTGTGTGGCCGGGTTTGCCAGCGTAATCCGAAAGTCGGTGAGTTGATGCGCTTCGTCATACAGCGGTTCGAGCACCAGAATACTGGTGGCCGAACTGTTGAGCACCTCCGTGATCAGTTCCGACTGGCGCTGTTGGGCCAGCTGAGCCCGCTTGAAGGGGGTAATGTCCAGGTTCGTGATCACGAACCCGTTGCCGTGGGGGACTGCTGTACTATCGAACCAGGACAGCTGCGATGGTCCTTCGTAGGTCGTTTCAAAGCGCTGACTTTCGCCCGATTCCACCACGGCTACGTAGCGCTCGAAGATGCCGTTTGTTTTCAGATGAGGATACAGGTCCAGCAAGCGCCGCCCGGTGGTCGACGGATACGGGCGGAAGTCACGGTACGCCGCCAGTTCGTTGCCAGTGCTGGTCATGAAATCGATAATCTGGCCATCCGAATCGCGGATGGCTTCGTAGTACCGAACCGCCGCTGGTGAGCTGTTCATCACGCTGGCCAGCAGTGACGCGGTTTTTTGCCCTACGGTAACGTCCTGAAACGAGACCAGCAGCCCATCGCCATACTTCACCACCGAGACGTCGAGCCAGAGGTCCAGCGTAGGCAGGTGCAGCAGTTGGTCATGCGGCTTACCCGATTCAACGACGGCTACGTACTGATGAAAAAACGCGTATTCCTGCATCTTTTCGTAGCGCTTACTGATGGGTTGAGTCAGAATCGTCTCCCGGCTTTGCCCGACGATATCGGCCCCAACCTGATTGCAGAGGATGGCCTGGAAATCAACAATGACCTGGTGTTCATCCCGGATCGCCCGGAAGACGACAAGGCCGCTTGGCATCGTTTCCACAATGTCGGCCAGGGCCAGCGGCTCCTCGGGGTCACGTCGCTCCAACGAAAGCACCAGCCGGCAATCGTCAACCTGCATGAGATCGCAGTGGTAGGTGCCGTCGGCGGGATGGGCAAACGTAAACTGGGTAGGTAAGGCCTGATGGACCGCCGACTCTAGCCGTTCGATCAAGGCCGGGGTACTGAATGGCAGGGGTAACTGGTCCAGTTGGGCACCCATCAGGTCGCTATGTAAGGCCCGCCCATCAATTGTCGCTTGTATAACCCTGCATGCGTTTGCCGGTTGGCCGAATGCAAGCACCAGTGTTGCCTTCCTGACCAGATCGGGTCGGGTTGGGTCAGGCAGGGAAAGACGATTCACAGCACTAGGTTTGAAAAAGAGGATGTACTCGTAAAGCTAAATGTACTACTAAATCCAGCTAGTATGTACTAATTGATCGATCACAAAAGTGGCTGTAGAGCATCGGCTTCGTAGAGTGGCAAACAATCAGTCAGTTAACGGGTAAGTTGGCTGTGCCGGGTCAGTATTTTAACCGAATTTTTAAGCGGACCGCCGCTTAGTATGCGCTTCTGCCTGTAGATCGCGCTGTTGCTAACCAGACACCAGGTAATACGGCTTGCTTCAAAAGAAATGATGAAGACAGATTCCCGCGAATCGCCGCCGTCCCAACTTACCAAACGATCAAAAGGCCGCCCTATTTCCCGATCATAAACCAGGGCATATAGCTTTGTGTAGCTACACTGGCAACTACTACATTGATTGGGTCATGAAACACGCTCTATTCGTATTGGCTATGCTATCGACGCAGGTGCTGCTGGCGCAGACCAAGGCCGATCGGTTATCCGAACTGATGAAAACATATCATGGCTATAACATGTTCGACGGTGCCGTCTTGGTGGCAGAAAATGGCCACGTTATTTACAAAGATGCCTATGGATTAGCCAACAGAGAATGGGCTATTCCTAATTCAACGGATACCAAGTTTATGCTTGGGTCAATTTCTAAACCCCTTACCGCAACATTAGTATTGATACTGGTTCAAAAAGGGCTTATAGACCTGGATGAAACCGTTGCTTATTACCTGCCCGCCTTTAAGAATAAACCGGCTGCCAACGTGACGATCCGGCAATTGCTGAACCACACGTCGGGAATGCCTAATTATGATATCATCAGCGATTTCTTTCCACGGATTAGCCGCCAGTATTTTACCAGAGCTGCTTATTTGACCGTGTATAGCGACTCGGCTCTGGCGTTTGTTCCGGGCACGCGTTATCTGTACAGTAGTTGGGGCTATTTTACCTTGGGGTGTATCATCGAAAAAGTAACGGGGAAGACCTACGCGCAGGCTATGAACGAGGAGATTTTTAGTAAACTGAACATGAAAAGCTCTGGTTCTTACGCGCACACGCAAATTGTGCCCAAACGGGCATCGGGCTACGACTACGGATTCGGAAACTAC
The DNA here is from genome assembly GCF_000331105.1 of Fibrella aestuarina BUZ 2. Lineage (NCBI taxonomy): Bacteria > Pseudomonadati > Bacteroidota > Cytophagia > Cytophagales > Spirosomataceae > Fibrella > Fibrella aestuarina. The sequence goes on along the minus strand of NC_020054.1, from coordinate 4,681,092 downwards.
GTGAGCGCTGACTTCAGGGACCAGTCCAACACGATGGGAACAGGGGATTTGTACAGCACCGTGGAGGATTTGTTCACGTTTCACATGGCCATTGCCAACCATACATTGCTCAATAAAGAATTGACGCAAGCCATGCTGACGCCCGGTAGCCGACCCGCCCGATATGGTTATGGGTGGTTTAACCAGCTGTTCCGATATACGCCCACAGACAGTGTCAAGGCGAATTACCACCTGGGCTCCACGGAAGGCTTCATTTCCTTTATGATTCGGATGCCTGACACCAATAGTATGGCCGTTATTTTATGCAATAGTGCCCCAACTGATTTCTTTGGTATTACGAAAAACATAGTAAGGGTTTTGTACGATAAACCGGTTGTGTTGAAAGAGCCGGTTCATAAAAAAATGGAATCGATTATAGCCAGTTCTACTGCAGAAAAAGCCGTAGCTGCCTACAAACGTATGAAGGCTGATACCGCCCATTATTCCGTAGATTGGCTGCAGTTGTATTACCTTGGCGAAAAACTATTAAGCTTGAAACGTTACGAGGATGCCCGCCTGATTGCGGAGAATAACGTACGGGAATTTCCTGACCGCGACCTCGTTGCCCTGTCAATGGCCAATATCTATTTGGCGTTGAACAGAAAAGAGGATGCTATCAACTTCTACAGGAAAACGCTTCAGTTAAATCCCGATAATGAAGAAGCGAAAAACAGACTAAAGGAATTGTAAAAGTTGCCAGTGAACAGTACGGCTTCGCTACCTGGTTGGAAGGCCGTTTGGTGGGCAGGTCCCGTCCGTCTTACAAGGTTATAGCCCCGCTGTAAACAGACTAATCAGCCAGAGCGTGGCGAAGGTAGCCAGGCCCATCAGCAGGGTCATGAGGCTGTAGGAGCGGACCATCGTAGGCGTGTCGATCTGGCCAAAGCGCGACACTACCCAGAAATAAGCGTCGTTGGCGTGCGAAACGCTCATCGATCCCGCGCCCATCGCGCCCAGCACCAGCAACCGGTCGAAGTCGGTCTGAACGCCCAGCGCGGGCAGGAGCGGCAACACAATGGCACTCACCGACATGATAGCGACGGTCGATGAGCCCTGCGCCGTTTTGAACACCAACGCCAGCAGAAAGGGTAGCCATAGCGGAATATGGCCCGCCGTGCCGCCCGTCGCTGTGGCCCAGTTGGTGATGGTCGACTCCAGGCCGATGTGTTTGATGATTTCGCCAAAGGCACCGCCACCCGCCACGATCGCCAGCACCGGCCCGGCTTTGTGGATGGCATCGTCGAGCACGGCGTTGACCGTTGCTTTGTCGATGCGGCGAAATAGCGTCAGGGCGATCAGCATCCCGATCGCCAGCGCCATTACCGGGTCGCCCACAAAGCGGATGAGGGTGAGCAGCAGGGGCGGGACCCGGTCGGGCGCCAGCAGGAACAGGGGCTTGGCGGCAATCAGCGCAATGGGCACCAGCACCGCACAAAATGCCCCGACGGGTACCGACGCGCCGCGCTGCTGCGGGGCTGACTCGTTCGCCTGGTCAACGGGCAGGCGCGGTGCTGTCGTCTGGTCGCCCCGATCGACGTACCTGGCCCACAGGTAACTGACCAACGTACCTGGCACGGCCAGCAACGTACCCAGCAACATCATCTGGCCCAGGCTATCCTGGCCTGAATCGGGGTTGAGTATCCCGACGGCGGCGGTTATGCCGGGGTGGGGCGGCACCAGGCAGTGCACGGCGTAGAGCGACCCGGCCAGGTTGAGCATCAGCCGCAGGTGATACCGGCCCAGCCGTTGCGCCAAGGTCAGCACCAGGCCACTCAATACAATAAAACCCGAATCGCAGAAGATGGGCAGGCCGATCAGGAAGCCGATCAGCGTGACGGCCAGCGGCGTGCGGTCGGCGCGGCCGGCCGATTCGCCCACCGTGCGCAGGATAAAATTGGCCAGATCGGTGGTGGCGTGGGTGCGGTCGAGCAGGCTGCCGAGCATGGTGCCCAGCACGATCAGCAACCCAACTTTTTCGAGGGTGTGGCCGAAGCCCGTGCGGATGTGGGTGAGCACCGTCTCGCCGGGAATACCCGCCAGCAACCCAACCAGCACCGCCAGCCCGAGCAGTACCACAAACGTGTTCAGTTTGTACCAGGAACTCAGCAGAATAATGGCCAGAATGGCCAAGGTTAGCAACAGCAGGGGCGGCATGGTGGGGGCAGGAAGGATACGGGGTTTCGGTGGCCGCAAGGTACAATCGCTTTCGCGATTGCCTATCACCTGGGTACGTTCGACCGGCGGCTGTTAAAAAAGCGTAAACGTCGGACGAGCAGTCGGCGTGTGTGACAACCCATTCACGCCGTTTCGGGCCTTGTGGAAGGTTGCGGGTAAACGCATCCAACCAGTTAAACTCGATACGTTGTATGAAAACCAAACCCTACCTGCTCAGGAAGCTGCTGACGGCCGCCCTCGCCGTTGGGTGTCTGTCGGGATTACGTCCCCACGCCACAGCCCAACCGGCCGCCCCGTCGCTGCCCGATGGCATGACCCGTGTAACATCGGTGGAAGGCATTACCGAATACCAGCTCAAAAATGGCCTTCGGGTGCTGCTCTTCCCTGACGTTTCCAAACCAACCGTAACGGTCAACATCACCTACATGGTGGGGTCGCGGCACGAAGGCTACGGCGAAAGTGGCATGGCCCACCTGCTCGAACACATGGTGTTTAAAGGATCGACGCGCCACAAGAACATCCCGCAGGAACTGACCGAACATGGCTCGTGGCCCAATGGTACCACCTGGTTTGACCGCACCAATTACTTCGAAACGTTTTCGGCTACCGACGAGAACCTGCGTTGGGCACTCGACCTCGAAGCCGACCGGATGGTGAATAGCTTCATCGACAAAAAAGACCTCGATACCGAGTTTTCGGTGGTGCGCAATGAGTTCGAGATGGGCGAAAACTCGCCGCAATCGGTGCTGATGGACCGCGTGCTGTCGTCGGCCTACCTGTGGCATAACTACGGCAAATCGACCATTGGCTCCCGGGAAGACATCGAGCGGGTGCCCATCGAGAGCCTTAAAGCCTTTTACAAGCGCTTTTACCAGCCCGACAACGCCATTCTGCTCGTGGCGGGTAAGTTCGACGAAGCCAAAACGCTGGCGATGATCAGCGAACTCTACGGCCCCATTCCGAAGCCGGACCGGGTGCTGTCGAAAACCTACACCGTCGAGCCCGTGCAGGATGGCGAACGTGCCGTGACCCTGCGCCGCGTGGGCGATACGCAGGGCATTGCCGTGGCCTACCACACGCCCGCCGGTGCCCACCCCGACTACGCGCCGATGGATGTGCTCATGGACGTACTGACCAACGAGCCGTCGGGTCGGCTGTACAAGGCGCTGATCGAAAACAAGAAAGCCGCCACGCAGTGGGGCTGGACGCCCGCCCTCTACGACCCCGGCTTCGCCTACTTCTACACCGAACTACGCAAAGAACAATCGCTCGACTCGGCGCGCGCGATCATGCTGGGTACGTTGGACGAGATGGCCCAAAAAACGGCCACGGCTGAGGAAGTGGAACGGGCCAAGACCAAGCTCCTGAGCCGGATCGATATGCTGTTCAAGCAAGTCGACCGGGTGGGGCTGAACCTCAGCGAGTACATGGCGGCGGGCGACTGGCGACTCCTTTTCCTCTACCGCGATGCCCTGCGGAAAGTTACGCCCGCCGATGTGCAGCGCGTGGCGCAGGCCTATCTGAAACCCAGCAACCGCACCGTGGGTACGTTCATCCCCGACCAGAAACCTGACCGCGCCACAATCTCCGCGACGCCCGACGTGCTGGCGCTGGTCAACGGCTACAAGGGCGAAGCGATGGTTGCCGCTGGTGAGGCGTTTGACCCGTCGCCCGCCAACATCGACGCGCGTACCAAACGGGGGAAGGAAGCCAATGGGCTGACTTACGGCCTGTTGCAGAAAAGCACGCGCGGCAACTCGGTACACATGCGGATCCGGCTGCGGATGGGCGATGCGCAAAGCCTGATGAACCAGAGCACGGCGGCCAGTTTTGCGGCGTCGATGCTCGAGCGGGGTACCAAAACGCGCAGCTACCAGCAAATCCGCGACGGCTTGGAAAAGCTCAAAGCGGAGGTCTACGTGTATGGATACGGGCAGAGTGCAATCGTGAGTGTCGAGACGCAGAAAGAAAACCTGCCTGCCGTGCTGGCGATCGTGACCGACTACCTGCGCAATCCGACCTTCCCTGATGCCGAATTTAAGAAACTGAAAGAAGAGCGGCTGGCTGAGATCGAGTCACAAAAGCAGGAGCCCCAGTCGATTGCCCAGAACCAGATCCGGCGGCGTCTGAGCCCGTACCCCAAAGGCCACCCGTTTTACCTGGAAACGTTCGACGAAGAAATCGACAACATCAAGAAGCTGACCCTCGATGACGTGAAGGCGTTCTATAAAAATTTCTACGGCGGGCAGCAGGCGGTGGTGTCGGTGGTCGGTGCCTTTGATGAGGCCGCCGTGATGAAGACCATCAAGGGCCTGAGCAACTGGAAAGCGCCCAGGCCCTACAGCCGTGTGCCGTACCAGCTCTTCACCGATGTGAAACCCGGCACCGAAGCCATGCAGACCGACGACAAGGCCAATGCCGCGCTGTCGGCGGGCCTGAAGTTTCCGATGCGCGACGACCATCCCGACTACGCCGCCCTATACATGGCTAACTACATATTGGGTGACGGCTTCCTGAACTCCCGGCTCGCTACCCGCATCCGGCAAAAAGAGGGCGTAAGCTATGGCGTGGGGTCGTATCTGTATGCCGACGATAATGACGCCGTGGGTACGTTCGGCTCGTATGCTATTTATAACCCTGAAAACTCGGACCGCCTCGAAGCGTCCTACAAAGACGAAATCGACAAGCTGGTGCGCGACGGCGTAACGGCCGACGAACTGAAAACGGCCAAAGCGGCGGTGTTGCAGAACAAGCAGGTGGAGCGGTCACAGGATGGCCTGCTGGCCGATACCTGGGCGCAGTACCTGACAAAAGCCGAAGGGCGTAGCTTTGCCTACGATGCCGAGCTCGAAAAGCGCATAGCCGCCCTGACGCCCGAGCAGGTAAATACGGCCGTCAAGAAATACATCGATTACAACAAGCTGGTGATTGTGAAAGCCGGTGATTTCGCCAAAGCAAAAAAAGCCGTGGTCGATAAGCCCGCTGCACCGGCAGCCGAGCAGGGGAGTGGTAAAAAAGAGTAGAATTACATACCTTTCCACAAGAACAGCAGCCTGCCTTTACCATGAAGAAAATCGTTGAAAAACACCCACTGGCCATCCGGTGGTTTCACTGGGTGAACTTCCCGGTTTTGTTTGCCATGATCTGGAGCGGGCTGCTTATCTACTGGGCCTACCATCCCTACAAAATCCAGATCGGGGGCTACACGCTCATCTCGTTTTTTCCGGAATGGGTCTTCAATGCCCTGCACCTGAAACGGCGACTGGCCGAGGGGATGGCCTGGCACTTTGCGCTGATGTGGGTGTTTGTCATCAACGGCGTGGCCTATGTGCTTTATACGCTCATCTCGGGCGAATGGCGGCAACTGGTGCCCAATCGCCATTCGTTCCGCGATGCCATCCAGGTCACGCTGCACGATCTGGGCCTGCGCAAAGGGCCACTGCCGCCCCAACGGAAGTTCAACGGGGCGCAGCAGATTGCCTACACCGGCGTCGTGCTGATGGGGTTCGGGTCGTTGCTGACCGGGCTGGCTATCTACAAACCCATTCAGTTTTCGTGGCTGACGTGGCTCTGCGGTGGCTACAAAACGGCGCGCGTTATTCATTTCGCCCTGACGATGGGCTATCTGCTGTTTTTTGTGGTGCACATTGCGCAGGTGATCCGCGCCGGCTGGAATAACTTCCGAGCTATGGTGGCGGGCTTCGAACTGACCAACGTACCTGACGGCACCCCAACGGCCGACCGGCCACCGCGTGCTGATTCGTCATCGTTACAACCCTCAACCGACCAGCCTCTATGACCACCGATCAACCCGTTCCCAACCCGCCCGCCGACGACCAGACGGTTGAGCAGCAGGCGCGCCGGCGGACCATCAAAGCCTTTGTCGGGCTTGGTTTGGCCGCGCTCGTACCGGTGAGTGTCTGGCGCTGGGTACGTTCCCAGCCCACGCGCGGCGGGGCTCCCCAGCCGTTGCTAGAGGCCCACAAGGCCAATGCAAAGGTCTTCAAGGGACTGATTGGTCCCGGCCGGCTGGCGCCTACGTTTCCGCTGGACATGGCCGCCAAACCCGCACGGGTCAACGGGGGTATTGGCCTGACGCCCGCCATGCCCACCGACTGGCAACTCCGGCTGGAGCGCAGCCCCACCGACAGCCAGGTGTTGACGATGGACGACATCCGGGCCTTGCCGAAGCACGAGGAAGTAATTGAGTTTAAGTGCGTGGAAGGCTGGAGCCAGATTCAGCATTGGGGTGGCGTGCGGCTGGTCGATGTGCTGGACCGCTACGGGGCCGGTGCGCGTACGGGGAAGCCCGTCAGTAAAACCGACCCGGCCGATCGCTACGGGTACGTGGGCATGGAAACACCCAGCCGGGGCTACTACGTGGGCATCGATATGGCCAGTGCGCTGCACCCGCAAACGCTGCTGGCCTACGAACTGAACGGCGAACCCATTTCGGCCAACCACGGGGCACCCCTGCGGCTGCTGATTCCGATCAAATACGGCATCAAAAACCTCAAATGCATCGGGCGCATTTTCTTTGCCGACCAGCCGCCCCGCGACTTCTGGGCCGAACAGGGCTACGACTATTTTTCGGGCCTTTAAAAAAATAGAAGCCGCCTTTTTTGTGGAAAGTGGGCACGGGCCGCATCGCTAAGTAAACTAAACGCTTAGGTATGGTACGTGCCCTCCTTTTCACCCTACTGCTCGCTGGTAGCCGGCTTACGTTTGCTCAACAGACCGTCAGCGCTGGCGCACCACCAGCTTCGCCCACGCGGGTAATTCTTTGGGCCGATTCGGCCGCGCACAACATAAGCCCCGCCGAGTTGATGCGTACCTACGCACCAATTGAAACTAAAGTGGATGCATTGCCTCCCGCGAAGCGAAAAGAGGTGACCGATGCGCTGATGGAACATAGTAACGAAAAGAATACAGCCGTCGAGAGCCAGGGTAGTCAGCCCGCCGACGGTTTTTTTTATAACGTTACGGAACTGTTTGCTGCCAACGGCCGAGCCGACTGGATCATCATCAGCCCGATGGGCGAGCCAAACCGGAAAGCGCTCGATGAGTTACTTCGCCGCCTGACTGTCTTCTATCAGACCGATCGGTATGCCAAACCGATGGCTTCCCCTTACAGCAATGAGTATTTCACCAACTTCGGTCGTCCTCGGGAGAAACGGGCCGTTCGTACTGGCGACAGCACCATCAGTACGCTCGAAGCCGCTGCTGCTACCACCCGGCCCGATACCGTCAAGTACGTTTACTTCAATCAGTTGGATCTGAAGAACGTACCTGACGTCGTCTATCGATTTCCGAATCTGGAGGAACTGGATTTGTCAAAAAACGGCCTGGTAAAACTCCCCGCCCGCCTCACAGCCGACCTGCCCCAACTGCGGCGTCTGAGCGTGTTGTTCAACCAGATTGGCAACGACAGCGTGTTCATTACGCCCAACAAACACCTGCTCGCCCTGACGCTCCAGGGCAATAAACTGACGCGCATTCCGACGAGCGTGCGCAACGCCCGCAACCTGGAAAGCCTCTGGATGGGCAACAACAAGCTGGCCGAACTGAACGTAAAGGCGATTAAGCGGCTAAAGCACCTCTACGACCTGAATCTCTACAACGCCGGGCTGACGAGCCTGCCCAAACAGATCCGGAAACTGAAACACGTGCGGGTACTGGACTTGTATTACAACGAACTCACTACGCTGCCGAAACAGATTGGTAACATGCGCCGACTGGAGCAATTGGCGGTAGCCCATAACAAGCTCACGAGCCTGCCTCCGCAGCTGGCCAGGCTGCGCCGCCTCGATACGCTCTACGCGCATCATAACCCGCTGGCTACCTTGCCAACTGCGTTCAACCGGTTCAAAGCCATTCGGCTGCTCGATCTGAGTTACAACCGGCTCAGCGCCTTCCCGGATCAACTGGTTGACCTGAAAACGTTGGAGTCAGTTGACCTTAGCGGTAACAACATTCAGGTGCTGCCCACCAGCGTCACGCAGCTCTCGAGCCTGAAGCACCTTTTCCTGCGCAGCAACCCCGTCACCCGCGACGACGCCAAAATTGGCCCCTATGCAAAAGTGATCGATCAACTGGAAGCGCAGAACACGGCGGTGTATTATTAGTTAGGTAGGAAAGTAGCGGCGATGATCGGGTAGGGGGTTGCTTGTACCAGACCAAAAAACAACGAACCAGCCCCTATACGATCGCGCCAAACTGACTATCGCAACTTACTTTCGCTTCCATGTTCACGATTGAAACACGCCAGATTGGGCCTATTGAAGGTACAGAGACCCTCACAGACTACATTTTAAGCAACCCCGACACCGGCGAATGGGCAACGGTGCTCCCCGGTTTTGGTGGTATTCTGCGCCAACTGGTGCTTCGGAAAGGCGATACCCGCTACAAAGTGGTGGACAGCCCGGCGTCGGCACAGGCATTGCTGGCCGATGAGACCTACGCCAGCGCGCTGATGTTTCCGTTTGCCAGCCGCGTTCGGCATGGTATCTATCAATTCGAAGGTAACGATTACGTGTTGCCCCTGAACGAAGTCATGCGCGACAATGCCCTGCACGGGTTTGTGCACCAGAAACCGTTTCGGGTGATTCATCAGGAAGCCAATCTGCACCATGCTTCGCTGACGATTCAGTTTAACTACACGGGCGACGTACCTGGCTACCCATTCCCGTTTTCGCTGGTGGTTACCTACGCGCTGTCGGCGCAGGGGCTGGGGGTTTCGTTCAAAGCCAGCAATACCGGCTCCACGCGTTGCCCGGCGGCGTTTGGCTGGCACCCCTATTTTACGCTCAACAACGCCCCTGTCGATGAGTTGGAATTGACCCTGCCCGTGCGCGCCATCGTCGAGCTCGATCAGCACATGATCCCGACCGGAAAGCGGCCCGTTCCCGCCGACCGGCTGGGTACGTTTGCCATGCAGAATGTACAGCTTGACACGCCCTTCGAAGCGCAGTTTAGCGACGAAAACGGGAAAAAACAGGCCGTCACTACGTTGCGCTGGCCCGAGGAAAACGTGGCACTCGAACTAACCCAGAGCGAATCGCTGCCCTACATTGTGGTCTACACCCCACTGCGCCGGGATAGCATTGCCATCGAACCCCAGACGGCCAACGCCAATGCGTTTAATAACGGCGAAGGGTTGACCGTGTTGAATCCGGGTGATGAACTACAAGGAAGTATCGATGTCAGATTGATATAAACTAAAAGTTACCTATATTCACAGGTTGTTTCATTTCGTAAAAAATGATTCGCCCGCAAACTCTGCTACGAAAGCTAAAGGCACCGTATCCACAACCATTCGACGTCAGCAAGGCCTTCCGTAAAGCACTGCTGGCTGGCATTCTGGTTTCACTGGTTAACCTAACGTTTCAGCCGTTTGGGTTAAGCTCCTTTCAGCATCCCTATAAGGTGTGGGTATTGTTGGGGTTTGGGGTTCCTGTTTTCGTGTGGGTCGGTTTGCTGGGCGTACTGGTGCCGCGGTGCTTTCCCTCATTCTGGGGACGCGAGCAGGAGCACTGGACGCTCTGGAAGCAAATCCTGATCAGCAACCTCATCACGGTCTGCATCACCGTATCGATGTATTTCTACGCTCAGTGGATTGATTTCGCTCCTTTCTCGTCGATCGGTTATCTGGTGGTTTGCTCTTTTTTCTTCGGGGCTCTCGTATCGTTGTTCTTCCTGTTTTTCGACCGGAGCAATTACCTGACGGAGGTCGATCGCCGGGCCACGGCCGAGACCGAGGAGTTAAAACTGCTGATTCGGGAAAGCCACCACCGGATGCGCAATCACTTGCAGGTCATTGCCTCGATCCTGCGCCTGCAAACCGCGTCTGTTACCGATGTGCGGGCGCTCGAAGCGTTGCGGACAAGCGAAAAACGCCTCGAATCCATCGCTATTCTTCACGAAAAGCTGTACTGCAACGAAAGCGTGAGCCGCGTTGATTTGTGCGCTTATCTGGAAGAGCTCATCGAGATCATTGCCAGCCACCATGCCGAACTGACGCCCAACGTGGCGATTCAGGTGGAGGATTATGCGGCGCTCCGGGTGCCGCTCGATACCGCCGTACCGCTGGGCCTGATTGTGAACGAACTGATTACCAACTCGTTTAAACACGCCTTTCGGAAGATGGACAATTGCGCCATCCAGTTGATTCTGGATCAGTCGGCCGACGGGCGTAATCGCCTGATTGTGCGCGACAACGGGCCCGGCGTGCCCGACGAACTGGTCGATCAGCCAGGTACGTCCCTGGGGATGCGGCTGGTCAAGGCGCTGACGCAGCAACTCAAGGGACAACTCAGCTATAGCCGTAACGGCGGCGCCGAGTTTGTCGTGCAGTTCTGACCGGCACCGCGTCCCTACAGCACCAACCGCCACCAGCCATACCGATCGGGATATACCCGAATGGCCCCGTCGTCGTCGAGGTCAAGCACGTTGTAGGTCGTAATGACCGGAATAGGGCGGGGGAGTACGATGGTTTTCGGGCTGGCGTTGATCGGGCAGCGCGTCAGGTAATCGGCGCTGAACTGCGCGCGGCCCAGCAGCCGGTTGGCGAGGTCGGCGGGGCGTTCTACCCGAATGCAGCCGTGACTTAGAAACCGGTTTTCCAGCGAAAAGGCCCGCCGCACGTTGGTGTCGTGCAAATACACATCATACGGGCTATTGATGCTGAATTTCAGCAGACCCAGCGCATTGTCGCAGCCCGTCGACTGGCGCAGCCGATACGGAAACGCGCTCGCCGACACCGTCCAGTCGACCCGGCTGGGGTCCAGTAGTTGTCCTTTGTTATCCAGCACCTGAAGCCCAAACTGATTGAGCGCGGCCGTGGGGTTCTTCCGAATCTTGGGCAGGTATTCGGCCAATATGGAGCGGGGAATGGTCCAGTACGGGTACATGACCAGACTGGGGATATAGGCGGCGAATACGGGCGTGGGCGTGCTGGGTTTACCCACCACCACCCGGCTGCTAAACTGGGTATCGCCCCGCCCATCGATCAGCCGCAACGTAGCCGACGGAATATTGACGACCACGCGCTGCGCAACGGGAAACCGGTTGAGCCAGCGGTATGTATTGAGCGTTTCGTGTACCTGCCCGATCGTCAGCGAATCACCCAGGTAATCGTCGATGAGGCAGCGCAGGCAATAAGCCGTTAGCTGCCGGTACCGCCGGTCGTGCGGCTCCAGCGAGTCGAGCAGCGGGCACCAGTCGCCTCCGGCCAGAAAGAGCCGCGTCAGCCGGTGGAGCCGCACCGTGTCGAGCTGTTCCGCCACCCCCTGATAACCCATCCGGCGGGGCGTTCGGCCATACACCAGTTGGGTGAAATAGCGGGTCAGGCAGGCGGCATCGGGTTGGGCGCAGAGGCTATCAACCCCAATCGAGTGGGCGTATTGCCGGAGACGTACCCAGTCGCCGGGCGTTTGGGCAACTGCCGGAAATACGGTCAACAACAGCAGAAAAACAGCAAGAGAGCGGCGCATGGGCAGGTCAGGTTCGTTGGTGGCAAAGATGGCTCACCCCATCCGCTGACCGCGTGATGGTCTTCAGTTAAGGGGTTGAATTCTATCAGGTTAGCGACTGACGGGTGTCATGAGCGGAGCCAGTCAGTCGATCCAACTTTGTCTGAGCCGGGACGTTGCCCTGCCGATAAGCCCCTTGTGTTATGAAAAAGATTCTGTTGCTCACCGACTTTTCCGACGCCTCGCGCCATGCCCTTCAGTTTGCCCGCTCGCTGTTTGGCGACACCGTTGCCGACTTTCATCTCATGTGTGTGTATCCGGTGGAAACCGATGCCTTTTACAGCCGTAAGTACGTAACGCAGGCCGCCCATACGGCCTTCGCCGACCAACTGCACGAAGTGGTGGCACAACTGCGCCACGAAGCCCCCACCGACTGGCATACGTTTCGCAGTTCGGCGTATCCAGGTACGTTGCTCGAAGTAGCCACGCAGGCTGTTGGCGTCGAAACCTACGACTGGGTCGTTATCGGCGCGAAAAAAGATGGGACCAATGCCTTGTTTGGGAATAGCGCCACGGCGCTGATCCGGCAGTTGACCGCCAACGTGCTGGTGGTGCCCGTCGACGCACCCATCCGGCCCGTTTGGCAGGTGGTGCTGGCCGCCGATTTTGCCAGTCTGAAAAACTGCAGGCTGCTGGAGCCGCTCAAAGAACTGGTGGCCTTGAAAGGGGCGAACCTGACGCTGCTGACGGTGAAAACTCCCGGTAAAAAGATTGTCTACGCCGACCAGGAAGCCCGCATCCGGCAGTTTCTGGCGCCCATTGAGCCGAGCGTGACGCTGGCGCAGGCCCCCGACGCCCGGCAGGGTATCGACACGTACCTGAACGGCCACCCGGTAGATCTGCTGGTGACGATTCCCAAACACAAAAGCTGGTCCGACGTGCTGGCCAACAACAGCGTAACCCGCTCGCTGGCATACACGCCACCCGTGCCCCTGATGGTGCTCTACGACGACGGCCACAGCGATGAACCCCGGCTGATCGACGACCTGTCTAACTTGGATTTTGCCCTCTAAACCAACCCATCACCATGTATAAGCTCTTATTACTGACCGACTTTTCGGCCGCTTCGGAACACGCCATTGCGTTTGCCCAGGCGCTGTTTGCCGATACAGCTACGAATTTCTGCCTCCTGCATACGTACCCGATCCGGCTTGAAGAAAGCTACGCGGGTGCTCTGATGCTGGCCGAGGACCGAGCGGTTGCCGAAACCCAATTGCGCCAACTCAAGGAAAAAATCACCCAACAGCCCGTTCCCGATTACCATACGTACCGCACGATGGTGGCGCTGGGTGGTCCGGTTGGGGCTGTCGATGAACTACTTACCGATGAGCAGTTCGACCTGATCGTTGTGGGCGCATCGGGCACGGGCTTTGCCGAATTGTTCGGTAGTGTAGCGACGGGGCTGGTGCGGAGTGCCCCAACGAACGTACTGGTGGTGCCGACGCGGGCGCCCATCACGCCCGTGCAGGAGGTTGTATTGGCTACCGATTACCGGTCGGTCAATCATACCGAATCGCTTACGTTCCTGAACGAACTGGCGAGTCGCAAAGGGGCCAACCTGACACTCCTTACCATCGAGAAGGGGCTACCCGGCGAGCCGCTGTCGCCCCTGACGCGCGACGTGGTGGAGCAGGCGTTCGACAGTGTACAGGCCAACCCCTATTTTATCTACGACGATGACGCGCTGCACGGGATCGACCTGTATCTGAACGAGCACCGCACCGACCTGCTGGTGCTGATTCCGCATCACAAAGGGTTCTTCGACGTGCTGCTCCAAAACAGCGTAACCCGCTCGCTGGCCTTCGCGCCGCGCGTGCCGCTGCTGACGCTGTATGACGGTGAGCAGGCAATGGCAACACGCCATCAGTCAGCTAGCCAGCCCGAACGGCCCGCTGCGCTGCCTGCTTTCTAGCCAAACAGCGAACGAAGGTGTTGTGCTGACATGACAACGGCCTGAAGCGAATGTCAGGCCGTTGTTGTCGTAGGAATATAAGTGATTCGCTGTCTTAGTGCGTCACCAGTACGTTGGCGTCTTCTGCCTCAACCAGCCCGTCGGCGTTAATGGCGGTCAGTTGCACCGGCACCAGTTCGTTGATGCGGAGGGGATCGTAGTTGGCGACCACGCGGACGTAATTCTCGGTGAACCCCTGCATCCGGCCAGTGGCTTCGTCGACGTCGTCTTCAAACAAGACCGTAGCCGTGCGACCCACCTGCGATTCGTAGAACGCCCGCCGTTTTTTATCCGACAGGATGTGGAGCATCTTGCTACGCTCGGCGCGGACGTGGCCCGGCACCACGGGTTTGATCGTCAGGGCGGTGGTATTGGGGCGTTCCGAATACGTAAAGACGTGGAAGTATGACACCGGCAGTTCGTTGAGGAACTGGTACGTCTCCAGAAAGAGCTCGTTGGTTTCGCCGGGGTGCCCCACAATTACGTCGACACCGATGCAGGCGTGGGGCATCAGGGCCTTGATTGTCGCTACCCGGTCGGCGTAGAGGTCGCGTTTATAGCGGCGGCGCATCAGACCCAGCACCTGGTTGCTGCCCGATTGCAGCGGGATATGGAAGTGCGGCACAAACCGCTTCGACTGCGCGACAAACGCAATAATCTCGTCAGTCAACAGGTTGGGTTCGATGCTCGAAATCCGGAACCGCTCGATGCCGTCTACCTCGTCGAGCGCCTGAATCAGGTCCAGGAAGGTCTCGTTGCGCCGCATCATCGGCCCGCCGCTGTTGACCAGCCCGAAATCGCCGATGTTGACGCCCGTCAGCACGATCTCTTTCACGCCCCGCGCCGCAATCTCGTGGGCCGCCCGCACCACGTTCTCGACCGTGTCGGAGCGGCTTTTGCCCCGTGCGAGCGGAATGGTGCAGTAGGCGCAGGGGTAATCGCAGCCGTCCTGCACCTTCAGGAAGGTGCGCGTGCGGTCGTTGAGCGAGTAAGCGGCGTGGTAATCGACTACCTCTTCGATGTTGGCGTTGAGTACGCGGCCCGGCTGCCCGGTGGGCGCTTTGGTAAAGGTGGGCATCAACTCGGCCAGCCGGAATTTCTCGGCGGCACCCAGTACGGCATCCACCCCCGGAATCTCCGAAATCTCGGTCGGTTTCAACTGCGCATAGCACCCCAGAATGGCCACAAACCCGTCGGGGTTGATCTTTTGCGCCTCACGCACGATTTTGCGGCATTTCTTATCGGCATTATCCGTCACCGAGCAGGTGTTGATAATGAAAATATCGGGTTGCTGATTGAATTCCACGCGCTCGTAGCCCTGCTGCTCCATCATCCGGGCGAGGGTCGAGGTTTCCGAGAAATTTAGCTTGCAACCAAGCGTATAAAAGGCCACTTTTTTCATAATCGACGCGCATTCTATCCCACAACGGGGCCATCTGTCCTGCAAAAATACAAAAGTCTGAGGGGAGCGGAAAGGTTCAATGGTCAAGGCTCGGGCCCAAAAGCTAACGTCGGCCGTTGGCTTTTGACCGACGTTTCACTTCAGCACCTCCGTCAGGCGTTTGCCGTCGCCGTAGACGATGTCAGAAATGCGCCAGCGGCCTTTCTCGATCAGTTCGGCTTCGCAACGCATGGCCTGTTCTTTGCCGGTGTTGGCATCGGTGTAGGTCACGAAAATCACGGCCTTGTCGCCCGCCACGTTACCCGGCATTACCCACATCTTCGTCACCTGCTTATCAGGTACGTTGTACAGCGGATTGATGGCGTGGCGTTTCTGTTTGCCCAGTTTCGCCGCTTTGGCCTGCACCAGTTTGGCCGTCGACGGGGTAAAATATTGGGTTGCCAGCGTGGGGTTGCCCGCCTCCAGAAACGGATTTTCTTCCTTGTCGTGTTCGAAATACAACGCCCGCACCATCCGGTCAGCGGCTGAGCGCGGCGCATCCCGGCCCGGCATCTTGTTCAGGTCAACCGCTACCGTATCCGGTTTCGTTGCGGCGGTTTCAGTGGCTTTGGGGCTAGTCTGGCAGGCAACCGCCAAGGGCAGGAGGAGTAGGAGAGGACGCATGGGCATGAATACTGTATGATGGACAATGGACAATGTACAATGAATAATGGATGATGGGCAATGGATGATGAACAATGCGGTCCGCCGGGGGCGCCAGGCCGCTGCGGTATGATGGACTAACGCACCAACAGTACCAATCCATCAGCCAGCATCCACCCTTCATTGTCCATCATTCATTATACATCATTCATTGTCCATTACTCATGCTCAACCTTCCCACCGTTCCAGACCGAGCAGTTTTTTGCCGAGGTCGGAGAGTTCGGCGGTTTGGTAGCGGGTTTTTTCCCAATTGCGGGGGTCGCCCGGAAAAGCGTAGCCTTCGGGCGCCTGCCGGTCGCGCCACGACCGGATGCGCCACTGCCGCAGCGCTTCGTTGTCTTCCTGGGCGGGCATCATTGAGATGTACTGGGCGATGCGCACCTTGTCTGTTGAGTGGTTGGGCCGAATGCCGTGCGGGAGCGTACTGTTGAAAATCAGCAGGTCGCCGGCTTCCAGCTTCACCTTCACGAAGTCGAAACCCGTCGTGTCGGGTTTGAAGCGGTCGCGGTCGGCGGGTTGGGTTAGCTTCCAGGTATCGTAGGTGCGGTAAAGCTCGGGCAGGCACTGAAAACCGCCCATGTTCTCGTCGGTCTGATCGGCCAGCGCCAGGACACCCTGCACGTTTTGCGGGCGTGTTTCGGGGTCATAATCCCAGTGGATAAAACCCTTGAACGGCTTGTTGGGGTCGGCCGGAAAATTCAGGTTGGCGCGGTCGATGGTGACCCACAACTTTTCGGTACCCCACACGTCCACAAAGGCATCATACAGGCGCTGCGTCTGCCGGTTGTCCCATTCGTGCTGATGGTTATACAGCTCGACCATACCCGAGCCAATCAGTTCTTTCATGCGCATCTCGGCGCGGGGCGGCGCATACCAGGTGGCCCGATCGTTGGGGTCTTTTTCTTCAAACTCCCAGATCGTCTGCGCCAGTCGTTCGGCTTGCTCGCGGGGTACGGCCTGTTTAATGACCACGTACCCGTTGTTTATCCAAAAGGCCCAGTCTTCCTCCGACAGCACGCGTAGGGGCTTGCCATTCGATCGGTCGTTGAGCGGAAGCTGGCTGCTGATGGCGGTCGATGGGTTGCCGGGAATGTCGGTATGGGCATTGTCGGGAATCATCGTGGGCTGCATGGTGGCGATGGGTTCGGTCGGCTGCATGGGGTTTTGTTTTTTTGGTGAATGAATAGGACAAAGCTATGGATCGTGAAGTGCAGAGCGTTAACACAACTCTGACCCCTTTTTGCACTATTTTGCTCCCGAATCAGCCCAACTCCTGTTTGTGGGCCAGATTTGAGCAAAAATGAAAGTCGCCCTCGAACAGATCCGCCCCGATACCGACAGCTCGTTTCACCTGTTGCTGACCCCGCACCTGAACGAGGTGTTTTTCTGGCATTATCACCCCGAATACGAACTGGTCTATATCGTTGGCGCGAGCGGGACCCGCCACGTCGGCGACCATATTTCGCGCTACGAAGGCAGCGACCTGGTGTTTATCGGGCCTAACCTGCCCCACCTGAATTTCGACTATGGCGTCACCACCGACTACCGCAAGGTGGTGATCCAACTGGCGCCGGGCTTTTGGGGCGAGGGCTTCTGGCAGGCCCCCGAACTGGCCGCCATCGCCGATCTGTTTGAGCGCGCCCGGGCGGGGTTGTCGTTTAGTGGGGTCACCAAGGACACCGTTGGGCAGCAACTGGAAGAACTGGCCGGCCTGCCGCCGTTTGGGCGGATGATGGCCCTGCTCAATAGCCTGCAACAACTGGCAGTCAGCCCGGAAGTCAGTTCGTTGCAGGGGAAACCCATTGTGGGTACGTATAACCTGGCCGAACAGCAACGGCTCCGGCGCGTGTATCAGTTTGTCGAGGCCAACTACAGCCGCCGCATCGGTGTGCCTGAGGTTGCCAGCCTCGTGAGCCTGACCGAGGCGGCTTTCTGCCGATACATCAAACGACTGACGGGCCTCACCTTCACGCAGTTGCTGAACCAGTATCGGGTTAATCAGGCGCAGAAATTACTGCTGGCGAACCATACCGTAACGGAAGCTGCCGAGGCCAGCGGGTTTGAGAGTCTGTCGTATTTCAACAAGATATTCCGGCGCGTTACGGGTGAAAACCCGCTTCAGTTCAAAAAACGAATGAGCTGATCCGGTCGGTCTGACTAAACGTACCTCAGCAGGGGTAGCTGGTTTCATTTTGGCCGGTTTTGAGTATAAATCCAGCCCATATAGCCCCAGTCTGGTGATAATAAGCCGTCTATGCGCGGCAAAAGTCGATTTTCGGCGCTGATTTGGTTTAATCCAAATTCATATGCTAACCAAACCATAATTGGTTAAAATAGGATTTAACGGATAAATAGTTTAATTGTGCTGATTTGGTGGTATAAAATCCTGTTAAAGGCTTGAAACGCCTATTATTCTTTTGTTAAAGCCGCCTATATTTGAGCCCGACAGTAGTACACCGAAACACGTATCTCTTTAAACGACCTCTACAAATCATGGCAAAGTCCAAGTTGGAGTACATCTGGCTCGATGGTTATAAGCCCACCCAAAGCCTGCGTTCAAAAACCAAAATTGAAGCTGATTTTTCAGGTAAGCTCGACGATTGCCCCATGTGGTCGTTCGACGGCTCATCGACCGAACAGGCTCCCGGTGGCTCATCAGACTGCCTGCTGAAGCCCGTTTTCATCTGCCCTGACCCGCAGCGTAAGAATGGCTTCCTGGTCATGTGTGAAGTACTGAACGCCGATGGTACCCCCCACGCCACCAACGGCCGCGCCACGATCGAAGACGACGACAACGATTTCTGGTTTGGTTTCGAGCAGGAGTACTTCCTTTACAACACCGAAACCAACAAGCCGCTGGGCTTCCCCGAAGAGGGCGAACCCGGTCCGCAAGGTCCATACTACTGCTCGGTAGGGGCAAAGAACGCGTTTGGCCGCAACATCATCGAAGAACACCTCGACGTGTGCCTCGAAGCCGGTCTGAACGTAGAAGGCATCAACGCCGAAGTAGCCCCCGGTCAGTGGGAATTCCAGATTTTTGCCAAAGGTGCCCGCGAAGCTGGTGACCAGATCTGGGTGGCCCGTTACCTGCTGGAGCGCATCGGTGAAGAATACGGTGTCTGGATCAACTGGCATTGCAAGCCCCTGGGTGTCGACGCCGACTGGAACGGCTCAGGTATGCACGCCAACTTCTCGAACTCAACGCTGCGTACGGCCGGTTCGAAAGAAGTGTACGATACCATCTGCGAAGCCTTCCGCCCGGTGGTGAAAGAGCACATCGAAGTTTACGGTGCCGACAACCACCTCCGCCTCACCGGCAAACACGAGACGCAGTCGATCGATCAGTTCTCGTTCGGTATCTCAGACCGGGGTGCGTCGATCCGTATCCCCATCGCTACTGTAGAACGCGGCTGGAAAGGCTGGCTCGAAGATCGCCGCCCCAACTCGGCTGCCGATCCTTATAAAGTAGCTGCCCGGATTATCACGACGGTGAAATCAGCGCAAGTACCCGCCTAAATTCAGCGTACAACCTGTGAATCAAAACGGCCTGTCAGCGATGATAGGCCGTTTTTTATAGGTGTGCGTTACTTTTGTCAACAACCAGGCGCAACGCACCGTGCTGACAACGTTCATCCAGTTAGTCATTCTACTTGGTGGCCTCCAAGGCTTGCTGATTGGGCTGGTGCATGCCTTTCGACGTACCCCTGTGTCAGGCAGTCGATACCTGGGTTGGGCCCTCGCCGTGCATGCGCTCAACAATATCTACATGTGGCTTTACTGGACCAAATGGCAGCTGGGCTGGAAGGTATTGATACTGCTGCCAATGAACCTGATACTGTTGCCAGTTTACCTGCTCTATAGCTACGTGTATAGTGTATCGGGGGCGGCGGGCCGGTTCAGCACATTCCGGCGCTTTCTGATGGTTGGCGCGGGGTTAGAAGTGGCGCTTTACCTGTTGCCGGCCGGGGCCGCCCTCTACCAGCAGTCTATCGACAGCACTGTTTTTGCTTTTGCCAAAGGCGTACGGAACTGGCTCACGCTCACCGCACTGCCAATCGTGATCGTTAGTTGCCTGGTGTTGTATAACGTCATCAGCCTGTGTAAGCAATCTGCCGATGGGCCTGACCAGCGCGCGATGCATCAGTGGTTTTACCGGCTCTGGGCTGGACTAAGCATGCTGGTGATACTGGCCCTGTTCCCGACTGCGGTCAGCCTGCTCGGCTTCCGGCCTGGCCGGGAAAACTATTATCCACTGGGGATCAGCAGTAGTCTCTTTCTGCTGTTTGCCGGTATCTGGGGGTTCATCCGGCACGAACGTACCTCACCGCCAGCAATGACGGAGCAGCCCCCGATTCCCGCCGAGACTCCATCGGCGCAGGCACAGCTCTACCAGCGGATGATCGAACTGCTCGAAAGCGAACAACTGTACCGGCAACCGAACCTGAAGCTTGCCGATGTGGCCGAGCGGCTGTCAGTTTCACCTCCTTATTTGTCCCGCATCATCAATCAGTTTCAACCGGCGGGGTTCATCGATCTGGTCAACACGTACCGGGTCGACGCCGTTAAGCGGCTGATGACCGATCCCGCCTACCGTCATTACACCCTGGAAGGGTTAGGTTTGGAAGCCGGCTTCGGGGCCAAATCGACATATCAGGCTGCTTTTAAACGCCTGACCGGTCAAACGCCCTCTCAGTATCGGGCGAAACAAAGTCCAGTATCTTAACATCGGCGTCTGAATTCTTGCGCTTAAAGCCAATCTGTTGATGTACCGGGTCGGCTGGACGACTTGCCGCTGGCCAGACCTGTTGGCCTGCCCTAGCTTTGCGGCGTTTATCAACAAGCATTCAGTTATGTCACGCATTTGCCGCGCTTTTTTAAGCAACCAACGTTATGGCCTGATTACCCTGACTACGCTACTCCTGGCGAGTTGTAGCGCCACGGACGAAACGTTGACGCCCGTAAAGGACTTTTCGCAATTCAATACGTTCACGAATGTCCAGATTGGCAGTGGCTTCCGGACGACAATTCGTCAGGGCACGGCCCGGCAGGTACTTATTTCGGTGCCTTCAGTGGATGAGCGTACTCTGTCGGTGACGCAATCTAGCAACACGTTGGTGGTCGAGATTCGCAATAAAGCCAGTAAATCAGCTATCGGTACCGTCGACATCACGATGCCAACACTGACCGGGGCCGACTTTTCAGGGGGCGTAGCCGCCACGATAGCTGGCTTTACGACAGGTACGTTGCCGATCAGCCAGTCAGGTGGTTCATCGGTTACGCTGAGTAGCACCGTGCAAAAGCTGCTGCTGACGCTCACGGGAGGCTCCCGTTTTGAGGGCTACAGTACGCCCGTTACCGACGCCACCGTGGCTTTGTCGGGTGGGAGTGAGGCACGGGTGGCCGCGTCAGGTACGTTGACGATAACGGCTTCCGGGGGCAGTCGCCTCTACTACAAAGGAACCCCGCAACTAAATCAGAACCTAAGCGGCGGCAGCACGGTAACAAGCGAATAAGCCGACTTCACACCACCTTCGATCAACGTGCCCATGATTAAAGATGGACTGAACTACGGCCTGCTTTTCGGGGAGGTGGGTTGCCCTACACAATTGCGCTGCAAGAAAAGGGCGCTAACCGGGTGAGGCGCTACGAAGGGCGTTTTGGGATAAAACCCAGGGTGCATTCTGATTGAGTCCCCCCGGTTCCCGCTATTTTTTGGCGCAGATCGGGCCGATGAGTCTGTCATCGGGAGCGAATAAGGGCAGGGGGAGGAACCGATGGCTCAACGAGCAGGCCGACACAGCTCGGGTATGGCTGTGGTTTGTATAGCTATGCTTTGTATGTTTGGAGTCGATCAGTCCAATAGTCAATAGCCAAAATACAAAACCCGGTATGTCGTCGAGGGATCGTTTTCCCAGCGCATACAGTCGGTAGAGGCCGTTGAAGACCGGACCACCACTTTTGAACGTACCCAATGGCCAACCTTCGCTTTTCCGCCCTCACTACCGCCCAGAATCGGCAGGCTATCCCGGTAGCGCCCCCCGCTGAGCGCATCGCTGATTACTACGGCATCTACACCTTCAATAAAGAAACCATGCGGACGTTGCTGTCGGCCGATGCCTACAAACGCATCACCGAGGCCATCGACAACAACGCCCGCATCGACCGCGACATTGCCGATGAGGTCGCTAACGCCATGCGGTCGTGGGCCCTCAGCAAAGGCGCGACTCACTACACCCACTGGTTTCAGCCGCTCACCGGCTCGACAGCCGAAAAACACGATTCGTTTTTCGACCTGGCCTCCGACGGCAAAGCTATCGAGAAGTTCAAGGGCTCAGCGCTCGTGCAGCAGGAACCCGACGCCTCGTCGTTTCCAAGCGGTGGGCTGCGCAACACCTTCGAGGCCCGCGGCTACACGGGCTGGGACCCGTCGTCGCCGGCTTTCCTGATGGACAACGGCGCGGGCGGCAAGACGCTCTGTATTCCGTCGGTGTTTATCTCGTACACCGGCGAGGCGCTCGACTACAAAACGCCGCTGCTCAAATCCTTGGCGGCGCTCGATAAAGCCGCCACCGCCGTCTGCCAGTATTTCGACCGCAACATCGACAAGGTGATCCCGACGCTGGGCGTGGAGCAGGAATATTTTCTGGTCGACAAAGCCCTCTATGTCGCCCGCCCCGATCTGGTCATGGCGGGCCGCACCGTGTTTGGCCATCAGCCGGCGCGGGGGCAGCAACTCGAAGACCATTATTTTGGCTCCATACCGCCGCGCGTCAACGCGTTTATGGTCGATTTTGAGTTTGAAGCGCTCAAACTGGGCATTCCGGTACGTACCCGGCACAACGAAGTGGCCCCCGGTCAGTTTGAAGTGGCCCCGACCTTCGAGGAGGTCAACCTCGCCATCGACCACAACGCGCTGTTGATGGACCTGATGGATAAAGTGGCCGAGAAACACAGTTTCAAGGTGTTGTTTCACGAAAAACCGTTTGCAGGCATCAACGGGTCGGGCAAGCACAACAACTGGGCACTGGCCACCGATACGGGCATTAACTTGCTGGCGCCCAGCAGTAAGCCCAAAGAAACGCTGCGGTTCATTACGTTTGTGGTCAACGTGGTCAAAGCCGTTCACGACCACGCCGATCTGCTCCGGGCAAGCATCGCCTCGGCGGGCAACGAGTACCGGCTGGGGGCCAATGAAGCCCCGCCCGCCATTATGTCGATTTTCTTGGGCGAAACGCTCACGAAGGCGCTGGAAGACCTCGACAACAAGTCGGAAATTGCGCTCAATAAAGGCGACAATGTCTATTACAAACTCGGGCTGAACCGCGTACCCGCCCTGATTCGTGACAATACCGATCGCAACCGGACGTCGCCCTTCGCCTTTACGGGCAACAAGTTCGAGTTCAGGGCCGTGGGTGGTGGGGCCAACTCCGCCTCGACCATGATCGTGCTCAACACCATCGTGGCCAACCAACTGGTGCAGTTCCGCAAAGACCTTGAGGCCCAGCTGGAGCAGTTCGACAAGAAAGAACTGGCTGTGGTGGAGGTGCTGAAGCAGTATTACCGCGCGTCGAAACGCATCTTGTTTGAAGGCAATGGATACTCGAACGATTGGGTCGCCGAGGCCGAAAAGCGCGGCCTTTCCAACATCCGCTCGACGCCCGAGGCGCTCAACGTCTACACCCAACCCGACTCGTTGGCCCTGTTTGAGCGGATGGGCATCATGAACCACGCTGAAGTGGAAGCCCGCTACGAGATCGAGCTGGAGAAGTACATCAAGAACGTGCAGATCGAGTCACGCGTGATGGGCGATCTGGCCATCAACCATGTGGTATCGACGGCGCTGAAATACATGAATCAACTCACCAGCACGGCCAAGTCGCTGGTCGATCTGGACATGGTCAACGAAGCCCAACCAGTGAAAGGCATCATCCGCGAACTGTCGAGCCGGGTCGTGACGATCAAGAAGAATGTGGAAGCGATGATCGACGCCCGCAAACGGGCCAACAACGTACCTGACACAACGGAAATGGCGCGGCTGTACGCGACGGAAGTCAAAGAGTATTTCGACGTCATCCGTTACGAGGTCGATAAACTCGAACTGCTCATCGACGACGAAGACTGGCCATTGGTCAAATACCGTGAGCTGCTGTTTGTTAAGTAGCCATATGGCTTTGGTTAGTAGGTAGTTACGCCCGGCCCTGTTAAGGTGTCGGGCGTTTTTTTGTCTAGCCCGCTCGAGAACGCGCGGTCAGTCAGTACCTGTATTGGAATTGGGTTGCTAATGTTTGCCGTCGCTGAAGCGCTGTTTATAAACGATCGAAAGGGTGCTAAGTAGATTTACTATAGAAAATAACTATTGCATTTCATGGTGACTTTTGGCTGGGTGTAAATGTCTATAGTGTCAGATAGTTTGTTGAGGATTTCTATTGAGTAATACACGTAGTTCCTTAGCGCACATATCGGTCTATCGCTTTCTTCAACTTAGCCAATACATACCACCATGCGCTTGTACGCTTACCTAATCGCTTGTAGTGCTATCTCACTTTCACTGACCAGTTGCCACGTAGAACCCACTGTTAACCCAACCGCCGCTTACGTAGGAACGTACGACTGCACGTTAGTCAACAAGACAGCCCGGCTAGCCGAAGCCAGTGAACAAGTTGAAACCAAGACCTATAGTGGCAAAATGACTGAAACCGGCGAGCGATCGCTGCAACTTAGCCTGACTACACAGCAGGGCAGCGGCGAACTTACATTCCCGCTGACGCTTGCCGGTGAATCGGTTATCATTCCCCAGTTTGAGATAGCGACCAGCTACACCACAGGAGGAATTACCACGTACCTGTCAAATTATTATTCAGGTAATGGCCGACTGGACAACAAAACCCTGTCTATCACCCTGAACTCCGCGAATTACAGCATCGTTGGGGCCAATGGGCACCAAACGCAGGTTAGCAACTCTGATGTAAGCTGTAACTGCGTCAAGAAGTAGAGCGACCGGTTTATACCTGAACCTGCGGCTTTTTCGGCATAGGAAAAATGGCGAAGCTGCAACGGATCGAGAAAACAACGCAGCATCCGGCCTTGTGTGGCGTTGGGCCACATAAGGCAAAATAGGGATCTAGCTACCGGCAACAATTTACAGTTAACTTGGCCCGATCCCGCACTGGTAGTGGAATGCCCTTAGCGGCTCCACGTAAAATCAGTGAATTTGCCGATTGTATTACCTGTAGATGAAATAGACTTTTGTTGAGTTATCAAACACTCAATGTATCGTTTATGAACAGCTACAAAACAGGCCTGATACGGATCGGCGCCTATCTTCTACTGGGCGGGATGCTCACTATCCCCGTCAGTTGCGACCGTCAGCAGGATGCGGCAGTCAAACCAAATGCATCGGTAGGCCGCAGTGGACGGCTCGATCAGGCTGGTTGCGGCGGCTTTACCAACGGCAAATTTCTGGGTACCTGGACGGTTACGGGCAGCCGGTTGCAGGTGTTGATCAACGGCAACAACCAATACGTCGCGCAGATCTTCGGCGATAACGAGTTCTATATCCGGGGCAAAGAATTTCTACGGCGGGGCGATATCGCCAACAAAGCCTACAGCGAAAGTCAGATCGAGTGCTTCGAGGGGGACCCCGGTGATGCGCAGGGATTCACCGTCAGCACGTTTCAGGCACCAGCCGGTTTTGAGCCGGGGCCGTCGGGCAATTCGTTTCGGGTGAGTTGTAGCCCCCGTTTCGGTTCGGGTGGAACGGTAGAATCGCGCGTTTACATCGCCAGCTGGCTTGGGCCCGATCCAGACGCCCTACTCGAGGCCCGTTATTTCGACAACAAATGGTGGGTTTGCCAGAACGTGACCAATGAAGCTGGCCAAGGTCGGGATGCCTTTATTGTTCGGGGCCGCAACATCCTGCTCCGCTCCGACGTGGGCTTTTTCGCCGATCCGTGGGACATCGGCCGCCGCTATTGCTTTGCCGCTGGCGACTCGGGAACCGACGGCCTGGAAAATCCAGCCGGCACGCCCACGCAACTCAACGGCTATACCCGCCTGTTCTTCAATGATGGTAGCCCGTACTTCCTGAAAAATCCGCAATAGCATCACCGCATTATGTTCTTTAGAAACCAGCTTCTCTTACGCGAAGCTGGTTTTTTCATTGATGAGCACAGCCGATTCTAGTTCACGTTCTACTTACTGAGTCGGAGACTATTTCGTACGGCTAGCGGGTGGCTCAAAATCACACCCTCAGTTACGGCTCTGTAGCAACACGGGTTCGACCTGATAACCACGCTCACGCAACAACACGATCAGCCCGGTTTTATAGAACAAGTGGGCCATTCCCACGGCAATCAGCGTAGGTTGCCTGGCGATCGTGGCGGTGATCTTGCCCAGCCAATTGCGGTTGCGCACGTTTAGGGGGACAAAATCGAAATAGGGTGATACCTGTTCGGGTTGGGGCTGCTGATCGAGCTTATAAGCAAACCGCATCTGCTTGTACCCAACGATGCTTTGTTGCACGCCAGCCTGGTGGTAGGGGTTCCAGTCGGGTTTGTCGCTGCCTTCGATATAAGCCAATGAACGAGCCAGGTATTGCCTGGCCTCATCGATCGTGGTCGAATCAAAGGCGGTGACGGCCACCCGATCCAGGCGATCGCCTTTCCGGCCCAACTGCCTGTACCGGTTGAACAGGTCCAGGTCCATGGTTTTGGTGGTACCGTTGGTTCCTGTGGTTTGAGACGCCAACGTCAACAGAATCGCATCACCAAGCTGCGCGACGGTCATGGTTTCGGCTTCGGCATTGCCAGTGATGCCTTCACCCACTCGGGCCACGAAGAAGGAATCCACCAGTTGATATTGGTTGCGGCTAAGCAAGGGCAACGCTTTCAACGGGTTCGCAACATCGGCTGACGGCAATCTTGTGGTATCAGTAGTATACGCCTCGGTTAGAATCGTCTCGGTATTGTCAATGACCTGTTGCACAGCCGGATACGCAAACAGCCAATCAGCATCGGACAGGTGCATGGTCCCCAATAGATAGGAGGGGCGCGGGCAGTCTTTACCGCTAATTTTCCAAAGAATCGTAGGGGTAATCGGCGAGGGCGTTTTGTTGCTTCGCTGGCCAAGCAACGGGTGAGCAAAGAACCAGATCGTAGCGAACAGCAGCAGACGGCGTAGATCGGGTGTGGCAGGCAAAGGCTGAGGAAATGTCATAAGCGCATTGACAACAGGACGCGATGGCAAATAAATCGAATCCTGATATAATCGAGACTATACGCAAGGAACTGATGAATTACTTCATCCGTGAGGAGACAAAGGCTAGCGACAATCAGGTCGACACAGCAATGGACGCGCATTGGAGGAACGAACCGTGGCGCGCTCGACCAAGGTCGCTGGTATAGTACAGGCCGATCGGGTACCAATACGTACCGATTGATGCTGGGGAATCGTTGGGTCGAGCCCATAGTCCGTCAGTTCAGGAAAACCTGCGTTTGGGTACGTCGTCTCTTTTGTCAACTTTGCTTTGTGACTGATCCACACCCGCGAACTGACCCCGGAGAACGTACCCCATCATGACCTACAAGCTGATTATCTTCGACTTCGACGGCACCCTGGCCGACTCATTTCCCTATTTCCTGCGGACGATGAATACGTTGGCCACGATGTACAGCTTCCCGACAATTGATACCACGGATGTGGATCGACTGCGGGGGCTGGATGCCCGACAGATGATGAAACGGGCTAATCTGCCAGCCTGGAAGGTGCCGCTTATTGCCCGCTCGTTTATTCAGCTGATGAAGCGTGATATTGACCAGATCCGGTTATTCGACGGTATACCTGAGCTATTACGAAACCTGGCGACTCAGGGGGTTAAGCTGGCTATTGTCAGCTCCAACAGCGAGGAAAACGTCCGGCAGGTGCTGGGACATGAAAGTGCCTCTCTGATCAGTTATTACGGATGTGGCACTTCGCTTTTTATGAAGCAGCACAAGTTTAAACGGGCTATGGCGAAGGCAAACGTGAAGCCTGAGGAAACGCTCTGTATCGGCGACGAAGTGCGGGATAAGGAAGCGGCCCAAAAAGCAGCGACGGCCTTCGGTGGTGTTGCCTGGGGATATACGCGCCCGGATGTGCTGGCCGCCCAACCCAATATGATGATGTTCTACTCGCCCGAAGCAATCGCAGAAGCGGTTCTGCAACATTGACGGAACGCATGACTCGACCGAACCCGACTACTCCAGCGAGAGTGTTGACATCGAGCAGGAGCGGGCGAGCCACTTGAGCGATACAGTCGACTACTACATCATCCGTCGCCAGAAGGTGGGGATCACCCGGGTGCTGGACGATTTTGATATCTCGTTCGTCTAAGCCCGAGCCACGTATAATTGTAAAATGGGAAAGCCCAGGCGCTGGCGCGATCGGCACGATCCGTCAGTACCTGGGCGTTCAGCTATTCGCCAAAAATGGAAATTGGCGATTGCCAAAATGCTAAAGGGCGGGGTCAACTCACAGAAAAGCGAGGCCCGGGAGGGGGGGGCTGTAATTGCCTGTCAGTCTGGTATTTCGCTGAGTGAAAAGGTGCAACTTCTTAAAAAGCGCCATTCGGGAGGAGTAATCTGCGAAAAATACAAACGTCAGCCTGTTCGCTTATTTGTACTTTTCTGCTAATTACTAGATAACTACCATTATGTAAAGGGAATTTTTCAGGAAATTGCCGAACAGTATTAAATCTGCTTTATCGAAATAATTTAATTTGTTGAGCCGGTTAGAGTAGTGGAAAGGCTCAATAGATTGACTGCTATCAAGTAGGGCATGATGAAAGGAATAGCTGGGATTGATACCAGATAAGAGCCGACTGTTAGGGGCATAAAGGAAATCTCAGGTAAAACGCTTAATAGAAAGCCCAACAGACTAACACCGATATAGATCCAGCAGGTTCGTGGCTTAAACCAACGAGTTGTTTTCAGAGAGGCACCGAAGGCAGCAGTGGCTAAGTAGGTCAATCCGACTTCAACTCCGCTTATCCAGGCAAACAGTTCTCTCAAAGGTAAATACCAGTCGGGTCTTTTATCCAAATTAGAAGCCTCAAAAATCCGGAAGGATTCCGTCAGAAAGCCACCCCAATATGTCATATTGAGCATAAATAGAGGCATGGCCAAAAAAATAATTACCAGCCCAAGTAACGAATAAACCTCCTCACCAGCTAGGTTTAGTCGGGCTCTTAAAAAGGTAAACCCAATGGTAATTAATACACCACTAAGCAGCAGAATAACATAGCGAACTTGCTGTTCGGCAGCCGTAGTTACCCAGCTTGCCGCCGTATTGGGTGGCGGCCCCATACCCGCAAAGACGGAGATAAATAGCCAAGGAGCTATCAGAAACAAGGAGCTAATTAGGAGATGGCTTCCACGCTCATTGGGGTTTTTGATGGCTTGTTTACTCAACGTCCGGGTAGCCCAGACCATCAAGCAGACATTAATGAGCCAAAGGGGGATGTACAGCTTATAACTGCTGTGTCCTAAGGCAAACCCGAGTATAGCTACGACAAATGGAACGAGCGTAAGGTAGTATTGACTGAGGTTCCTTACTTTCATTGAAAAGAAGTTATGTGTGAAAAATGGTCAGGTTTAATCAGAGAAGACTTTGTTGTATAAGTGGAAATATGTTAATCGGCTAGTCCAATCTACCATCTTCATAATGGTAATGCTCTTGGCTACCTGTCGTGAATCGCTGGATAAAAGTCGCCTTATTGTGCTCCTCCTTTTCTATGACAA
Source organism: Fibrella aestuarina BUZ 2 (assembly GCF_000331105.1). Taxonomy (NCBI): domain Bacteria; kingdom Pseudomonadati; phylum Bacteroidota; class Cytophagia; order Cytophagales; family Spirosomataceae; genus Fibrella; species Fibrella aestuarina. The sequence goes on along the minus strand of NC_020054.1, from coordinate 4,651,518 downwards.
AATAGCCCTTCTCGAGTGACCAATCATATACGCCTATATCAAGCGGATACAAAGTAAGCGTACCCGATAGCTGACGTTGATTAATCCAATCTTCTGCTGTTGCCTTGGTTAAAAACACACCACTGGAGAACCGGCCACCTTCGCCATGAAAGATCCAAACCCCATTTATACGATCCATTTTCTGTTGTATAATCTTGCCTTTGCTAATCTATGTCAGATGACCTTAGAAAATTCGTCTTCGACATTGGCTAGTACCTCACAGTCACAATAGCCACCGTATTGAGCCAACCAAGCTTTTGTTTGATCAACTGGTAAATGTCTTTCTTCTAAAAAAGCATCAGTGAGCGTTAGCGAATTATCACAACCTTTCTCTTGTAGTGCTAAATCTAAGTGGTCGAATAAATCCCTCAGATCAGTTTTAGAGACAGGCATCTGTGCAATCTTAGCTTCTTGTTCTTGGCTTTTGAAACCCTGCAAAATCCCCTTCTTTCTCTGCTTATCTTCTTTTGAAGCCATTTTAGTGTTGTATAATCAAACGTTGTGTCCGAAAGTCTTAACTTGACAACATATAACAAAAGTAACGAATTTAGCCGATTGCGTATATAATCCCTGACGTTACAAACATGCGATATTGGCAGTGCGTCTGTACAGTTGGACTTAACAAGCCTGTTTCACTACGGTTTGATCTAATATAAACGCCCGTTCTCTCTAGATCAGAAACAGTCATCTAACTACACACTCTGGCAAAAAGGCTTCAGGGTAAAGCTACCTCTGCACTAAAATAGATAGTGAAGGTGGGCAAAGCACTATCTTTTCATCAATTAAGCGACTTTCGATAGCTGCTGCCAGCTCACCAGCAGCTTCGACAGGCGCTGACGGCGTGGACGTACGTAGTGCTTCAGCCGTTTGGTGCTGGTCAGGCCCAACATCGTGGCTACGTCATCCGCCGCGATCAGCATCTCGTTTAGCGCCAGATCGGCAAACGTCTTGCGGGCAATCTTGGTGCTCAGGTTGTAGGGGAGCTCCACGTACAACGCGATGAACTTCAGCGTGTCATTGCGCTTCTGATTCGACTTGACTGGCAGGTTGGCAAGATCCGAACCGTAGCGCTGAAAGATGGCCACTGCTGGCTCCAGCAGCTTCATAAAGAACTCCTTGCCCGTTTTTCTTCGCTTGCCTGTCAGCCAGTGATCCCCCGCCTCATCAATTTCGATGGTGTAGGTTTTGGACGTATAATCGCAGTGGTGCATTCCGGTGAAGCAGTTGAAGGCGAAGGCATCCCGCTCCTCTTTCAACGCAGGCACCGACAGCGCGCTGATGCGCCCTTCATCCGCCAGTGCCTGGAAGTCGAAGTCGATCAACCGCTGCAACTCGTCGATGCTCAGATGAGTGATGTCAGGCTGTTCATCATAAGCCTCGACTACGTACTCGGCCAGCGGGTTTTTGGAGATGTAGCCTTTGGCCAGGCTCCACTTCATCACCTGCTTGACGAACTTCAAGTGCTTCTCAATGTGACCTCCGCCGAACTCTTCTACATCCGCCAGGTGCATCTCCAGATGCTCCATGAAGTCATCGTTGAGTGAGGTGGCTGGCAACTTGTCGCGTCTGTGATGAGCGAAGTAGTCAGCGATGTTGGCGGCATAGTTAGCCTGGATGTCCAGCGTAGCCTGGGTGATCTTGCCTAGCTTGTGGCGCTTAGACTGAGACTCTTGATGCAGTTGCGCCAGTTCGTTAAAGGGAAAGATGGTGCGCCGGTGCACAATGCCAGCCGTCGGGCCTCCGGCTTTGGCAGCGCGGTGCTGCAGGGCAAAAAAATTCTTGATCAGCGCGGCGGTCAGTTCATGCCCATCTCTTTCCAGATTCTCCACCAACGCATCGACGCGTTTGGTGAGCTTGGCCAACTTGGCGTTTTGCTCCTGGGCCCAGACGGACTTTCCCTTGAAGCACTGATTAGGTTGATCCCACTGCGATTTTTTACAATCGATGTGAGTGGAGCCGAGTTCGGCTCGTTCGGCGTTGTAGGTCAGTCGCATCTGGATCTGACCTGCGTCGGGTATTGTTTCGGATTTTCTAAACCAGAACAGGAGAGCCATTCGGTTAATATTGTACATAGGATAGACTAGATTGGGTAATCTAGTCTATCAGTTTGCTATACTAATGGTGAGTGCTATATATGATCCTACGAAACTTAAATATTGTTAACGTAGAAAAGGGCTTGCCGTAACCGCTAGGGGTTGCCGTAACCTCGGACGTAACCGGGTTAAATCGGCTTTGGCAGTTCAGATTTGCGGTACAAAAAGGCCCAAACGAAAAAACCACGCGGGTTTCGCGTGGTTTGGTCTCAATATCAACCTTCTAAAAAATGGCTCTTGCAGAGAGAGAGGAATTTTACCTTTCTGTTCTAAGTATGTGTTTATGACGATGTTAGCGAAGTGCGCTAACGGCCTGCCACCGAAAATGCCACCGAAACCCAAAAAATTAGGCCGTTTTCAAGCCTTTGTTTTTTGAGTTTAATTTTATAACGCGTGGTTCATCTTCCGTCATGGCGACAGGCCCGTTAAAAGACTTTTGCGCGAGTTGCCCCCCACCAGTCAAATAATCGATTGTCCGTTGCAGTCCGGCAATTTGGCTATCCTTTATTTCAACTTGCCGGGCAAACGATGCTTCAAGACGGTTAAGCGTCTCTTTCAAGTAGCTACTTGCCTCGACTTGCTCCGATTGCCTAACGGGTAGATCATAGAAATGCGTTACGTCAACATCTAGGAACGCGGCAATCTGAGCTAATCGCACTGCCGAAAATGTGTTGTTTTCTAGCATCTGTTCAAAGCCGTTAGCGGTCATACCTAGATGCAGGTATAAACTTTTCTTCGTTTTCCCTTGCTCCTTGAGCAATGAAATTACCTTGTCTCCAAATTTGTATTCCATTGACTTACAGAATTTTATGGTAATAATATAAGTTTATATAAAATTATTTTCTATATAAACTTGCATTGTCGATCTAGATTAATCTACATTTGTCCATCACCTCACGGAAACGTAACAAATATTGTTGCAATTAATGTAACAAATTTTGCGGCAAAAAGTGAGGCGTCCAATATATTTTTATTCATGTGTCTCATTTTTAACCGATTATTTATCTAACGCCTATGCCTAAAACTACCGTTCGAGCGCACTACGAGCATTTGAAACGGACTGACTATGAGAGCTACAAGAAATTTAACTCAGCGTTAGCAGGTGAAGACCTGTTAAGGTATTTCGAGCGGTCAGTTGTCAGTAAAGTTAGTAGCGTAACCCTGCTGACATTGCCTTCCTGGATTCGTACGTGCATGATTCAATATATGGGCTTCACCCATGAGCAGTTTGATTCTAACACCATGCCGGAGCTACCAGGCTTGCCCAAAGAAGCGGCTGTAATGGCCTAACAAAGTTGTCCTTTCGGCGCGGGCTTAACCGCCCACTTTTGCCCCCGACTTCATCAACAAATAAACATCCAACGACGAACCCGGAGAAACCAGGCCGCTACCAGTAAAGCGGAAACGTGAAAAACCGGGCCTACTGCAATAGGAGAGACCAGGCCGGGCGGTTGCAGCCGCCCGAACGCTTCGACAGCGAAGCACAACCCGGAGCCGCAAGGCTTCGGTATCAGGGAATAGCTCAGTTGGTAGAGCGTCGGGTTATCGCCCGAAGGTCAGCGGTTCGACTCCGTTTTCCCCGACTATGTGATAGTCACATAAAGGTTAAGGGTTTAGGAATAACGGCATTCCCCCGGCCACTTGAGCCGGGGGATATGTAAAAGCCCCCCTTTGTGTGGTCGTTGCAGCGCGTGGCCTCGCAAGTCGAAGGACGGTACAACCTTCGACGTATACACACTACCGTTAGTCGGAAAACTCGAAAAAACAGCCGTTTCGGCTGAGTGGAAAGCTATTGCCCTTGAAAACGGCTTTTTTTCGGCCAGTTTCCAGTTAACTTATTGTTAACCAGTAAGTTAGCCTAAGACTAACAGCAAAGTACTTCTTGAGTAACGCTGATTAACTCTTTGTATAACCGCTTATTCTAAGCAGTTATCCCCTAACTGAATAACTGAAACGCACCGCTTCGCGCATTTGGACGCGGCGGCAATTCCCAACCCCTCAAAAAATGGCATTCACGCAAACCAATAAACCCCGCTTCGTCGGCTGCAAGGAAACAAGTACCTACCGTTGGGAGCTTTACTTGACTAACGGCTACGTCTTCGACGGGTATAGTGCTAATGTGGGCATGGCTGAAAAGCAGGATAAGCAGGCACTTTTACAAGACTGTATTAGCCGACTGTTGAATAACGGCTACTTAGATAAGTGCTATCAAATGCAGTTCTTTAAGCGCACATTCTTGCACCGCTCGAAGGATATTTTGATTCTGGAATTGTTCGCAGATACCTACAAGCTGTATGATGAATTAACGCTTGATCTGCAAACGGCAAACTTCTTAGATCGGGTTTACGGTGCCCGTAAGACCGAAACCGGCTTAGATTACGCCAAACTCTTACCACCCCGGCCAACGGGCAAATTCCGGGAAGTGGAACGGGTAGACTTCGAGTTTACCAAAGAGAAATTCCCGACGCTGCAACACCTAATCGAGTACTGTAAAACGGTACTACTGGCAGAGCCAAAGAGCTACAGCCGGACGCGGGTAGAAGCCTGGTATCACAAATGCCGCCACTACTACAACGCCAACCAATCGCAGCCCCAAACATCGCCCATTGTGCGCCCGGCTTCGGCCATTGTCGCCGACTTGCCGCCGATGGATGCCGATAACGCGCAAATGGTGAAAAACGCCCAAAACGCCGTAGCGGCTTTACAGGGAAAACTAAACATTACGCCCAACATGCGGCGGCAATAATGCACAAAGTAACGCTGTCGGTTTACCGCGATGAGTTCTTAGCGTTGCTGGCCTGGATTCCTTCGCCCGACCTATACAGCTTACGCGAAGCAACCACCGAAACGGTAAGCCGACTAATCCTAATTGAGTGGCGCGGGCGAATAACCCCTTACATGGCCCAAACGTGGCGACTACGGCCCAATAATAAGCCCTTCAAAGTAAACATACCCTTAGCCGCTGCAATGGCCCTACGCGACGAATTAAACGAAGCGTCTATCGGGTACGAGCTTCTAAGCCTGCTGGCGAAGCTCGACAACACACTTACTAATCTTTCCCCTCACAAAAAAACCATTTTCCTGCAATGAAAACCCTATGTCTTGCCCCCCTCGTGGGTATTGCTTCGGTGCTGGCTGGCTTGCTTATTTCCCTTGCTTTTATTGGGATAAGCCTGTTTATCGTGCTCATTCTGGCACCCATTGAGTTTACCAAAATCCTGGCGGCGTCATTTGCTAAAAAGGCCGCTCAGCAATGAATACAAGCCGCACAGAGAAAGAAAAAAAGGCCGACTTTCTAAACCAGTTTGCCTTATTTATTCTGTCCGATAGCCCCCTTAAATCGAACCTACACAAGTACGCCGAAGGGCAAAGGGGCAAGCTGTTGGCGCAACTGACGCCGGAGCAACGAAGCATCTATTTGAAGGCTAAACAAATCTTGGTTAGCCTGGCCGACAAACTAGCCAAAGCGAACGACGTAGACCGAATAGCGAAGGTGTTAAGCGTGGTTCAAAGCATCGGCGAAGGCGACGTTTGGGAGTACGCAAACCCGAACGACGAAGCGATTAGCAAGGGTGTAAAAGACCTGCTGTTTGAAGAATGTAACTTAATTCTTGATAATGACACAACGGCCCGGCTTATTTCGATAGTTCGCGGCGTGAACCCTGTTTAAATCAATGGAAGCGATCAAATACTAAGCTACACGGTAGTCTTAATATGGCCTTAAATCGAGCAAAACAGACCGGTGCAATTTCACACGACACCGAAAAGACTACCCGGTTAGCGATTGAGAAAGTTTGCGATGCCGCCGAAATGCTTGCCGCTGAAAATGCCCAACTAAAGCGGGAGTAAACCCAGTATCAACAACCTAAACTTTTCTAAGCCATGCCGAAGAATGTAATTCTTCAAACGATTCTAGGTTTTCTAAGCGAAATACGTAAGCGACTGCCCAAAAGCGGGATCAAGAACGGTCCTTTATATTCGGCATGTGCCGAAGCTTTCAACTATGGACACAAAGGTATTTTAGAGTACAGGATTTGCGTAATACCACCAATAAGTACAATGTATGGAAAATGACAGGAAATTATTTATTTTTTGAGATTTTTCGAACTTAGACTGTCTGATCTGGAATTATGGTGGCTGTTCCTTTTTATGGTTTTGACCTTTTTGATTTTGATTATGGTTTTTTTTAATAAATCATTTTGCTCATCTGATAATCCTTTTATTTTATAAAGTTTTTCTAGTTTGGCTAGGTGATAGTTTAAAATTGACACAGACTTATTGGGACTATTTGTGTATTTTTGTGCTTGTTCAGCACTATATAATATCTCAGTTTCTAATTTTTGCTTTTCAATTTCAGAATTGAGTAATGAATCTGAAATAGTCTTGTTGTCTATTTGACGAATAGTGTCAGCACTATTATATTTGATAGAGTCATCCTTTCTAATATTTTTATTGGTTTTATCAATACTTTTATTTTTACTTTCAGAAGTACTTGGAAAATTATCCAATACTTTTAAAAGTAAGTATGCAGTTATAAAGCTTATAACTGCCACTATTATAAATGAAACTAATGACTTTCTCATTCTTTCTTTTTGAAGAATTTTGATAAGAACTTGATGAAATCTGTTACAAAATTAGAAAAAACTGAAACAATTATGGACAAAACGGTAGCAATACTGAATAATTCTTTACTTGTAATGTCAATGTAACCTGATAAATAAGAACATAGCCCAATAAATAAGCCCAATATTATTCCTGTTATAGTACTTTTGCTCAGGTTATATTTTTGAGTAAGATTATCAATGAAATCTTTGTAATCGTTTGTTGAATCTAAACTTCTACTTACTGTGTAAATTTTGCTAATTTTATCGTATGCTTTTTGCAATGATTCCTTTCTGCTATTTATATTTATGTTTCTTAGTATCTCAGTGTCATCAACTAGAATTTTATCGTACATTGAGAAAGGAGAAAAGGTTTTAAAGATAAGCGGTAATACATCTACCAAAACGAAGGCGATCATCAATAGTAATTCAGTTATGCCAACTATTGCATACTCTTTTTTTAGCTGAGATAATGTAATTTCTCTTTTTAAGAAATCGAAACTGACGTTGTTTGATATTTCGGATTTGGACTTTTCTTTTTCTCTTCGAAATTCATCTAATCTTAATGTTATATATTCCTTTTCCTTATTTATTTCATTATCTAATTTGTCGATGATGTTTTTTATTTCTCTAGTTCTTGGAAATTTCCCGTTAATATTTGGAATGCCTGAAGAACTACCACATGGAAGATTTAGTTTATTTCCGCTCTGCTCCGCAGTGAGTAACCTTTCATTACATCTCTTTATTGATATTAATGTGTCGAGTTTGATAGTTAATAGTTTATAATTATCTTGAAATTTTAATTCTTCGGCAAATCTCGTATTATTAGTATCTCTAATAATTCTTTCTTTTATGCTGCTGTCAAAATATAATAATACAATTGGGTGTGAAATTACGATACCGAGTATGAGCGCGAATAAAATTCTTATATATAACGTGATGTTTTTAAACTCATGAGAATTGTATTGCTGTTTTTTATGGGTTGATACAATGAACCTATCAAATGCAAAAATAATTGCCCCCCAAACTAATCCTCCAAAAATGTATAGAAATGGATTTGAGTTTATCTTATCTATTGTTGACAATGCATATGACATTGATATAAAACCTAGCAATGCTGGGATAATAACTAATGTTCCCATACCAATATGTTTTGTTCTGACCGCATTTTCACACTTTGACAATACATTAGTGTCTGTTCCCGCACACCAAACAAAAAAATCTCCAACCATGTTCTTTATCAGATTATATCATATTGCAATATGATATAATCTGATAAAGAACTTTATGTTAACTGTTATCGAATTTATTAAACGGTTAGATTAGTTTTTTTGACATGATCTGATTTAACCGATTTTGTGGCACGTTTAGCAAACATGTAATACAATACAACTGAGTTAACACAGTAAACGGATTTTTTATACCTACCTGTTCTATATAAATAGTATAGATATTGTGATTGCGAGCTATATTATTTGACATAGCAGTAGGATAGCTATAAAAATAAATTGAGTTTGTTGATAACTGGTTCGGTTGACGGCGCAACATTTTCATGATATATGATAAGTTTTAAATGATAGTTATATAATATGTTAATAATATTTTTAAACGCTTTATTTCACTTTCGGGAGTATGGTAGAATGAACAAAGTATCTCCAACTCTTCGAGTGTGGGAAAGGCTAGGCCTTCTTCAATATCAGTAAGTCGGGACCATGTAGAGCCGATTTCATATGACACCAAAGCTTTAAGCCGTGTCCCTCTGGCTGCTTTGAGTAAGTCGCCAAATTCCCTCATTCGTGTATCTATTGGCATAGGTAACATTAGTCAGAGCTACTAACTATGATTGGTTTGTAAATATAGAATTGTCCTTTCGGCCCGCTGTATGAGGGGGGAATTTTGAGCCGTTCTAACGCTCATAAACGGCCACATGCACTATGTAAACTTATTGCTTTCGTTTCTCAAAGGCTCAAGCTCTGAGGCCGTAGGGACATCCAAAATCTACTTCGCGAAGTCGTTGTCGCGGTGATAACGGCTACCCTAACGTACCTGTTTGTGGATCTGCTGACGCCCACCGAACCGACGCCGATAGAAGGCTTTCGGGACTTACTCAGCACGGCCCTTGTCAACCAGCGCGAAGCCGACAGCCTACGGGCGTCGGTAGCCCTTCGGGCCAAAGATCAAACGATTGACTCACTGAAAACCATTATCCGAAACCATGCGGAAAAAGATTCTATGCGGGCTAATGCCCATTTGTCTACTGTTGATGCTATGCACAAGATCAACAGCGCAATCAAGGCCGGGCGCGGTAACTGATAGCCTAAACATCGTAGCCGACTACGTAGCTAACGCCCGGCCCTTGCTCGACAGCCTTACGGCCTTGCACTTTCGCCGGTTAGAAGTTTCGAGCCTGACCCGCGATCTACAGAAAGCAAACGACCACATAGACCGGCTGGCCGTTCGGTTGGCCCAATGCCGGGAAGGGGCAACGCCCTTAGCCTTTGATGCCTTCGAGGCAAAGGATAGGGCCGGGCTGGAAACCAACCGGCGTAGGCGTTGGCAGGCCGTTACGATCCTGACCGGCGCGGGCCTGGTTTACTACGTCGGCTACCGGAGCTACAAAACCCTTTCCCTTCGCTGGATTTGGACGTTCTAATCGGGCCGCGTAGGCTGTCCTTTGCGCCGGGCACGTAGGCGGGAATTTTGAGCCATGCAAACGATAACCAAACGGGCCGTATTCGCTGAGATTCACCAAACCGTACGGGAAGGCGGGCAGGTTCACGAATTCGCCCTTACCTACGTCAAAGCTGACGGAACGATAGGCCATAAAGCCCGATGCCGTAAGACAACCAAACGAAGCCCCGGCGCTTCGGGCTACCGGGGCAACGTGAACACTAACCACGTTTTGTTACTCGAAGATGCCGACAGCGACCAACCGTTTAACCTGGCTATCGACAGAATCACTCACTACAACGGCCTACGTATTAACCACCTGAGCTAATGGCAGAAATCATTGAGGGAACCGACGCAAGCGACGTACCCGACGTTTTGATTTTGGGTAACTCCTTTCTAGTCCAAGCGTCCGACATCGGCGTAGTGGTGCATTTGGTCGGTAATCGTATTGAACCAGGCCGAAGGCATCAACTTCGAGCTTAACGGCGAGAAAGGGCCAAAAACCGTAGTCGTTTCGGATAAAATGAACGTCGCCGACGCCGAATACATTGCCGAGCATTACCCCGGCGTTTACGTCGAAGTCGTAGAGATCGAAGACAAACCCGGAAAGCCCGGCAAGGCCGAATAGGCCAAATAAAATTCTGTTAAACGAGCTGCCTGGCTCCACGAAAACCAAATAAGATTCTGTTATGACAACCGCACAACTCCGGGCTAAGTATCAACTAGCCGAAATGAACCACAAAAGCCAGCAAAGCGAGCAATCACAAAGCGAGCTTGATGCAGCAAAGGCCGCTTACCAGGCCGCCGAAGATGCCGAAGGCGACGAAGCAGGCGACGCCACCGGCAAAGCAAAAACCGGCAAGGCCAAAACCAGCAACGACGACGCGAAGGATAACGACGACGACCAAAAAAAAGCACGGAGTAAACCCGGCAACGGTAACGGCTGACCGAAAAGAGCGGCTTGCTGTTGAGTCTGACCGGCTCAACACGCAAGCCGCTCTTTTGTCTAATACGCTGGCCGATTTTGCCCCCGGCGACCTAGCAGGCCGGAAAGCCGTAGTTGATGAGCTTACGACGATCCGGGCCAACTGGAAAGCCGTACGGCACGAGATCGAAACGGGCGAAGCCCCCAAACAGGCCACCGACGCCCCGAAGCCGACCGAAATACGGCTAGGCATGAGCGAAGCCCAAGTCAAAGCAGAAATTCAAAAGAACCAGGTTAACCTTTCCAAGCTCCGGCGCAAGCTCGAAGACAAGCCCGGCGACAAAAAGGCCGGAGCCTGGGAAGCCGACGTAGCCCGGCTAACGGCCCTAATCAACGACTACCGGGCCGAACTGGTACGAATTCAATACGAGTAACCCGGCGCGGCATTTACGGGCGTAAATCGCCGGATTTGCGCCCAAAACCTTCCTTCATCAAACCACATGCGACAGAATAACAAGTACCTGCAAAAAGTAGCCGACGAATTGACCGTTTACCAGCGGTATCTAATCGATGAAACGATAGAGCTAACCCCGACACAGTTCGACACCTTCGACAAGATCGACACGGCGCGGGCCTGGCTCCGGGAAGGCTATAGCGATAGTCAGGTATTGACCATGCTCAAGCAAAGCAAGCATTTGGCCGACCGCCGAAGCCGCGAAATTTTGGTCATGGCCTACGCCACCTTCGCCGAGCTTCGGCAGTCCAAGGACAAAGACGGGGTTAAGTTTCTGTATTCCGAGCTATTCCGCAAAGCGGCAATGGAAGCCCTGCAAGCGGGCGAATTCGTGGCGTTCCAAATGCTATTGAAAGAAGCCGCTAAGATCGACGGAGCCTATAAAGACGACGCCGAAGTGAAAACTGACGAATACAAGAAGCCGACCAAAATTAAGTTGGTCGTCAAGGCGACGCCCGAAAAACGGGCGGTGCAAGATGTCGGCTACGAAGTGATAAAAAGCGAGTAAAAAACCGACTTTCCCAAAAAAACACTATGCCCGAAAATTTAGCGGCTCTGGAAAATGCCGCAGAAATCGAAATCGAAGTCAACGAAAAACAGGCGGTCTTTTTGGCCGCTGTTACGACCCATCATTACAAGATAGCGGCCATGATCGGCGGGCGCGGCGGGGGCAAGTCGGTTACAATGGCTGATTACCTCATGTACGCAATGGAAGACCTACCCAAAGCGCGGTGTGGGTGGGGCGTTAAGACCGTCAAAAAAGGCAAGGCCAAATTAACCGCAGGCTTAAAAGCCCGTTGGAAAAAATGGGGTCTAACCGAATACGACTTTAAAACCTGCGTCGGCTGTTTTGTACTTTGGCGCGAGCCGCCCCCGCACTTCGAGCGGCCCCATGAAAGCCCCGACAATTGGGAAAATGTAATCAGCTTTCCCAATGGCTTCGTGATCGAAATGGAAGGCTTTTTGTTGGGCGGCGACGAAAACCGGGGCAGTAACTACGATCTGTACATTATTGACGAAGGCTTGAATTTTCGGGAAGCCTGGCTTAAGGTCGTCTTGCCGACGCTCCGGGCCAACGTGGGTAAGTACGATTCGGCCTTACACCATACGTTAGCGGTCTTTTCGTCGCCACCCTGGACACCCGACGCGGCTTGGTTGCATTCGGTCGAAGAATGGGCGAAGCAAGAGCCTGGTAACTACTTCTACCTGGAAATAATGACGCGGGACAACATGGCCTTTTTGCCTGCTGATTACATCGACACCCTTAGAAAGTCGCTGCAAAAATTGGTGTTTGAAGTCGAAGTCGAAGGCAAGCGAATAAGCCGACTGGCAAACGGTTTTTACCCCTCGTTTCAGCACGAGCGGCACGTTGTCAGCGATGAGCACGAGACCGAAGATTTTACCGTTTACAAGGGTAAGGCGTTCTATGATCGGGGCGCGGCTATTGATTTAAGTATCGACTTCAACGCCCACTTTACCAGCCTTACGGCCTGGCAGGTACAAGGCCGGGAAGCCCGCAACATCGACGGGCTACACGTAAAGGAGACCGACCCCGGCTTCACGATGTCGGAAACGTTGGCCCATAAATTCGCCACCGAATACGCCGGGCACGGCAACAAAACCGTAACGCTGGTAGGCGACCGCAACGGGGCCAATAAATCGGCAGGCTCTACAAAAAGCATGTTCCAACAGTTTGCCGACGTGCTCAAGGCGGCAGGCTGGAAAGTGCGTACCAGCCCGCTTAAGACCAACCCCGGCCACTACGACAAGTACGTTAAGATCAACGACATACTCAGCGGTAAGGATGCAAGGTATGTGCTGTTGTTCGATGGTATACGGTGTAAGTCGGTTATCATATCGATAACGTCTTCACCTGTTACGCGGGGCTTCGAGAAAGATAAGAGCAGCGAAAGTAGCAGCATGGAGCAAGAGCGGGCGACGCACTACAGCGACACGGTAGACTACTACGTACTTTGGCTGTTGAAGGGCGGCAGGCAGGAAAGCGCGGGGGATTTTGATATTCAAATGATGTAGCCCCCCGGTTCATATATTCGGAAAAAATGGAAAGTGCGACTTTCCAAGATGCTAAAGGGCGGGGTCAGGAGAGTAAAATACGGTCTGAAAAGGGGGAGTACAGGGTGTAAATGTTTGATAGCCAAAATGTTGCACTTAAAAAAGGGTGCAACATTTTGGCCCATAGTGCTCAAGTGGTGCAAATGCCAGATTTATAACAACTTATGATAGAGTAGTACGATAAAACTTGATATAATTATGCTCAAAGAGGAATAGAGAGTTCCGTAACCCCTATTTTGGTACGAATTTTTGAGAGGATACTAATGAGTACTACTGAATCACCTGAATTGAGAAAAGCAACGCCAACAATCATAACACACGAAGGAATTGCAAAAAACGGATGTACTTGGAATGTGTATAATGGTGACTCGAGGGACGTAATGAAGACCCTTCCGAGCAATCATTATGATACTATTATCACTTCACCGCCTTACTTCTGGTTACGAGACTACGGACATGAGAATCAAATTGGTCTAGAGGATTCTGTCGAAGGATTCGTAAATAACTTATGCCAAACTTTCGATGAGGTCTACCGAGTCATGAAGCCATCAGGTGTGTTTTTCATGAATATTGGAGATACATATTACTCAGGAAAGGGAGAATCAAAAGGAGTAGACAAGAAAAGCAGCAAGAGGAGGTTCGGTTTGCGAGCAGTTGACAAAAGTGGTGGTCTGGGTATCGGCATTAAGCCAAAATCTCTAATAGGAATACCTTGGAGAGTGACAAACGAGATGATGAGTCGAGGATGGGTTTTACGTAGTACAATCATATGGTACAGACAGCATGCACTGCCTGAAGCTGTAAGAGACCGTCCAAGGCGCAGTTATGAATTTATCTTTATGTTGACTAAGCATAAGGATTATTATTTTAACCGTGCTCCACTGATGGAAGCCGCGCAAGAGGATATGTGGACAATCACGGCCCGTCCTAAAGCCCAAAATTTAGGTACAGCTCCATACCCAGACGAACTTGTTGAAAGATGCATAAATATAGGATGCCCTGAGGGGGGGAAGGTACTTGATCCTTTTCTAGGAAGTGGAACTACTGCTAGAGTAGGCTTAACAATGAATCGGAACGTATCAGGTATTGATATTAGTGAAGAATTTTGCCACTACTCAGTTAATCAATTAAGATCGATTTGATTTATGTACATTAGCCAAGATGCTGTTCATAGAGCATTCGCTGACTTAGAAAATGTTCAGCCATTTTATGGTATTACCTTTTTAGTATGCAAACATAATAAGTTGCCAATTGGAAGAACGATAGAGTTTCAGATCAGCCATTTAGAGGCGGAGTTTTTAGAAATTCATTTCAAGCCAATAGTTAATACGACGTATTTTTTTAGAGTATTTAGGCCGTCAGAAAAAGAGAAGTTTTGGTTGAAGTCCGACTATGCTAATAGCGGTTCACAAAGTAATAGAACTCAGAAATTCGGCGAAGCATTCATTCATCCAAAACGATCAAACTTATGGGGCTGGTCAGAAAATTATATTGATGTACTAGCTAATAATCTTCAAAACGGCAATAAAATTCCTTTCTACAGTTTGGCAATTTGGTTGTACAGAGATCATAATTGGATTGAAACAAAGCTAAGCTTAGAGGCCATTAAAGAATTGTTTTATACAGAATTTAATATATCAGAAGAAGAGGTTGTGCTTTTTGATTTTGATATTCCTATAGAATATAGAGGTAATAATTTATTGTCGCCGGATGGATTTAATTGGGGGGTATTCAGGAATTTTTTTTCTATTCCGGCTCCTGTAGATGCCCCTGCGGAGAAGGTAAAGTCACTTCAAAGCATAACTATAGAAAACGTTGGCCCTGCTAATGCTTTTCAGCTTTTTTTTTAATAAAAGATTCAATATCATTACTGGTGATAATGGCTTAGGTAAAACGTTTATTTTAGAATCTATATGGTGGATGTTGACAAATACTTGGACAAATGACCCTCTTTATCCAGGTATTGAGAATATAAAGAAAGGTCCTTCAATTATTTCTTCAGGTACAGAGGGGAATGATGGAGCTTCAAACTTTCAGGTCGCCTTTTACAATAGGGGGAGTTCAGAATGGCAAAAAACAGAAGAAAGCTCAGATCAAGCCCTTATTATATATGCAAAAGCGAACGGTATATTCGCTGTTATGGATCCCAATATTAATTCGAGCCCATTTGCAGAAAAAGAAGGCCGGTCTTTAGTTTTTACTAAAAATGAAATTTGGGAAGGATTAGTCGAAAATATAAGAGACGTAAACTCCCTGAAGTCAAGGAAAGGAGCTTCAACTTATCTTTGCAATGGACTAATTAATGACTGGGTAATTTGGCAGCAGGCTAACGATTCGTCTTTTGACATCCTTAAAAGGGTGCTCAAGCAGCTTTCTCCACCAAATACAAGTGATTTAGGCTTATTAATACCTGGTAGCTTAGTTCGATTGCCTTATGACAGCCGAATAATGCCTACTATCAAGCATCCTTACGGTGAAATACCAGTTATTCACGCATCTGAAGGAGTTAGACGAATACTTTCGTTAGCCTATTTAATAGTCTGGACTTGGCAGGAACATAAGCTATATTCAGAAAATAGTCGAAAGGATATTGCCAAAAATATGGTTTTTCTAATCGATGAAATAGAGGTGCACTTACATCCACAATGGCAAAGAAAGATACTGCCTGCAATGCTAGAAGTTTCTAGTGAGCTAAGCAGTGAACTAGATATACAGTTTATGATAACTACACATTCTCCAATTGTAACAGGTTCTGTAGAAAACATCTTTGACGATTACAAGGATAGGTTATTTCACTTAGATATTAGCAGTGAAAGGCATAGTAAAAATGCAGATGTCACTATTAATGACATTGAATTTGAAAAAAGAGGTACAATTGATTCGTGGTTAACTTCGGACGCCTTTAATCTAGATCAGCCGAGAGGCAGTATTAAATCAGAGAAAGTCATTTCCAAAGCGATCGAAATGCAGAGTAATATAGACGCTACTAAGGATGATGTAGAAAAAATAACAAACGAATTAAGAAAAGTACTAGGTCCATTCGATATTTTTTGGTCAAGGTGGCGTAGTTATGCAGATAGCTTTGGTATTAAACTTTGAAAATATTTGAACAGAGATGATACCAGTAACTCCGAAGCAAGAACCTGGCGATTTTGATATTAAAGTTCGTCAGAAAGGGTTGAAATTCTTAAAAACGACACCTAGACCAAGAGGTTCAGAATGGATTAGAAAAGAATATTGGAGGAAATGTATACCGGAGTTACAGACTTCTTATGATAATATTTGTGCATATTGTGCAATAAAAATACCTGCTCATACTGGTGATCCAACGGTAGATCATTATATATCTAGAGATGTTGACCCTAGCCTTGCTTACGAATGGGCTAATTTTAGATTAGCTGCTAGGCGATTTAATAGTCGAAAACTAAATTATACTATAGTAGATCCTTTTACTGTTCAGTATGGATGGTTCGTTTTGGATTTCAGAACTTATCTTATTCACCCAAACAACCAACCTAATTTTCTTGATTCAAATCAATATAGTTTAGTGGATTTCACAATCAGAAAATTGAAACTCAATATTGATGATAACTTAGTTCAAGCCAGACTTGGAATTATAAGAGACTATGTTAAAAACAAAGTTCAGTTTAGCTATTTACAAGAAAACGCTCCTTTTATCGCGTATGAGTTAGGGCGTCAGAACCTAGTCCATACTATACAAAGTTGGAACGTTTGACCATTGTGTTGTGTTCTTAATTGTTAGATGAATCTAATATTATCAATTAGTTGATTTCTCTTTATTGAAGCAATTTGACCGCACAATTTTTTCAAAAAATAGCTATTGAAGATAGCTGAATAAGGTGTGAATTGCTTCGTTTGTCACTAAGCTGCAATTTTTTTATAATAAGTACCATGAACGTAGCATTGTTATTGCTCTGCTATAACGGTTCATTTGCCAATCGTTGAGTTTTTTAGTTTGTGAGTTGTAAGCGCGTACAATGCTACCTTTGCATCCATAAAAGATGTCAATCAGGATGACGTTGGAGACAATTCTGTACGAGCTGGAGAATATCAGCATACAACACCAGGAGTTTAAAGAAGCCGCTCAATCCTTACAAGCCTCAGTAGCTTACTTCTTCGAAACAGTTGCTGATGGAGACATTTGGACTCCGGCGCAACTGTTGACGCTTCGGGAACGGGCCGGTATTGACAAAGCATTGGCTTTGCTCGAAGAAACCATGCCAGCCGACGAACCCGGCGAAGACGATACCGAATAGCAGAAACGCCCCGGCTACACTAGCCGGGGCGTTTTGGTTATGCGCTTTTCTTGAATTCCTGCATGATCCGCCGTTCATCGGGGCTGGCGTAAGCTTCCAAGCCTTTTGCCGATGTACGGCCCATCATGGTTATCGTGCTTTCTTTAGAAAGTACCGTGTCAAGCAAGCGGGCACCTGGGGCGAAGATCGACGCGTATAATCCGCCGTTCAGGCACAGATTGGCAAACGTTCGTCTGCCCGTATGGGTGGTAATACGTTTGGCGATGTCTAGTCGCAACGCAATCACTTTTAAGTACAGGTTAGTTTTCTGGTTTGGGCGAACGTGAAGGTTTTCCGGTTTGCCATCGTAGCGGCTGGATAAGATGAACTGAACGACGGGGTGAAGCGGCTGTCGGGCGGTGTTTCCGGTTTTACACGGTCTTTCTCTAACCAGATCATGCCAATCTCCTCATGTTCTTGATACGAAAAGTGGTCGTAACGCAAACCCTTAATGTCGGAGTACGCGAGACCAGTAAAGCACTGAATAAGAAAGTAGTCTCGTACTTCGCCCAATACCTTGTCGGGGCCAAAGTCGTAGTTTATCAGCGTGACCAGTTCTTCTTTGGTTAGATAAACGGGCTTGTTTGGCTTAACCGATGGGACGCGGTAGCCCTGCAAGGGATTGCGCTGAATGTAGTCGTTTAGATAGCCGTAGGAAAGTACTTGTTTGATCGTATTCGAGTGCTTCCGAATTGTGGCGGGTTTGCGGCTTTCATCGTTACGCATGAACGTACGATACTGCTCAAGTACAGCTTTTCCAAAACGTTCCGCCAACAGATCGCCTTGCTTAGTCGATGCCAGCCAGTGGCCTACCTTTGTTCTGACAGTAGCGTAGGTTTCGCGTGTCCCTTCTGTTATGTCCGGGTTCTTTACTAGTGACGCTAAGTAATGATCGAATAGATGGATGAAGGAGTATCCTTTGCCCTCCTGGTGAAAAAGCTTCTTGACGTACGATGCTGTGAAAGGCTCACCAGACCGTAGTAGGTCGTTGTAGATAGCTTGAACGCGGGTTTTCCAGATCGATAGCGTTTGATTGTGTTGCCCGGCTTCAGGTGTGCGGGCGGTTAGACGCTGGCCCTCCTGGCTCCATTGCTTACGGTGTACTTTGATGCCAGTAGAACCGAGTTCGGCCCGTTGGGAATTGATCGTAACACGGAAATAAAGAGAGATAATATCGGGGTCTTTGGCAGAAGAATGGCCCCAAAAGAGCATTTCCATTCGAGATGGTTTCATAGGTAGTCGTTGCCTCTTTTAAAGAAAAAGGATACGAAACTACCAAACGTATGTAGTTACATTAAAACATATGAAAGAAGTTGTGAAAGGTATTTTTTAGTGCCACCTCGGCCCTTTTAATGCCACCTCAAAATCGTACGGCTGGTTTCTTCCGATACGATCAAATAGCGGTTTCTGGCCTGATAGGGCATAAAAAAAGCCCGCTGTGGTGGGCGGGCTTCGTCATAAACACTTTAGGTTGCAGAGAGAGAGGGATTCGAACCCCCGGACCTGTTACAGTCAGCGGTTTTCAAGACCGCCGCAATCGACCACTCTGCCATCTCTCTGGGTGATTGATGATGCAAAAGTAGGCTAAATCCCGGCGCTTGTCAAGCACTATGCCGAAAAAAATGCCCCCGAACGGCTAAAAAAGGCTATTTTTGCAGCGTCAAGCCAGTGGTCAACCCCCGTAAAATCTTGATAACGAACGACTCATCGGTCGTCGTTTAATCGCTCTCTCATCTCAATTTTTGCCCCACGTGAACGCCACAGAACAACCGCAGATCAACCTCGATCCCCTGCCAACTGTCGAAACCGCCCGTAAACTGGGCGTGCTGCCCGATGAGTTCGAGCGGATCATTGCCATCCTCGGTCGCCAGCCCAATTTCACCGAACTCAGCATTTTCTCGGTGATGTGGTCGGAACACTGTTCGTATAAAAACTCCATCGTGTGGCTGAAGACCCTGCCCCGCGACTCCGAGCGCATGCTGGCTAAGGCCGGCGAAGAAAACGCGGGCCTGGTCGACATCGGCGACGGCCTGGCGTGCTCGTTCAAGATCGAATCGCACAACCACCCCTCGGCCCTCGAACCCTATCAGGGTGCCGCAACGGGCGTTGGTGGTATCAACCGCGACATCTTCACGATGGGCGCGCGCCCCATCGCCCAGCTCAATTCGCTGCGGTTCGGCGACCTGACCCTGCCCAAAACACGTCGGCTGCTGCGTGGCGTGGTAAAAGGCATTGGCGACTACGGCAACGCGTTCGGCATCCCGACGGTGGGTGGCGAAATCTATTTCGATGAATGCTACAACACCAACCCGCTCGTCAACGCCTTCTCGGCGGGGATCGTCGAAGTAGGTAAGGTCGCCAAAGCTACGTCGTATGGCGTGGGTAACCCGGTTTTCATCGTCGGGTCGGCCACGGGGAAAGACGGTATCCACGGCGCTACGTTCGCCTCGGAAGACATTACCGCCGCCTCGACGGACAAGCTGCCGGCTGTGCAGGTGGGTGACCCGTTCATGGAGAAGCTGCTGCTTGAAGCCACGCTCGAAATCATCGCCACGGGCTATGTAATCGGGATTCAGGATATGGGCGCGGCGGGCATTATCTGCTCAACGTCGGAGATGAGTGCCAAAGGCGAACACGGCATGATCATCGACCTCGACAAAGTGCCCACCCGTCAGACCAACATGGCCCCGTTCGAGATTCTGCTCTCGGAGTCACAGGAGCGGATGCTGGTCGTGATCGAAAAAGGCAAAGAAGGCATCATCCAGGGGATCTTCGACAAGTGGGACCTGCACTGCGCCCAGATTGGTGAGGTGACCGACACCCAACGGCTGCATTTCTACCGGTACGGACAGCTCGTTGCCGACGTGCCGGCTCATGACCTGGTGCTGGGTGGCGGCGCGCCCCAATACCGCCGCGACTATAAAGAACCGGCCTACATCAACGAATTCCGGAAGTTTCAGATTGCGAGCGTACCCGACGTGCCAGCCGCTGAACTATCGGCCGTAGCTACGCACCTGCTGAGCCACCCGAATATCTGCTCGCGGCAGTGGGTCTACCAGCAATACGACTCGATGGTGGGCACCAGCAACCGCAGCACCAACGCCCCGTCTGACGCGGCCGTGGTGCGGGTGAAAGGTGCCGGTATCCCGAAATCCGAGAAGTCCATCGTCATTACGGTCGACTGCAACAGCCGGTACGTCAACGCCAACCCCTACGTGGGCGCGCAGATCGCCGTGGCCGAAGCCGCCCGCAACATCGTCTGCACGGGTGGCGAACCGCTGGCCGTGACCAACAACCTGAACTTCGGCAATCCCTACGTACCTGAGGTCTACTGGCACTTTGTGGAAGCCGTGAAAGGCATGGGCGAAGCCTGCCGCCGCTTTGAAACGCCAGTGACGGGGGGCAACGTGAGTTTCTACAACCAGTCGTCGGACGACGGCCCCGTGTTCCCGACGCCGACCATTGGCATGCTGGGCCTGATGGAAAACCCCGACAACCGCATGACGCTCAACTTCCGGCCGGCGGGCGGCGACCTGATCTACCTGATCGGTTCACCGCAGAACGACATCGCCTCGTCGGAATACCTCTATTCGTACCGGAAGGTGAAAGCCTCGCCCGCGCCGGCCTTCGACATCGAGCAGGAACTGGCCGTGCAGGCGACGGTGAAACAACTGATCACGAAGAAGCTGATCGCCTCGGCCCACGACATTTCCGACGGTGGCCTGTTTGTGGCCGTTGCCGAGTCGGCCATGGCGGGCAACACGGGCTTTGCCATCACCACCGACGGCGACTACCGCACCGACGCGTACCTGTTCGGCGAAAGCCAGAGCCGGGTGGTCGTGTCGGTCGCGGCGGAGCAGCAGTCGGCGTTCGAGCAGTTCATGGAACGTACCCACATCGCCTACAGCCAGATCGGCAACGTAACCCCCGCCGATTTTGTGGTGAACGGGCAGACCGTGCTGACCTCCGCCGAAGCCGCTCCGCTGTACAATAACGCGCTGGGCAAGATCATGGCGTAACAACGTACCTGACGAATGGAGCCAACCACCCAATTCCGTTTGCTAACGTACCCAGACTACGAAACGCTCGAGCAGCAAAGCGATATTCGCTATGAGTTCGACGCCGGTCAGGTCTATGCCATGGCTGGCGGAACGTTCAACCACAACGAGTTAGTCGTTAACACGATGCTGGCCTTGCGTGATCAGCGGAAAATTTGACTGATTAGGTGGGTTGCGCTGTCATCTGCTTCGCGTTATTGGTGGTCATTGATTGTCATTCGTTGTTTTGCGACAAATGACAATCAATGACCACCAATGACGACGAAGTCAAATGACGGCGCAGCCTACTGACATTCCCCTATGCAGCGTTATTTTATCGAGTTAGCGTACAAAGGCACCGAATTTCATGGGTGGCAGTACCAGCCGAACGGCATTAGTGTGCAGCAGGTGCTTGAGGAAACGCTGACCAAGCGCCTGAGCCGCCCGATCTACGTGGTGGGTAGTGGGCGTACCGACGCGGGCGTGCATGCGGCCCAGCAGTTCGCCCACTTCGAGACGGACGGCGACCTGCCCGAGACGGACCTGCTGATCTACTCGCTCAACAACATGCTGCCCGATGGCATCGCCATCTACGACATCTTTCCAGTTGGCCCCACCGATCACGCCCGATTCTCGGCCACGGCGCGTTACTACCAATACCACATCTGTCGGCAGAAAAGCCCGTTTGATACGCATCAGACCTATATTTTCCGGCCTGCGCTCGACGTCGACACCATGAACGAAGCGGCCGCTACGCTGCTCCGCTACAGCAATTTTCGTAGCTTTAGTAAAGTCAGGACGGAGGTTAACCATTACCATTGCAAGCTGATGCGGTCCGAGTGGCGCTGGCAGGGCAACCACCTCGTTTACCACGTCAAGGCTGACCGCTTCCTGTACGGGATGGTGCGCTGCCTGGTCGGGACGATGCTGGAGGTGGGGCAGGGGCGGATGACCGTAGCCGAGTTTGAAGCCATTATTCAGGCCGAAGACCGCACGCGGGCAGGCCGGGCCGCACCACCCAATGGGCTGTTCCTAACCGAAGTAAGCTACCCCGAATCGGTTTTTGAGAAACGACATTCATGACAATAGGCATCATTGTACTCGCCGCAGGCTCTTCCAAACGCTTTGGGGGTATCAACAAACAATTACTCAGTATCAATGGCACGTCGCTCGTCAGAACGGCCGCCGAAGTCGCGTTGGCAGCCGAATTAGGCGGGCCTGTAGTGGTCGTGCTGGGGCATGAGCGTGAGGCTGTCGCCGCCGAACTCGACGGCTTGGGCGTGACCCTAATCGATAATCCCACCTATAGCGAGGGCATTGCGTCGTCGGTGAAGATGGGCATGGTTGGTCTCTTTATGATGCAGCCAAGCATCGAGGCCTTCGTCATCATGCCCTGCGATCAGCCGTTTCTGACGCCCGCGCTGCTTCAGCAATTGGTGGCCACGCAGGATGAAAGTGGTAAAGGCATCGTGGCCACGCGCTACGCCGATCAGGTGCACATGCCCGCCCTGTTCCGACGTACCTACGCCGATGCGCTGCTCGCCCTCACCGACGAGAAAGCACCCAAATGGGTCATCATTAAAAACAAAGCCGACCTGGCTCAGATCGGCTTTGAACCCGCCGCCGTCGACCTCGACTATTGGGCGCAGGTGGAGGCGTTGGGCAATTAAGTAGAGTCTGGAAAGTCGGTTTAGAAAGATGAAGTCCGAAGTATGGAAAGTTGCCAGTACTTGTTTTGCAGAAGCATCACAAAAACGGACTTTCCAGACTCCGGACTTTTGACTTTCCAGCTTACAAAAGTCTACATCAACTTCTTCACCAATTGCTCGACGGTGATGCCTTCGGCTTCGGCTTTAAAGTTGCGGACGATGCGGTGCCGCAGAATGGGCAACGCCACGGCGCGCACGTCTTCGATATCGGGTGAATACTTGCCGTTGAGCAAGGCATTGCACTTCGACGCCAGAATCAGCGACTGCGAGGCCCGCGGACCCGCGCCCCATTCCAGATACTGGTTGGCATCGGGGGCGGCCAATTCGGTGTTGGGGCGCGTTTTGTGCACCAGTTTTACGGCGTATTCCACCACGTTGTCGGCCACGGGGACGCGCCGAACCAGGTGCTGAAACTCCGAGATTTCTTCGCCCGTCAGAATCGGTTTTACCTGATACCGCTCGTCGCTGGTCGTACTCTTCACGATCGCCAGCTCCGACTGATACGACGGGTAATCGAGGTAGATGTTAAACATAAACCGGTCGAGCTGCGCTTCGGGCAGTGGGTACGTCCCTTCCTGCTCGATGGGGTTCTGCGTCGCCAGCACGAAGAAGGGACGGCCCAGCGGGTAGTTCTGCCCGGCAATGGTCACCTTGTATTCCTGCATGGCCTCAAGCAGGGCCGACTGGGTCTTGGGCGGCGTCCGGTTGATCTCATCAGCCAGGATGATGTTGGCGAAAATGGGGCCTTTGATGAACTTGAAGTTCCGGTCCTGATCGAGCGTTTCGGAGCCGAGAATATCCGACGGCATCAGGTCGGGCGTAAACTGAATCCGGTTGAAATCGAGGTGCAGGGCGTTGGCAATCGTCTGAATCAGCAGCGTCTTAGCCAGCCCCGGCACGCCCACCAGCAGGCAGTGTCCCTGACAAAACATAGCGGTAAGCAGCAGCCGGACGGTTTCGTCCTGCCCGATAACGACCTTACCAATTTCAGTACTAAGCTTTTTATAAGCGTCTTTCAGGGCTTCTGCAGCCGCCACGTCGGAAGTATAAGGCACTAGTAGTTGAGTTTAAGAATGAACGTAGGGTAAGGAATGAATAATGTACGATGCACAATGTACAATGGGCGGCTACCTCGTAACGGCCAGGTACGTCACCTGAGCGCTCCCATTGTACATTGTGCATCGTACATTATTCATTAATTGTTACTGGCCTGGGCACTGCCTGTCTGGGTGGTGCCGAAGATGCGACAACCCGTGTATTGCGGATCGACGGTAATGTAGACGTCACTGACTGATTTACGAAACCACTCGTCGATGGCTTTGTTCTTCTTGTTCTGCAAAACGATATTCTGCAGCTTTTCGAAGTCGACCTTATAGTCGGCCGTGTGGGGCTGGATTTTGGTTTTGTAGTACAAAATCCGCACGCCGGTTTTGCCGTCGTCGGAGCGGTAGGGGAGTACCGGCGTGATTTTGCCAACCGTCATTGTGTCGAGAATCGTAAACATGGCGTAGTCCATCGAGCCGTCCATCGCCAGCCGCGACCCTCCCGATTGCGGATCACGAATGATGCCACCCGCATCGGCCGTAGCCTTGTCTTCCGAAAAATCTTTGGCCGCTTTGTCGAATTTGATGCTGTCAATCTCGATCTGATGCTTCAGGCTGTCCAGAAAACGGGTCGGCTCGTTGACGTCGAGGCGGGCGTATTCCGGGCGCAGCAGAATGTGGCGGGCGTGGTACTCGGCGCCGCGCGTTTCGATCAACTGAATCAGGTGATACCCAAAGTCAGACTCCACTACGTCCGACATCTCGCCGGGCTTGAGTTTCAGGGCGGCCCCTTCAAACGGAGCGACCATCATCCCGCGTTTGGCGTAGCCGAGGTCGCCGCCGTTCTGCGCCGAAACGACGTCTTCCGAATTGGCTTTAGCCAGGGCGGCGAAGTCAGCCCCGGCCGCAACGCTGTCACGCAACGAACGCAGCCGCTGAATGAGCTGGTCTTTCTGGGCTTTGCTCACTTTGGCGTACCGCACAATCTGCCCCACTTCTACTTCGGCGGGCATGTAGGGCAGGCTGTCTTTCGGGATACTGTTGAAGAATTTCAGCACGTCGCGGGGCGTCACCTTGGTTTTGGCCGTGATCGTCTCCTGCATCTTGCGGGTCAGCATCTGGTCTTTCACCTGGGTACGTACCTCGCTCTTGAGCATCTCCAGGCTCTTACCAAACTGCTCGACAATGTTTTTCTCGGACCCATACTGCTGAATCATGTACGACATCCGGCTGTCGAGCTGGCTATCCACCAGCTTATCATCGACCACCACCGAGTCGATCTCGGCTTTGGCCAGCATCATTTTGTTGATGACGAGGCTTTCGAGCAACTGGCACTTCTGGGGCGCCTGCTGCCCCTGCGCGGCATACGAGTTGTATGACTCCTCCAGGTCCGACTGCAACACGTAGTAGTTGTCGACCTTGGCGATGATCTTGTTCAGGACGACCGCGCTGGGGTCTTCGATGGTGTCGCGCGCGGCTACTTCCGACCGGAGCGGCTGCGGCAACACCGCCTTCCGCGACGCAAAACCGCCCGTACTGAAGGCCTGAGCCAGCGTTAGGGTAACGCCCAGCACACTCAGGGAAATGGTTTGACTCTTGTTCATGGATGTCTGTTCAAGATTCAATGGCCCAGATTCATTGGCCGGGGTTGGCTAACTTGGCAGCTAACCTCGACCCCGTAGCGGCGGACCGCTTGAACCGGAGACCTTGACCTTACTTTACTAGTCGCTTTAACTCGTCCTCGTTCACCTGAACGGGGTATTTCTGGCGCAGATTGGCGATAAACTGCTGCTCTAAAAACGCCTGGTAATCGTTAATAACGGCGCCTCGGGCTTCGGCAAAGGTGCGCGGGCGGGGGGCATCGATCCGGCTGATGGTCACCTGCACCACCCGGTTATTAGCCGTAAACGTGCTGGTACCTTTCTGCCAGGGCAATTCATCGACCAATTTATTCTGACCTTTGGCGAAAATGCCTTCGGTGATCACGACGGCGTTGGGCTGCTGACTGCTCAGCACCCGCGCCACGTCCTGCTTCGACGTACTGCCATACGTAAACGTGACCCGCCGGGCGGCGGCACCGTTGGCATTGGGTCGAAACGCCTGCACATCTTTTTCGGTGATCCGTGCTAACTGAACGCCGTTTTTCGTGAGGTAGTTTACCACCCTCCGCAGCCGGGCCGTCGAGACCGTGTCGCTTTCCGAGGCGTCGCGCGAGGCCGTCACTTCCACCACGTAGGCCGGATTCTTGACCATCGTCACCATCACCTCATACAGCACTTCGTCGCCTTCCGTCGAGAGGGTTGTCTGGTTGGAACTGAATTGCAGACCGGGTGCCGACCGTTTCAGGGTGTAGGGGCTGGTGGCCAGCCGGGCTTTGGCTTCGGCCAGTAGCTTCTCGTCGGCGGCGTCGATGATGGTCGCCACGGCCCGTTCCGGATACTGGTACTTCGCCCGGTTTTTCTCGTAAAAGTCTTTCTGCCCCAGCGAATCGGCCATCGACCGTTCCCAGACCTGTTCTTCCATCACCTGCGACAGCAGCACGCCATCGCGCACCTCGTTGAGCAGGGCGCGGAATTCAGGGTATTTTCGGTCCAGATTCGCTTCTTCGGCGGCGATCAGCTGATCACCTTTGAAGCGGTTGTAGAACCGGCGCATGAGGCCCCGCGGCGGACCGCTCGGCTCCATCCGGGCCGACTGCTTCTGCTCCACATAATCGAAGAATTTCCGGGCCGGAATCGCCTGATTGTCGATCGTCAGCAGGGGCTGGGTCGTAAAGGGGTCGTCGAGGAATTTGCCCGCCCGCCATTTGCCCATAAACAGGCTCGAATCGCCTTTGGCCAGGGCAGCGTCTTTGACCGGTTCGTTTTCGATCACCTTGTACTCGCGGCTCAGGCGCGCCAGCGTGGCCTGCCGGAGCACGTCGGCGCGGGAGTCGGTGACAACTTTCTGCCGGATGGCGGGGGCCAGTTCGGTGAACGATTCCATCGGTTGGCGGCCAATGAGTTTCACGATATGCCAGCCGTAATTAGTCTTGAACGGAGTGCTGTAGCTGCCCGGCGTGGTGAGCGCAAAAGCGGCCTCTTCAAAGGCCGGTACATTCTGCCCGGTGGCAAAAGCCGGCAGCTTACCGCCCGCGCCTTTGCTCTGCGTATCGTCGGAGTAGGTGCGGGCAACCGTTTCAAACGACTCACCGGCCTGCAACTTGGCGTAGGCTTCGTCGATGCGGGTTTTGGCGGCAGCGGCCCCCTGCGGCTCGGCCGTGGGCGAGAGCCGCACCAGAATGTGAGCCACCTGCACTTTTCCGCGCGACGGGCGGCGGTCGTTGACCCGCAGAATGTGGTAGCCAAACCGGGTACGGATGGGCGTCGACAACGTACCCGGCGATTGCGTGTAGGCCGCCGTTTCGAGCGGATACACCGTTTGGAAGGCCGTAAAATAACCCAGGTTGCCGCTGTTCTGCTTCGCCGACGGGTCTTTCGATACCTGCCGGGCCAGCGCCTCGAACGATTCGCCGTTCTGAAGCCGCTCCCGCACCGAGAGGGCCTGCTGATAGGCCGCGAGTGTATCGGCCGGTTCGGCATCTTCCGCCACGCCAATCAGGATGTGCGAGGCATTGACTTCCTGCTGCATCCGCTGGTAGGCTTCGGCCGTGAGCTGATCGACCAGTGTTTTGTCGGTCAGGTACGATTGGGCCAACTGCTTGCGGTAGGTCGCCATCTCTTCCCGAAACGCCTCGGTGGTGTCGCGCCCCTGCTTTTCGGCAGCCAGCACTTTCAGCTTCAGGTTGGTATACAGATCGAGGTAACCACGAATATCGGTGCGCTGCGACGAATCGGCCGAGAGCTGATTTTTCGTGAAGGAATCGAAAAACTCGTCGCTCGAAAAGGCTTTGGTGCCGCCCAGCGTCAGCACGGCCGGTTTGGCGGGTACTGGCGGCGGAGCCGTAGTCGCGACGGGTGCCGACGTTTTACAGGCCGCTGCCAGCAACAACAGCAGGGCGGGGCCAGTAAGCCGGACGGAATGAACGAGTGAATTACGCAATGGGAAAAGGCTCAATTTCCAGTTTTTAGCGTTTTCAGTTGGCGTATGCAGTACCCCAATTTCTGGCCGGCAAACCAACCGGAAAGGGGTGACGCATCAACTGAAAACTAACTTACAAAGATAGTCAATCTTGCCCAGATGGCTTGATTTTGACGTTTTTTAACACCACATCGTAGGTCAGCTCGTAATCGAACGAATCGCGCAGGTGCGTGCCCGTAAACCGGACCGGTACGCGCATCGACCGTTTGCTCGACTGCTTCAACTGCGCATCGGTCAGCTCGACGCTGCTTTGCCCCAACACATCATCGTCGTCGAGTTGATTGGCAAACTGAAGCCCAAAACCCGCCGCCGCCAGTCCGGCCGATACGTATTTCAGGGGCGTCAGCGCTTCCACACTCGACAATAAAACGCCCGCCGGTACGCTGACGATGTTATTGACCCGCTGAATTTTGCTCACCAGGGTCGAGGCCTGGTTGTAATCGTCCACTTCCAGCAGCACCAGCGACGCCACAATACGCCCGTTTTGCGGGATGGGCAGCTGAATGGTCTGGGCGTTTGAGAGGTCGGCCTGCTGCCCTTTTTTGAGCGACTGCACGCCCCACCCGCCATTGACGACCCCCACGGCTTTGTTCTTGGCGTCGTAGCTCACCAGCGAATAGGCCAGCATGACTTCGTCGCGTCGGCTCAACGTTTCTTCCAGGTTGTTGGCTTTGAGGGAGTTGGGTTTTAATTCGGCCACGAACGGTTTCGGGGCGGCACAGGCGGTAAGCAACAGCGTGGCGGCAATGACGCAAAGGCGCATGAACGTACAGTTAACAAGTACAGGATAGTGGTTGTCGGCATGACGAGCATCAGACGACAAACTGTACAGACCAAACGACCTTTCGCCCCTTAAAATTCTACAGCGCGTATCTTTGCGCCTCTATGCGCTTGCTTACCTACAACGTCAATGGCATCCGGGCAGCCATCAAAAACGGCCTGATCGACTGGCTGCAGCAGCACCCGACCGACGTACTCTGTTTTCAGGAGGTGAAGGCCACGCACGACGTGGTCGACCTGGCCCTGTTTGAGGCGCTGGGCTACACCTACCACTGGCACGCGGCCGAGAAAAAAGGGTATTCGGGCGTGGCTACGTTCTCGAAACGCCCCGCCGACTATGCCGTGCTGGGCTGTGGCTTAGCGCATTACGATTGCGAAGGCCGTATCCTGCGCACCGATTTTGACGACATCACGGTGCTGAACTGTTACTTCCCCTCGGGCACGACGGGCGAACTGCGGCAGGGGGTGAAGATGCAGTTTCTGGCCGAGTTTTTCGACTACGTGCAGGACTTGCGGCAGTCGCGCCCCAACCTGATCGTGGTGGGTGATTACAATATCGCCCATACCGAACGCGACATCCACGACCCCGCCCGCAATAAAAATACGACGGGCTTTCTGCCCGAGGAGCGCGCCTGGATGGACCGCTGGTTTGCCAGTGGCTTTGTCGATGCATTTCGGACGAAAAATCCCGATGCCGTTGAATACAGCTGGTGGAGTTACCGGGCCGGGGCGCGGGCCAACAACAAAGGCTGGCGCATCGATTACATCTCCGTCGCTGAGTCCATCGCCGACCGCATTCAGGCGGCCGGTCACCACCCCGAAGCTGTCCACTCCGACCACGGCCCGGTTTGGGTAGCGATCAATGAGATAAAGAGTGAAAGAGCGAATGAGTGAATGAGTGAATGGGCTGACGCAGGCGCAATGAACGCGTCAGCCCATTCACTCATTCGCTCTTTCACTCTTTATCTCATTATTCCATGCACGTTCTGATCTACAAACCGTACCTGATGCTCTCGCAGTTTTCGCCGGAAGGCGAAAACCAAACGCTGGCGGATCTGCCGTTCGCCTTCGCGAAAGACGTATATCCGGTGGGGCGGCTCGACGCGGATAGTGAAGGGCTGTTGCTGCTGACGAGCGACAAACGCATCAACCACCGCCTGCTCGACCCCCGGTTTGCCCACGAACGGACCTACTACGTGCAAGTCGACGGAGCCATCACCGACGAGGCGCTGCGTCAGCTGGCCGAGGGGGTCACGATCAGCGTGGATGGGAAAGCGCACCGCACCCGCCCGGCCATCGCCCAACGCCTCACCGACGAGCCCGATCTGCCGCCCCGTAACCCGCCCATCCGCTTCCGGGCCAACATCCCGACTTCCTGGATCGCCCTGACGCTGACCGAGGGGAAAAATCGGCAGGTCCGTCGGATGACGGCCGCCGTGGGGTTCCCGACGTTGCGGCTGGTGCGCTGGTCCATTGGGCCCCTGACGGCGGCGGGGATGCAGCCCGGCGAGGTACGTTTGCTCGATAACGACGATATTACGCAACTGCTGAGTACGCCGATGGGTGCTCAGGCTGGCGCCACCCCTCATGCCCGACCCCCTAAAAATTTGCCTTTACGGCCCCGAAAGCGTTGGTAAGACCACGTTGGCCCAGCAGCTGGCCGACCATTACCACACGGTATACGTACCTGAAGTCGCCCGCGATCTGATTCTGTCGGGCGACCTGACGAACGTAGAACTGAACAGCAGCGACTACGCCCGCATTGCCGTCGCGCAGACCGAGGCCGTAACGCGCGCCCTGCCCCTGGCCAACCGGGTGCTGATCTGCGATACCGACCTGATTACCACGCAGCTGTACGCCGATGTCTACGGCGTAGCGCATCCGCCCATCTTGACCGAACTGGCCGCGAAGGAGCAGTTCGATGCGTATTTTCTGCTCAATACCGACGTACCCTGGGTCGCCGACGGCCTCCGCGATCTGGGCGATCGCCGCGAGGAAATGTACCATTTATTCGAGCAGGCCCTGACCCGGCGCGGCATCCACTACGTCGTGGTGTCGGGCCGCGTGTATGCCGCCCGGAAACAGCAGGTTATCGACGCGATTGATGCGCTATTGGGCGAGAAAAAGGAACAGACCGCCAGCACTTAACCCGAGCATGCCGCCCACCATTAATTCGGCGAGTGTATGCCGACCCAACTGGTACCTCGACCAACCAATCAGCGGGACTAGCGCCAGCCACAGCCCGCCTGCCTGGGGATCAAATAAGCAGAGGAGGCAGGCCAGGTACGTGTTCAGCGAGACGTGTAAGGAGCTTTTGATGAGGAGGTTAAGCAGAAGAGACGTGCCTAGTAAGAGCGTAGCACAAGCAAGGCTGATCCGTATCAGATAGGGCTGATTCGTTATAAAAACGAGCAGCGAAACGCCGGTCAACAAGCTCAGTGCCAACCAATACCAGCGCTGGCGCTGCGCCTGATCCGATACGTCAAAGTTGGTGTACGTGCCTTTGGCCTGATTGCGGTACATAACGACCGCCAGGGGAATAAACAGGGCCCCAATCAGCAAGGCCGACAGGCCAATGGCTCGGTCCGTTGTCTCGTAGCGCACCAGAAGAACCAAGGCACCCAAGGGCAGGGTGAGTAATGGATGCCCCATTACTGAAACCATCTGGGCCAGTGAGGCAACCGAAGGTCGGCTGGTCAACGCAGTAGGGAGTGAACCGGATGAATACCTGATGACGCTAGGCTCGCTTGACAGCCTGCCGGGCGAGGAGTTTCCAACTGCCGCGCTGATAGACCCAGACGAGCAACACCGACAGGTTGGCGGTGCCGGGCGTGCCTTTGTTGACGGTTTCGGCCTGCAAGACGTGCCGCACCATCGCTACCTGATCGACCAGCGTGATGGTCTGGTCGGTTACGTTGATGGTCTTGAAATCAGAGTCGTTGCTGAGCAGCGCCCGCATAAACTCGGCTTTGTCTTCGACCTTGCCACTCGAATGGCCGTAGCTCAGTGAATCGGCAACTAAGGCCGTGAGGCGGGCTTCGGTGGGGTCGATGAGCGCCAGCCGAAGTTGCTCGACGGCTTTGGCTATACCCGCCTGGGTACGTTGGGCCAGGGAGGCCGATGCCGTCAGCCCAATCAGGGCAGCGGTTAGCATAAAGTGACGCATAAACGATTAGGGTTTTGGAGTACGTGATAAGGCGGTTGGCCGACGTACCTGAGCGAGCAGCCAGTCGGTCAGTTCCTGCGCGGCCAGGGCATTCTGGAAAGGGGCCGCCACGCGCCGCCCGTCGACATATTCGTTGTAAATCCAGGGATCGCCAACGGCAAAAACGGTGCCTTTGCCGTACGTTGCCACCGCCATAATCACATCCGATTCGGCCGATACGATGGCGCGGGCGGGGGGCTGCACGGCCAGCGTGGCCAACTCTTTCAGGTACGTGACGCGGGTGGTGGGGAAGACCGGATTGCCCGGTGCAATGTTGACGGTGCCCTGCTCAAACTTCGTTCCCTGCACCATGTTGCGACTTTTGTTGGTGAACCGGATGCCAAACTGGCTCGCCAGTTCGTTGAAATGCGGGATCTCGCAGTTGGCCGTGTCGTTGGCCATCAGCACCAGGACGCCACCCGCCTTTACCCAGTCGGCAATGGCCTTGCGGTCGGCGGGGCCGATGTAGTTGGGCTGCGGCGATTCTTTGGGCGTGTCGGGGTCGACGATGATGTACACATCAATACCCGCCAGGCTTTGGGCCGTCGGCGCGTTTACCGACACCGTTTTGGCTCCGCGATCCCGGAACAGGTTACCCCACCACCAGAAACCCGAGTGCATGCGATCCTCCCAGGTGTAGTGGTAGGGCTCGCGTTCCGGCAGGGTCGTGTTGGTTGCAGGGCGGTTGGCCGCCAGCACGTTGGCCCGCAACTCGTGATTGAAATAGGTGTCGACCCCGACGGTTTTGCCACTACCGATGCGCAGGCTGGGCAACAGCTCCACCTCCAGGCTTGCCAGGATGAAAGGCCCGACGCCTTTCAGGTCGTTCTTGCGGATGGGTTCGCTCAGGTAATAGTCGTAGCTGCCGTCGCGATAAGGACTTCCGCCGAGGCCCCCGACACTGACCGTGCCGTTGAGGCTCAGCGTGCCGTCCGGTTCGGTAGCGACGAAGGTTTTCAGGATACCCGTGTACCCGGTGCGGGCATTTTGAGCAAAGGTCGGCGCGATGTACCCCAGGCGGGCGGCTTTGGCCAGCGCATACACGAACATGCACGAGGCCGACGCTTCGAGGTAGTTACCGGCGCGGGTGCCCTGGTCGATGATCTGATACCAGACGCCCGATTTTGGGTCCTGGTACTTGGCCAGCACGGGGGCCAGCCGTTGCAGGTAGCGCACCAGTTTGGCGTGTTGCGGGTGGCTGGCAGGTACGTAGTCGAGCACGTCGACGAGCGCCATCGCGTACCAGCCCATCGCCCGACCCCATATGTTGGGCGACTGACCCGTTTGCGGGTTGGCCCACTTCTGTTGCCGGCTTTCGTCGTAGCCGTGGTAGAGCAGGCCCGTTTTGGGATCGACGAGGTGTTGCTCAATCAGGGCGAACTGCTTGCCGATGTCGTCGAAATTGGCCGTTTCGCCGTACAGCTGGCTGTACTCGGCGTAGAAAGGCTCGGCCATGTACAAGCCGTCGAGCCACATCTGGTTGGGGTAGCGCTGTTTGTGCCAGAAACCACCGGCCTGGGTACGTGGCTGGACGGCCAGTTGCTGACGAAGGGTCTGGGCGGCCAGCTGGTATTTTTCGCGCCCCGGCAGGCTTTGCCGGGCCAGCATGAGCAGCACCCGGCCGGGCGTCAGGTTGTCAAGGTTGTAGTCGTCGGGGCGGTAGGTTTTGATCTGCCCTTTAGCTCCCACAAACAGATCGAGGTCGTGAACGATGTAGTTGACGTACCGGGCGTCGGCGGTGCGTTCCCAGACTCGTTGCAGGGCCAGCAGCATCAGCCCCTGCTCATAATCCCAGCGGGTCGCTTTCAGGTTGCCCACCACGATGGAGTCGGGATGCCAGCGCATAAACGAATCGGCCATGCGCTGCGAGTAAGGCGGTTGCTGCGCGTGGAGAGTGGTAGTGAGCAGGAGCAGAAAAGGGAGGAGTCGCATGCGGGTAGGAGGTCAAAAGAAGGCTGAGCTGGAACGCACCGGTTCGTGTCATCGCCCCATCCACCCGCCATCGACGGTCAGGATGGTGCCGTGGACGTACCGGGCGGCGTCGGAGGCCAGAAACACGGTGGGTCCTTTGAAATCGTCGGGCTCACCCCAGCGCCCGGCGGGAATACGCCCCAGAATGGCGGCGCTGCGGGTCGGGTCGTTGCGGAGGGCTTCGGTATTGTCGGTCGAAATGTAGCCCGGTGCAATCGCGTTGACGTTGACACCCTGCCCGGCCCATTCGTTGGCAAAGGCTTTCACCAGGCTACCCACGGCGCCTTTGCTGGCGGCGTAGCCAGGTACGTTGATACCGCCCTGAAAGGTGAGCAGAGAGGCCGTAAAAATAATCTTACCCGACCCCCGCGCAATCATGTCGCGGCCCAGTTCGCGGGTCAGGATAAACGGCGCGGTCTGGTTGATGGCGATGACCTCATCCCAGTAGGCGTCGGCATGCTCGGCGGCGGGCTGCCGCAGAATCGTACCGGCGTTATTGACCAGAATGTCGATCATCGGGTGGTCGGCACGTACCTGCTCAACGAAAGCCCGCAGGGCATCGCGGTTGCCAAAATCGGCCTGATAGGCGTAGAACCGGCGACCCAGCGCCGTCACGGCCTGCTCGACGTCGGAACCCGACAGTTCAAGCGACGCCGACACACCGATGATATCGGCTCCGGCTTCAGCCAGCCCTTCGGCCATCGCTTTGCCAATACCCCGGCGGCACCCGGTTACCAGCGCCACTTTACCCGCTAAGGAAAACGCTTGTTGCATAGAAAGGGGTGAGGTAATGAATAAAGGGGTGAGGTAATGAATAATGTATGATGGACAATGAATAATGTACGATGCACAATGTACAAGGGGGCGTCAACTCAATTGTGCGTCAGCTCATTGTGCATTATTCATCATACATTATTCATTCAATTACCGTAGATCCGTGATGGCGCAGAAGTCCATGTCGCCGTAGTCGAGGTTTTCGCCGGCCATGCCCCAGATGAAGGTGTAGTTCGACGTACCGGCCCCCGCGTGGATCGACCAGTAAGGCGAAATCACGGCCTGCTGGTTCTGCATCCAGATGGGGCGCGTTTCCTGCGGTTCGCCCATAAAATGGCAGACGGCCTGCCCCTCGGGCACTTCGAAGTAGAAATACACTTCCATCCGTCGGTCGTGGGTGTGGGCGGGCATGGTGTTCCAGACGCTGCCCGATTTCAGTTCGGTCATGCCCATCTGCAACTGGCAGGTTGGCAACACGCTGTTGACCAGCAGTTTGTTGATCGTCCGGTGGTTGGCCGTGGCCGGGCTACCCAACTCGACTACCTCGGCGTCGGCCCGCGTAACCAGTCGGTTGGGGTACGTGGCGTGGGCGGGCGTGGAGTTCAGGTAGAACCGGGCGGGCGTGGCGGCATCATCCGACTGAAAGACGACCGACTGCGTGCCCCGGCCCAGGTAGAGCGCTTCTTTGTAGGCCATTGGGTACGTTACCCCGTCGGCGATCACCTGCCCGGCACCGCCGACGTTGATGATCCCTAACTCGCGCCGTTCGAGGAAGTAACTCGCCCGCAGGTCGGCCGGGTTGTCCAGCGGCAGGGGCTGACTCGTAGGCATGGCGCCGCCAGTCAGGTAACGGTCATAGAAGGAGAGCGTCCAGCAGCAGGCGTCGGGCAAGAAGAGTGTCTCGATCAGAAAATGCTCCCGAAGTGACTGGGTCGTCATGCCGCGCATCTCGTCGGGCGAACAGGCGTGGCGTTTACTAAACTGTGTCATAAGCGCGTAATCAGGCAACGGTCGTCGGTTGGTTGGTGGGCAATACGACGGGTTTTCCCGTGCGCGTGAGCCAGTACATCAGTCCCCAGGCGATCAGATAGGCGCAGCCGCAGAGGGTAAACAGGAGGTTGTACCCGCCGTTGAGGTCACCCGCCGCTTTGTAGGTATCGAGCAGGTAGCCGATCAGGAACGGGAACAGGAAGCCGCCGATTGACCCCGCCATGCCGCCAATACCGATGACCGAACTGATGGCCTGTTTCGGGAAAAAGTCAGACGCGGTGGTATAGATGTTGGCGCTCCAGGCCTGGTGGGCGGCGGCGGCGAGGCTGATAAGGCCCACCACCTGCCACATGCCGGTGGCAAACTGAGCCAGCACGATGGGCAGCACCGCCAGCGCAAACAGGAACATGGCCGTGCGCCGCGCCCGCACCGGCGTCCAGCCCCGGTTGATGAAATAGCCCGACAGATAACCCCCGCCGATAGAGCCGATGGTCGTGGCCGTGTAGATGACCACCAGCGGCAGGCTGGGTTTC
This sequence comes from Fibrella aestuarina BUZ 2, assembly GCF_000331105.1. NCBI lineage: Bacteria > Pseudomonadati > Bacteroidota > Cytophagia > Cytophagales > Spirosomataceae > Fibrella > Fibrella aestuarina. Next base: position 4,615,165 of record NC_020054.1, on the reverse strand, counting down.
TTCAGATCGAGGTTGAAGGTCGTGGAGAAGTAACTGGGCAGCCAGAAGAGAAAAAACCACCAGATGGGGTCGGTCATGAATTTACCCACCACGAACGCCCACGTTTGCCGGATGCCAAAGAGCTTGCCCCAGCCAATCGACGGCTGCCCGGCAACGGCGGCTTCGTCGACATCGCTGTGGATGTACGCGTTTTCTTCGGGCGTCAGGCGGGGGTGCCGGGCGGGCACTTCGTAATAGCGCCACCAGAAAAATAGCCAGATGAAGCCGATGGCCCCCGTGGCGATGAACGCTTCCTCCCAGCCATACGCCCCCAGAATCCAGGGCACCATCACGGGCGTAACCACCGCCCCGATGTTGGCCCCGGAGTTGAAAATACCCGTGGCAAAGGCCCGCTCTTTCTTGGGAAACCACTCGGTGACGGCCCGGATGGCTGCCGGGAAGTTGCCCGATTCGCCCAGCCCCAGCACCGACCGCGCCACGGCGAAACCCAGCAGACCACCGGCCAGTGCGTGGGCCATGGCGGCCACACTCCAGACAACCACCGAGATGATGTAGCCTAGTTTCGTACCGATTTTGTCGATGACCCGCCCGAAAATAAGTAACCCCAGCGCGTAAGACAGCGTAAACGCCTGCACAATGCGGCTGAAGTCGGTTTCGGTCCAGCTAAACTCTTTTTCGAGCGTGGGCTTCAACAGGCCAATGACTTGTCGGTCGAGGTAGTTGATGGTGGTGGCGAAAAACAGCAGCGCAACGATGGTCCACCGATATCGGCCAAGAGGAGGTGTGTTCATACTAGTTTAGAAAAAAGGCGGAACGACAGATTTAGATGGGCAAGCCCGGTTTACCCGCGAACGGGCGCAACCGTCGCCAGGCGGCGTCGGTACGCATACCGAACCATTGCCTAAGCCCAATTGTAGCCGTTTCTACTAGTGAACCAATTTGTTGGCTTGGCCCGAACCCCCTGCACTGGCCGCAACAACGGCCGCCCGTTTACCGAACGGACCGCCCCAACTGCTTTGGCGTCAGCCGCTCCAGAACCACAATCGGGCGGGTGATCTGGTGGCCCAGCGAGGGTCCGTACAGGGTCGATGGCGCGCTTGCTGATTGCCCCGATGGTCTTGTGCCAAGGCCGTTCCTGTAGAGTCATAGCGGGATCGATTCGGGGCGGGTGAACAACGTAGCCACGGTAGGCGTAACCCCGGCGGTGAGCAGGTCGGTCAGGTACGTGGTTACGGCGTCGGTCAGGCCGGGTAGTTGGGTGAGGTCGTGCCCCCATAGCGAGCGATTTCGTAACACCGTGAGCACGAGGGCCTCGGGCGGGGTGGTTTGCCACAGCTCGGCGAAATAAGCAGCACGTTCATCCTGAATGGGGTAGGGGGTGCCGTTCTCGTCGCCGTACCACACACCCTTGTGCTGGTAAAGGGGGCGGGTGAAGCACAAATACCCCGCCAGCCCCAGCGCCATATAGCGCGGCACCGTACTAAAACGGGCCTGATAGTGCAGCAGCGTGGGCACCACGCGCGCCTGCATTTTGGCCGAATAATTCAGCGTGATCGACAGCCAGCGGTGCTCGATATAAGGGTTCTGGAATCGATCGAGGGTGTCGAGCGCGAATCGCTGCACCAGTTTGTCGTCCAGCGCGTAGGGCATGCCCGGCACGAGTTCGGCCAGCAGCAGGCTGCGCACATAAGCCGCCAGCGTCTGGTGTTGCATGGTGTCGCGCACGGTCTGGCAACCCGCGAGTTGAGCCAGCCCGCAACTGAGGGTGTGCGCCCCGTTGAGCAGCCGCAACTTCAGTTCCCGAAAGAGCGTGATGTCGGGCTGCACCCAGATGCCCCGGTCGGCCGCCTGAAACGACAAGGCCGAACGTACCTGTTCGGAGTCACTCTCAGTGGGCAGTTCGATGGCCCAGAGCCGGTAGGGTTCCGTAATGATCAGCAGGGCATCGGTATAGCCAAGCCGGGCGTGCCATTGCGGCTGCGTGGCGGAATCCGGGGCGCCGGGTACAATCCGATCGACCAGCGAGTTACAGAATGTATTGGCCGATTCGAGCCAATCGATAAACGCTGCCTCCAGCCCGTTGCGGTGGGCCAGCTCGAGCACGATGGCCTCCAGCCGGGTGCCGTTCTCGGGGATAAGTTCGGTCGGGACAATGACCAGCCCGCGCGCCGGATCGCCCGCAAACGCCCCATAGCGGGCATAGAGTACGGCCAGCAGCTTCCCTGGAAACGACTGCGGGGGGGCCTGCCGGATGTTGTCCTGCACCAGTTGAATGCCGACTTCGGTGGTGTTGGAAAGAACCAGTTGCAGGTCGGGGTTGGCGGCCACGCGCAGGATTTCGGCCCAGTCGCGTTTGGCCGACAGCACGCGGCTGATGGCCGAGCAAACAACGGTTTCGTCGATCAGCTGCCCCTGATCGACGCCCCGGATGCAAAGGGTATACAGGCTGTCCTGCCGCCGAAAGGCCGCCAAATCGCCGCCCTCCGTCGATTTCACCGCGACGATCCGCCCGTTGAACAACCCCTGCCGGTTGGCTTTGTCGATCAGGTAGTCGGGCAGACCACGCAGCAGGGCACCGGTACCAAATTGCAGCACCTTTTCGGGCAGTTGCAGCAGCGCAGCGGGGGGGCGTTGAGCCGCCGTGGCGGGCGGGTGATTGAGGACGTAGTCGGCTGACAGGTGCATCACGCAGGTCGGTTATCCCCGGTAAGGTTACTGACCGTTCTGAGCGAAAAAAAAGGATTCGACGCCTTTTTTCACGCAATCGTTGTCGGGAACGTTGCCAGTCGGTGGCAAGTAATTTTGGTCAAATCCGTGATTTGTCTGTAACCGTTGAGCCACTTCGACGAACGACCACCGATTAACCGCTGACGCATGGAGGCTATCACCATAAAAGACATTGCCCGGGCCCTGAACCTGTCTACCTCGACGGTGTCGAGAGCCCTGCGGGGCAGCTACGAAATCAGCCCCGAAACGAAGCGTCTGGTGATGGAGTATGCCGAGCGGATGGAGTATCGCCCCAACCCGATTGCGTTGAGCCTGAAGGCCAACCGAAGCAAGGTGCTGGGGGTGGTGGTGCCGCAGATCGCCAACCATTTCTTCTCGCAGGCCATCAACGGTATCGAGGCCATCGCCTACAACCGGGGCTACCACGTCATTATCATGCAGAGCCACGAGAACTACGAGCGCGAGGCCATTGCCGTGCAGCAGGCGGTGAGCCGGAAGGTCGACGGGCTATTGCTGTCGCTGTCGAGTCAGACCGTCGACGTGTCGCATTTGCAGACGCTGCACGACAAGCAGTTTCCGATGGTGCTGTTCGATCGGGTGGCACCTTCGCTCAACGTACCCAAGATCACCGCCGATAACTACGAAGGCGCGTTTGCCGCCACCGAGCACCTGATTCGCACGGGCCGCCGCCGCATTGCGCACATCAGCATTCCGGCCCACGTGTCGATCACGCAGGAACGGCTGGCCGGCTACCGGGACGCCCTCCAGAAACATGGCCTGCCTTACGACGAAACGCTGGTGCGGCACATGGGGCTGGGGCAACATGAAATGGCGCCGGTCGTGCGGGAGTTGCTGGGCCAGTCGCCCCCGCCCGATGCGTTCTTTACCGCCAGCGACCGGCTGGCGCTTGGGTGCATGGAGGCCCTGCGCCTGCTGGGGGTTCGTATCCCCGAGCAGGTGGCGCTGGTCGGCTTTACCAACGTGACGGTGGCCCACCTGCTGGCCCCAGCGCTCACCACCATCGAGCAGCCGGCCATCGAGATCGGGCAGCTGGCCGCCGAACGACTCATCGACCTGATTGAGCGGCCGCAGCACAAAACCACGACGGGTGTCCAGAAACTACCCACCCGGCTGGTCGTCCGGGCATCGACGGGATCGGTAACTGTAGCGGAGTAAGCTGCAATCGTTGTCGGGAACGATTGCATAAATAAACCCGTGCCCCGCCCGCCGGTTATCCCTCGGTCTGGTCCAATTTGGTCTAAATTTTAGTCTATGAAGCCCGTTTTCCTGTTCCTGATCGCTGGCCTGCTGGTGGCGCTCCGGCCCGCCGACGAGCGTGTCCGTGTGTTTCTCTGCGGCGATTCGACGATGGCCCCCAAGCTCCCGATCGACGTACCTGAAACCGGCTGGGGTATGCCCTTCGCCGATTACTTTACGTCGGTGGTGGCGCTACAAAACCACGCCGTCAATGGCCGGAGCACCAAAAGTTTCATTACCGAAGGTCGCTGGGCCAACGTGATCGGTCAGGTACGTCCCGGCGACTGGGTGCTGATTCAGTTTGGGCATAACGACCAGAAAAGCACCGACAGCACGCGTTACGCTGCCCCACAAACGACCTACCGGCAGAACCTCACGCGCTTCGTCAACGAGGTGAAGGCCAAAGGCGGTAACGCGGTACTACTAACGCCCGTGATGCGCCGCAAATTCGACGCCAACGGCAAGTTTGTCGATCAGCACGGCGAATACCCCGGCGTGGTGAAGGCCGTCGCCAAGGAACTTGGTGTGCCCCTCATCGACCTGCACGCCAAAAGTCAGGCGGTGATCGAGCAGCACGGCCCCGAAGGCTCGAAGGTGCTGTTCATGCACTACCCGCCGGGTATGTTTCCGAAGCACGTCAAAGGCATTACCGATGATACGCACTTTTCGCCCTACGGCGCGGCGCTGATGGCCAGTTTGGTGGCGCAGAGCCTGGTTGAGCAGGGGCTGCCGCTGCGGAACTTCCTGAAAGGCTCCGATTTTCCCGAAAAGCTGGCGTTCGAACTGCCGAAGGTGTACCAGCCGTATTTCCGCAAAGACACGTTCAACATTGCCCGCTACGGCTCGAAGGCGGATGGCATCACGCTCAACACGCAGGCGATCAATCAGGCCATTACGCGCTGTAGTCAGGCGGGGGGCGGCACCGTGCTCATTCCGGAAGGGCTGTGGCTGACAGGACCGCTGGTGCTGCGGTCCAACGTAAACCTGCACCTGGCGAGCGGGGCGCTGCTTCAGTTCAGCCGCAACCGCGACGACTACCCCATCGTGGCTACCACCTGGGAAGGGCAGGATGCCTACCGTTGTCAGGCACCCATCTGGGGCGTCGATCTGGTCAACGTAGCCATTACCGGTTCGGGCGTGATCGACGGCGGCGGCGAGGTCTGGCGGGCGGTGAAGAAAAGCAAACAGACAGCGTCGCAGTGGGCCAAACTGGTGGCGTCGGGCGGGGTACTCGACGACAAGAAAGAAACGTGGTACCCGTCGGCGGGGTCGATGAAAGGCGCGCAGTCGCCCGATCTGGCCCGGATCGCTAACGGCAAAACCCCCGCCGAGCTGACTGAAATCCGCGATTTTCTGCGGCCCAACATGGTGAGCCTCACCCGCTGCCAGTATGTATTGCTCGACGGCGTTACGTTCCAGAACTCACCGGCCTGGACACTCCACCCGCTGTTGTGTGAGCACGTCACGATGCGCGGCGTAACCGTCAAAAACCAGTGGTATGCGCAGAACGGCGACGGTGTCGACCTGGAGTCGTGCCGCAACGGGCTGCTCGAAAACTGCACCTTCGATACCGGCGACGACGGCATCACGATCAAATCGGGCCGCGACGAAGAAGGGCGCAAACGCGGCGTCCCGACGGAGAACTTCATCATCCGCGACTGCCGGGTCTATCAGGCCCACGGCGGGTTTGTGATCGGCAGCGAGATGTCGGGCGGCGTGCGGAATATGTACGTTTCCAACTGCCAGTTTATGGGTACCGACGTGGGGCTGCGGTTCAAAACGGCGCGGGGCCGGGGGGGCGTCGTCGAAAATATTTACGTCAACAACATCAGCATGACGCAGATTGCGGGCGAGGCCATCCTGTTCGATATGTATTATGCCGCCAAAGACCCGGTGCCGCAGGCGGGCGACAAAAACGAACTGCCGACAATTGAGGGTAAGCCGCTCAACGAAGGTACGCCCCGGTTCCGGTCATTTTTCGTACACAACGTCAGCTGCCTCGGCGCCGAAACGGGCATCCTGATCCGGGGTTTGCCCGAAATGCCCGTCAGTAATATCCTGATCGAAAATGCCGTGCTGCAAACCCGCAAAGGGCTGGTGTGCATCGAAGCGTCGGACATCCGCCTGAAAAATGTGTCGTTGTTAGCTACCGAACCGACCGTCATGCAGGTGCAGAACAGTCAACAGATCACACTCGATGGCATAACGTACCCAAAAACCGCCGAGCGGCTGCTCAAGATCTCGGGCGACCGCACGAAAGGCATTCGCCTGACGAACACCAACGTACCTGACCAAAAACAACTGGTCGAACTGGGCAACCACGTACCCAAAGGCGCGCTCATCCGGTAGTTGATAGAATCGCGGATGACACGGATTCAACGGATTTTTAGAAAGGATTTTATGAAACGATCCACCAATAAGAGGAATGAAAAAATCTGTGTAAATCCGTTGAAGCCGTGTCATCCGCGTTGCCGTTTTTTCATGCGTTACCTTCTCTTTTTGTGGCTGCCGTTGGCTACGCTGGCGCAGACGCCCTACGTCGATAGCACCTTCCGGCTGCCGGTATTCAAACGGCCAACGAGCCAGGCTGAGTGGGTGAACCGACGTACCCAGATTCGGAAAACCATCCGGCAACTGTTCGGGGCTATTCCGCCAGCGCTGGCAAAGCCCGTCGTTCAGGTACGTCAGCGCGAGCAACGAGTGGGCTACACGGTGGAGTCGTTCACGTTTTTCAATGGCGTCGATGCGCAGGTACCGGGGCTGCTGCTGATTCCCGACGGCCTAAAGGGCAAGGCCCCGGCGGTGCTCTACCACCACTACCACGGCGGCGAGTACAGCCACGGCAAAGACGAACTGTTCAAGAAAAACTGGGTGAACGAAAACGGTCCCGCTGAAGACTTGGTGAAGCAGGGGTACGTGGTGCTGGCCATCGACGCCTACGCCTTTGGCGAACGGTCGGGGATGGGCCCCAACGGGCCGTCGGAAAAAGGCAGTAACGAGGAACTGACCTGGGCCAAAATCAACATGTGGAAAGGCCGTAGTTTCTGGGGCATGATGGTCCGCGACGATCAGATGGCCCTGAATTACCTCTGCACTCGCCCCGAAGTGGATGCCCGCCGCATCGCCGCCGTGGGCATGAGCATGGGGTGCCTGCGGTCGTTCTGGCTGGCGGCGCTCGACGACCGCATCCGGGCCACGGTCGCGGTGGCCTGCATCACCCGCAACGCCGAGCTAATCCGGGCGGGGCGGCTGCGGGCGCATGGCATCTACTACTATGTACCGGCGCTCCTTCAGCATTTTGATAATGAGAGTATTCTGGCCTGCATTGCGCCGCGTCCGCTGCTGTCGCTCTCGGGCGATCAGGATCAGAACGCGCCTTTCGCCGGAGTGCAGTACATCAACCGGGCGGTCGAATCGGTGTATGGGATCATGCGCGCGCCTGGCCGGTTCAGGTACGTTGAATACCCCGGCGTAAAACACGAATACACCCCCGCCATGTGGCAGGAAACACTCCGCTTTCTGGCCCAAACCCTTTACCCATAAACCGATTCGTTCTCAACAGACTTGTCGGGTTTCGTTCTATGAAAACAGCTTTCTGGACGTCGCTTCTGGCCTCGATGACGCTGGCGCTTGCTGCCAGCAAAGCCCCCAAACCCATCGTCGTGTCGGCGGATGGAAAGGGCGATTTTACGACCATTCAGGCGGCAATCGACCACGTTTCCCAAGCCGATTCGTCGGGGGGCGAGCGGGTGATTTTTATCCGAAATGGCCGCTATCCCGAAAAACTGTTCATCGACAAACGGCACTTCCTGACCCTGCGCGGCGAAAGCGAAAAAGGTGTGCAGATTGTGTGTTCGCAGGCCCGCGACATGTGGCGCTGTGACCACCCCGACGATAACGGCGCTGCCACGCTCAACGTAAACGCCCACGACCTGCGTTTCGAGCGGCTCACCCTCATTAACGACTACGGGTTCCGGGCCAAAGGTGACACGGTCATTGCTTGCACCAACGAATCGGGTGGGGCCGCCATGGCACCGCGGACGGATCGGTTTGCGTTGCCCCGGGAAGCGGGCGAAACGCCGGGTACCAAGCGGGTGCGCAAAGATGGGCATCAGTTTGCCATGCGATCGTTTCCGGGGGCGATCCGGCTGGTGTTCAAAAACTGTACACTGCGGGCGCTCGGCGGCGACACCGTCAGCCCCTGGGATGTGGTCAATGGGCTGTATTATTTCAAAGACTGCACGATGGAGGGGGCCGTGGATCTCTATTGTCCGCGCGGCTGGGCCTATGCCGAGGGGTGCCGGTTTATCTGCCACAACCTCAACGCCGCTATCTGGCACGATGGGTCGGGCGCCGAATCGGCCAGGACGGTGCTGAAAAACTGCACGTTTGTGGGTGATGATGGCTTCAAGCTCGGCCGCTACCACCGCGACGCGCAGTTCTACCTCATCGGCTGCCGCTTTGCTCAGAACATGGCCGACGCGGACATTTATTGGGTGACGGGCTCACCCGCCCCGCCGAAGTGGGGCCGCCGCGTTTATTATTACGACTGCCACCGCCGCGGCGGCGACTACGCCTGGCACAAAGACAACCTGCCCATTCCCGCCCGCGACATTACCGTCGCCTGGACCTTCGAGGGTAAATGGCACCCGCGCCCGTAGAGATGCCATTGCTTGCGTCTTACCTGTTCATAACCGATAGAAACCAAGGGGATGCTTGTCAGGTACGTTGCTGACGCGTGATTGCCGTCGGCGCGGCACTCTCTTGCGTCTTTAGAGGCTGTTCAAATACAATTCTAAGTTGGTGTAGGCCGATCCCTTGGCGATCTGTGCGCCGTCGGTGGGGTTGTTGGGGTTGAGGTGATGGGCCGTTTCCCAGGTGTCGGGCATGCCGTCTTTATCGGTGTCGGGCGGTACCGTGCCGGTGTTGAGGATGGGCCAGCCGCCTACCTGCGTCGCGGCGTCGATGATACCGGTATTGGCACCCCACTTGCCACCCACGGTGCACTGCCCGGAACGTACCTGCGCCAGAATCCGCGCATCGACGGCATCGGTGCGCGGAAGCCGGGCACCCGCCTGTTGCAGCACCGATTCGTAGGCATCGTTAGCCGACTGCGTGTTGACCGGCGCAACGACGAAGGCCTGTTCGGCCTTCGCATGGGCTTTTGCGGTCAGGTCTTTCGTCTGGACGCCTACCCCCCAGTTGTCGTTGGTGGCGGCCGGGAAACCTTCCACCACGTTGCCCGCTACGTAAAAGCGACCCGCCCCGAGCGTGTCGGGCCGAACCGTGGCATCGTAGTAAATCGCCGTCAGCTCCATGATCCGGTACTGAACGGCTCCTTTTTTGGTAGCGGGTCCGGGCTTGAAGTAGTTGTTGACTACATTCTGGTTGCCGCCTTCACCGCCGTAGATGCTCTGGAAGCCCCAGTTGAACACTACGTTGTTGCGGAAATCGACCTGTTCGTCGTCGGGGCGGCGGGTGTAGCGTGAACCACAGAAACGCGGGTTGCGGCTGGTATGGCTTGCCAGCAGGTTGTGGTGGAACGATACGCCCTGCCCGCCCCAGATCCCGCCGAAACCGTGATCCCCTTTTTTGTGTCCGGCGGCGTAGAGGCTCTCGCTCAGGAGGCACCACTGGAGTGTAAAGCGCTGATTATCATAAAACGAGCCCACTTCATCGACTGACCAGCTCATGGAGCAATGGTCGATGATGACGTCGTGCTGCCGCACGCAGTTGAGGGCATCCTGGGCGTCGCTGGTTAGTTTTTCGTTGCCGCACCGAAACCGCAGGTAGCGGATAATGACGTTGGACGCTTCGACGTTCGTCACGTAATCTTTAAGGCAGATGCCGTCGCCGGGCGCCGTTTGGCCCGCAATGGTCAGGTCGCCCTGCCGAATGCGCAGTGGGGCCGCCAGCGCAATCGTGCCCGATACGGCAAACACGACGGTGCGCGTACCCGGCTGCTCAATGGCCCAGCGCAACGAACCTGCGGGCGGGTTTTTCGCGGCATCGAGCAGGTTATCCACGACATACACCGCCCCGCCGCGCCCACCCGTGGTGAACCGCCCGGCCCCCTCGGCCCCCGGAAACGCAAGGGGTTGAGAGCATGCACAATGTATAATGAATAATGTACAATGAATAAGGACCAAGGCAGCCCGTGCCCTCTTCGTCAGGCCGTTTGACCAAAGCGTATGTAGATGAGAAGCTATTCGCAGGCGATGCCCATTATCCATTGTACATCGTTCATTATTCATTAATACCCCGGGTTCTGCTTGATTTTGCCCTGATAGGCGTCGACGGTGGCCTGATCGAAGGGGAAGAGTTCGCTTTTACCCGCTACGAAGAAACGGGCAATGGCGGCGTCGAGTTGTAGCCCGTCGATGATGTTGGTGGTCAGGTGCTGCCGCCAGTCGAGGCGGGTGAAGCCGGTGGGTGCCGTGGTAAGCGCCGTTGGTTTGTAGAACGAGTTGCCCCACTGGATTTCCTCGCCGTTATTTTTCCAGAACAGGTAGCGGGGTACGTTGGCGTAGGGGCCGGTAGCATCCCGAAGCTGAATTAGTTTCTGGCGGGTTTCGGCGATTTTCTGCGCCAGCAGATTCCACCGGATCAGGTCGAACTTGCGGATGCCTTCGGAGCCAAACTCCAGGTAGCGCTCGTTGACAAGCGCGTCGAAGAAGGCCGCTTTCGTGGCCGGGGTGGTGCCCACGGCCGCCGATCCTTTCGGGAAGGCCCGTTTCCGTACTTCCTCGAAGGCCGCGATGGCCGCCGGGGTGGGGCCGGTCAGTTCGTTTTCGGCTTCGGCAAACATCAGCAGCACATCGGCAAACCGGATAAACGGCCAGTTGTAGCCGGGGTTCAGGGCGGTGCCGGGCAGGAGGGGCACCCGCCAGTCTTTACGGAATTTGCCGTCGGTCAGCTCACCCAGGCGGCGGGGGGCTTTGATGTTGGTCGCGGCCACCGAGTAAAGCGTCACCGTTACGTCGCGCCGAACGTCCGTCGAATCGAAGGCGTAGAAGTAATTGGGCAGCACTACCAGGCCACCGCCGCCCGTGCCGTAGCGCGACGACGCGTTGACCACCGGCCCGTTGTAGTTGCCCATCCGGCTGTCGGAGGTCGAGTTGGCGCCCCCGGCCCCCGCTTCAAAGATGATCTCGCCCGCCGGGTCGTACTGAAACGACGTCACCTTGCGCCAGATGTCTTCGTAGCTGGGGTTGAGGGTGTGCTCGCCCCGCTTGGCCATCAGGTCGGCGCACTCGTCGCGGGCAATTTTGTAGTAGGTCAGGTAATCGGCGTTGCGCTCCATCTGCCCGCTGCTGCGCAGGGCGTAGCCACCCCGGAAGAGCGCCATCTTCGCCCGCAGGGCTTTCACGGCTCCTTTCGTGATGCGTTCGTTGCGCACGGCCACTTCCGAGCGCCAGGGCACCAGGTCGGTGGCGGTTTTCAGGTCGTCGATCAGCTTGGCGTAGGTGTCGTCGCGGTTGCTTTGCGGAATAAACAGATTGGCCTGCGTGTAGGACGGCTGCATGGGTGCCGGTACGTCGCCCCAGTTGCGCATCAGTTCGAAATAAAACTGCGCCCGTAGGGTCAGGGCTTCACCGTGCAGCCGCCGCAGCTCTTTCTTTTCGGCGTCGGTTCCGTTGGTGTAGAGCGCCATCTTCGGCAACTGCTCGATACAGAGGTTGGCTTTTTCGACGCCCCGGTACAGTTGCAGGAAGGGGTTCCGAATCTCGGTGTTGGTGAGCAGCAACTGGTAGCGGCCAATGCCCCGGCGCCCGTTGTCGAGGTTACCCGATACGATGATCTCGTCGGAGTCGTAGGGGTAGTACATGTTGATACGGATGCCGTAACCGTTGTCGCCCATCAACTCGTCATACACGCCCAGTACGGCGTTGGTGGCGTTGGGCAGGTTCGAGAAGGCGTCGTCCAGACTGATCTGCGACTTGGGCTGTACCTCCAGATACTCCCGGCAACTGGTCACCGCCAGCAGGCAAAGCGCCAGGGTGCTGGCAAGGAGGGTGAATTTCGAAAAAATGGTTTTCATGTAAACTAGCTGATAATCATCCTGATAGACTTTAAAAGCCTATCAGGGTTAAGGCTTTAGAAAGTCAGGTTCACACCAAAGACGACCGCCCGCGAGCGGGGATACCCGGCAAAATCGACGCCCTGCGTGAGCGGATCGGTGCGGCGGGTGCTCACCTCGGGATCGTAGCCGCTGTATTTCGTAAAGACAGCCAGGTTGTTGACCGTGGCGAAAGCCCGCAGCCGCGATACGCCCACTTTACTGAGCAGATTGGTCGGTAGCGTATAGCCCAGCGTCACGTTGTTGATCCGCAGGAACGAGCCATCTTCGACCGCCCACGAGTGCAGCCAGTACCGCTGCACCCGAACGGGCGTCCAGATGGTCGCGTTGGTGTTCAGGGCCTTCAGCGCGTCGGGGTCGGTAACCACCTGCCCGGCGTCGTTGATGTTGGTCCAGCGGGTTTTCATGATGTCGAGCAGGTTCAGGTTCGGGAAGGCCCCGTCGGTCCACTCGATTTTGTTAGCGTTGTAGATATCGTTGCCCACGACCCAGTTGACGAAGATGCTGGCGTCGAAGTTTTTGTAGGTAAACTGGTTGTTCCAGCCGCCGATAAACTTCGGGTTCGCGTTGCCGATCACCGTCCGGTCTTTGTCGGCCGTGATAACGCCGTCACCGTTGAGGTCTTTCCATTTCAGCATCCCCGGCTGCGGCACGCCGTAGACCGAATTGACGGCGATGCCCGGTTTGATCGTGTACGTCTGCGTGGCGGCATTGTAGGTGAAGTCGTCCACTTTGTAATAGTCGTCGGTGACGAAGCCATACATCAGCCCCACCGGCTCGCCCACCTTCACCAGGTAGTCGTCGGTGCCATCCGACCCCTGCCAGCCCGAGTTGCGCGTTTGCTGCGTGACCGGGCCCAGATCCAGCACCTTGTTGCGGTTAGCCGACAGGTTGAAACTCGATGTCCACGAGAAGTCGCGCTTCTGCACCAGATAGGCCGTCAGCTGCAATTCCAGGCCCCGGTTTTGCGTCGAACCCAGGTTCTGAATCTGCGACGAATAGCCCGACGTTGGCGGAATGGCGACGGCGAGCAACAGGTTGCGGCCGGTGTTCTGGTAGGCGTCGATCGACAGCTGGAAGCGGTTGTTGAGGAACGCCAGGTCCAGACCGATATTCTCCGATACCGTCGATTCCCACTTCAGGTTGGGATTGGCCAGCGAGATGGGCGCGTAGGCGGGCAGGACCGAGTGGCTGAGCGCATATTCGCCCGTTACGCCATACAACTGCTGGTAGAGCAGATCGCCGATCCGGTTGTTGCCCGCCACGCCGTAGCCGATGCGCAGCTTACCGTCGGTGAGCCAGGTCGCGTTTTTCAGGAACGGCTCTTTCGAAAACCGCCACGCGGCCGTGCCCGATGGAAACACCAGCGCGCCGTTTTCGTAGTTGAACTTCGAAGACCGGTCGGAGCGCAGCGATACCGTCGCCAGGTATTTGTCGGACAGGTTGTAGCTCACGCGCCCGAAGAGCGAAAACAGGCGGTTGGGCGGCAGTTCGTTTGAGATGTTGCGCGGCTGGGCCGCCCCCGTCGGGGCTGAGCCCAGCCCCATATTGGCCAGCGCCGGTTCCGGGCCGATGTCGGCGGGGAAGTAGCGCGTTTCCATGGTGGTGTTCTTCGCGCTGTAATCATAAATCTCCTGCCCCAGCAACACCGTGAGGTCATGCTTTCCTGCCAGCAGCTTGTGGTATTGCAGCGTGTTGGCGTTGTTGATCGTGATGGCGTTCTGCTGGTAGATCGACGCCACCGGCAGCGAGGCATAGTTGCGGGCCGTTCCCGTCACCTTCGACCAGAACTGATTGATCTGGTTGTCGTTGTCGTCGAGGCCAATTGTCGAGCGGAAGGTCAGGTCGTTGGTGATGTTGTAATTAACGTACCCACTCAGGTTGAGGGCGCGCGTGTAGTTGCGGCTGTACTCGGCCTGCGTCATCAGGATGGGGTTGACCAGGTTGCCCGACGAGATGTACAGGTTTTCGTCGAAATCATCGACGGTCGGGTTGACGCCCACCAGCAGCGGACGGTACTGAATCGAGTGACGCAGGCGGTTGGTGGCTTTGGTGCCGCTCGTGGTGGTGCCCGCACCCCGGATCGTCTGATTCAGGTACCGCACGTTCAGGCCCACCTTCAGTTTGTCGGACGCCTTATGGTCGAGGCGGAAGGTGGCCAGGTAGCGGTCGAAACCCGATTCGAGTTGCACGCCATCTTCCTTATTGGCCGTGAGGCTCAGGTTAAAATTGGTCTGCGCCGAGCCGCCGTTGACCACGACGTTGTGGTTCTGGTAGGGTGCCCGCCGCCCAAACACTTCCTGCTGCCAGTTGATGGGCTCGGCGGTTTTGTACTGGTTGATGTTGTCCCAGGTACCATACTGAGCGGCAAAGGAGCTTTCGAGGGTAGCATCGCCGCGGCTGCGTTCATACTGCCAGCGCACAAACTCGTAGGGGTCGAGCACGCCCATTTTTTTGGTGATTTCCCGAAAACCCATCGAGCCGTTGTAGCTGACGGTGGTCTTGCCACCCCGGCCCGATTTGGTCGTGATGATCACGACACCGTTGGCCCCGCGAGCCCCGTAAATGGCCGTGGTGGAGGCGTCTTTCAGCACGTCGATGCTCTCAATGTCCTGTGGCGACAAAAAATTGAGTGCATTTTCGACCTGTATGCCATCGACAACGTAGATCGGGGAGTTGTCCTGCGTGATGGAGCCACCCCCACGTACCCGGATCTGAATGTTCGCGCCGGGCGACCCTTCCGAGGTGGTGACCTGCACTCCCGCCAACCGCCCCGTCAGTGCCTCGGCGGCATTGGTCAGCGGGATATCGCGCAGCTGTTTGGTACTCACCGACGATACCGACCCCGTCACGTCGCGCTTGTTGACGGTGGCGTAGCCGACCACGACCACTTCGTCGAGCGCTTTGGTGTCGGCGTCGAGGGCAATCGTCAGGTTGGTCTGGTTACCCACTTTAACCTGTTTAGAGGTATAGCCGATGAAACTGACAACCAGCGTGAGGTTGTCGCGATCGGGTGCCCGCAGGCTGAAGTTCCCCGAGCCATCGGAGGTGGTGCCGACGGACGTACCCTGAACCACGATGCTGACACCGGGCAGGGCGCTGTTGGAACTCCCGTCGTTGATCTGTCCCGTGAGCTGACGGGTCGACTGTGCCTGAGCCGCCATTGTGAGTCCAAGCAACATCAGATACAGGTAGAAGTACTTCATAAAGAAACGGATTGGAAGACGTGACAGGGTATTGGAATTGCACTATCCGAAGAGGGCACGGCATAAAAAAAATAAACCCCTGCCGATATCGGTAGGGGAAGTAGCCGGGCAACCGGAGGATTACCAAGCGAACACGCTAGATTAATTACGCAATCGTTGTCGGGAACGTTATCAACGAAAGACTCCGAATACCGATCGGCCTACAAAGGGGCTGCAAGCGGGCAGTTGGGCATTTCGGCAGGCCAGTGTCGAGTAGTGGCTATCCGTAGGAAAAATTGACTTATTCCATTAGCGGGTGGTTTAAACCGCCCGCTAATGGAACCCGCTTAGTTGAAATGAGCCAGTAGATCCTGCCGTTCGTTAGTGGTCAGGTCGATGACATCAAAGCGTTTGGCTGATGTATAAGAACCCATGTCGCTGTCGCTATTGACCAGTACGGCACCCATCAGGATGACATATTTACAGGTGTAGCTGGTCTGTGCTACCAACTCGTTGATGCGCTTGTCAATGGCTTCGTAGATGACTTCTGTGGCTTCAAAAAGCGGTGTTTCGGCCTGTACAATCCGGTCTTTCTGTTTCCACAGAATCTGTTCGATTGTGTTCATCTGATAGTCCAGCTCAGTGATGTTGCCCTCCACGATCTGGTTGGTCAATAATTTGGCCAGCGCACCTTTGGCGGCCCCGCAGCAGCCGCTATTCTGGTGCTGCCCCAGCCGGTGAATTTCGCCAATAACACCCGTCTTGGTGATGCCGATATGCGGGCCATAATAAATAAATACGGCGCCACTGTCAGGTACGTGGCTGGCAAAAGCGCCCATGCCGGTCAGTCCTGTAAAGGGAAAACCATCCAACCCACCCATTTTGAAGGGCCCCAAAAACTCCATAGCTCTGGCCGGATATTGGATGCTGTTGACATCATCGCTACAAATGCTATCGGCGAGCATAACCTGCGTAGGCTCGAGTTCGAGCGTTTCTTCGACAAAGTCAATGAGCCTGTTTACACTGTCGATGGTCGTCATCGCGTTCGGGTACCACGCTCGGATGATGGCCAGTTTTTGTTTTTTTAGCATGGTATTGGCTGGTAATCGTGTTAGAGAATGATATCGTTTTTGGGTTGCAGAGCGGGAGGCAGATCCGTTTCACCGAGCATCTCGCGCAAGTCGATTTCGATGGTGCGGCTCAATTGCGAGATAGGTACGTCGTTGGCGCTACCTTCAAACGGGTTTTCGGTGCTTTCGCCTACCTGTTCCAGCGAGGTATATACCCACGAAATAAGCACACTGAACGGAATCACCAGCCAGACCATGTGACCCTGCATAATACCCGTCATGCCATCGTTCAGTTTGTCAAACTCCCTCAGCATACCAAAAGGCAGCAGGACGCAAAAAAGCTTGATGAACAGCGCGTTGATCGTCGCGAACTGGCGTGGATATGGAAAGTTTTTGATACGTTCACTGCGGCCCTGCTGATCGAAAAAATCCTTGATCATCCGTTGCATTTCCACAAACTGGTAGCTGTCTATTCGAGCGTCGTCGAAAAGCTGTTTAGTGGTTTTACTCTGCAAACTCATCAGCTGGGCTGCTCGGTTCTTGGTCGTCAGGATATACGCTAACTCGTCGGGTGGCAGGTAGTTGGACAGTTCCGTTTGCAGCGGTGTTTCTCTTTCCGGAACTGAATAGAACTGTTGATATTCAGCATTGTATGTCTTGCTGGTGGTTTCCCAGATACGGCTGTCCCGCATCTGATAGCGAAGGGCGGTGAGCCAGGCAAAATGACGGTAAATCAGCTCTTTAGAGGCGTCGGGGTCGTGCAGAAAATCACGGCACATGGTGCCCCAAAACCGGCTGCTGTTCAGGATGGCACCCCAAATCTGTCGGGCTTCCCAGGTTCGATTGTAGGTTTGGGTATTTTTAAAACCAACGATAAAGGCCGTAGCTGTACCCAAGAGGGCAACCACCGTCCAGGGAATGGCCAGCCACTTCAGCCCCGCTACCTGATACAATAAAGTAGGTAGTATTCCGATTCCTAATAACCAATAGATGGTGCGGCGGGTCCAGCGTAGAAACTCCGAAAAGCGGTACGATCGTCCTGCATGCATACTTCGTTATTCTGTGGTTTTTGAGGTGAATTTGCTAATCAGAATACCTACCAGAACGACGGTATAAAACTGCCCGACTACACCAAAAAGCGAGGTGATTAATTTGGTCTGGTAGGTATTGGGTGTAATGTCGCCAAACCCAATACTGGTAATGGTTATGCAGGAGAAATAAACCAGATCAATGAACGTGCTGGCTGGGCTACTGCGATCAATCCCTCTAAATGAGCCTGGGTTGACGTACTGAAAAGCTTGCAGAAGAAAAACAGCCATTTCAATCAACAGAAAAAAGCCACAGGCGGCCGCCGATATGATATCCGTATTGATATAACTGGGCCTGATCAGGAAGTTAATAACCTCCAGAAAAATGAAGATAAAGAAGGCTACGTAAAGCCCATTTAGCGCGAAAAAGTAGGCAGGTATGTAGCCGAAAAAAGGCAGGCCAATGGGTAACAATAAAACAAACAGGAATAATATATCTCTGACGCGGTTTTTCCATCGCCTTTTTTCACTAAAAATGCCAATACTGGCAATGCCGAGTACCAACATATTGATGGGCCAGATGATGCGCGTGTAAATGGATAAGTTGGACAGAAAAATACCGACGAACAAATGTTGAATCAGGGCTGCCAGCAGAACTTCATATTTTCTGGGCTGTATCAGTTGATGCACAGTCATGATAGCTGTAGAACGCATGGTCGCAGAAACGGAGATACCGATTGGTAGCGGTAAAGGCCTGCTGATCCTCTCATCGCCAAGCCTGAGTGCATAAGGATAAGAAAAACTTGATGAATCGGTATTATTCTATAGAAAAAGTATAAGTAAATATACGAAAGCGTTGCAGCCTCGCAATGCCCCCCGCGGTAGCAACATACTCAGACCGGCGCGAGTAGGCAGAGGCTATCGCCGGGTGTCAACCGTAGGAAAAGTGTGCGGCTCCCCATAGCGGACGGACTGAACCGCCCGCTATGGGGAGCCGCACGGAACCAACCGACGCCGAAACGTCTATTTCTGAGCGGGCTTTATCTTGTATTGGTTGAGAATGGCCATGATCCGGGCAAAGATGTCGGTGTTTTCGTAGACACCCCGAAAATCCAGCGAGTGCGGGCCGTAGGCAAAAACGGGCACCATCACGCCGGTATGGTCGTTGGTGCTGAATTGCCCGTCGACGTAGCCCTTTTGCAGGTTGCCATCCAGCAAGGTCAGGCCGCCGGTTTCGTGGTCGGCCGTCACGACCACCAGCGTTTGCCCGTCGGCGTCGGCGAAGCGCATTGCCGCGCCAATGGCTTCGTCAAAATCGAGCAGTTCGCGCACCACGTACCCGAGCTTGTTGGCGTGACCGCCATAGTCGATCTGGGCGCCTTCGGCCATGATAAAAAAACCGGCCGGGTTGGGGCTTAATTCGGCCAGCGTTTTTTGCAGGCTGCCAGTCAGCACCTGCGGCCGGCCAGCCTCGACCGATACTACGGCTTTATCGTCGAGTAGCACGAAGGGCGCTTTCAACTGCGCCAGCTGACTATACTGGGTGCCGATGCGGTAGCCCCGCCGTTGCAGCGAATCGAGCAGGTGCTGCTCCTGAAAATGACGTAACCCACCCCCAATGAGTATGTCGGTGTTGTTGGCCAGAAAATCGGCGGCGATTTCCCGCTCGAAGGCGCGGTCGGGCTGGTGTGCGAAGAACGCCGCCGGGGTGGCATCGGTCACGCTACCCATCGAGATCAGCCCGCTTTTCATGCCCCACGGCTTCACCAGCGCCGGTATGGCCCGCAGCGGGCGGTTCAGCGTGTCGACACCGATGGCGCGGTTATTGGTTTTTTGCCCCGTCGCCATGGCCGTTGCACCTGCCGCCGAATCGGTGATGTAAGTGTCGGCCGCGCTGGTTTTCGAGAAACCGATGTTGAGCATCCGGCTCAGGTTGAGCTGACCCCGGTTGGCGGTGAGGCCCGCGTAAATCTGGGCCAGCCCCATGCCGTCGCCAATCAGCAGAATCACGTTGCGGACCCGGCTGCGGGCGTCGTTGTTGCGGTACGTCGGCTGGTAGAGCGGGTGCGGGGCCGGCTGTACATAGTCCGCCGTCGACCGGGTATTGAGGAAGGCCGCGAGTGGCCCAATCTGGTCGGTATTGATGTAATCGACACCCAGGTTGATGAGCGCTTTCCAGGTATTAATGTTGTCGGGCGTAGCCCAAAGCCGAACCCTTTTGCCCAACCGATGCCCCTGCGCGACGAACGCCCGCAGCGCCTCGGCTTCTTTTTTAACGACGAGGCCTTTCCCGTTCCAGCGGCTGAAGGCCAGAAACGACTGGCTGATGAGGCCGATGTGCCGGAGTTGCTCGGGCGTGTAGGCGACGCCCGGCCGGCCGTCGAAGCGCAGCCAGTCGGGGTATTGGCCCAACTGCTCGGGCGCAGGTACGTTGCCGCTGACCACCACCTGCACGGGCCCGTTGGGGCCGAACACCGCCGGGTGTGCCGCCAGCGCGTTGACCAACAGGGGCAGTGTCTGAGCCGCCGGGGTTTTCAGGTCGATTAGCAGTTGCAGCGGTTCGCCCCCTTCGTAGATTTGCCCCTTGTGCTCCCTGATTTTCTGGAGAATGGGCTGAATATACAGGTTGTCGAGGGTGCGGCTGCTGTCGATGGCCGAGGCATCGTGGGCGACGTAGAGCTTTCCCTGCTGGGCGTGCACATCGGCTTCGATGGAGCCAAACCGGGCGTAATAAGCCGTCCAGAAGGGGATGTTTTGCTCGTAATCGTTGTGCGAATGGGCTTGGGCGGTGGTGTAGCGGCCAACGGGCTGCGCCAGCCCAGCCGAGTAGCCGATCAGCCCGGTGAGGGCGATCAGCCAGCTCCGGCGGACCGTAATCGGGAAGCGGATCATGACTTGGGAATGAGGCGTGAAAACAGAATGGCTCCTTTTCCGTCGATGATCTGCACCAGAAATTGGGTGGGCTGCACAGAAAACGTCATGAAGCCATTGACCCCCCGATAAAAGACATTCTCGGGCGTCTTGTGGGGTACGTTGCTCAGCTCGGAACCCGCCCCCGACAGAAAATGGTGCGTCGGTCCAGCGGGCTTGTTGTATTGTAAATCGTGGTCGTGCCCGCAGATGTACAGGTCGACGTTGTATTGGTTGAGGATCGGTTCCAGGCTGCGCCGAACGGGGCCGGTGATGGCGGTTCGCTTCCCCGCCGTGTAGACGGGATGGTGCCCCACCACAATGCGCCAGCGGATCGTAGGGTCGGGGTCGCTGAGGGTTTCGCGCAGCCAGCGTAATTGTGCCGTCGTGTCCTGCTGGCTCAGGGCCGGGGCCAGTTCGTCGTTGGTATAGTAATCCGGTTCCAGGCCGTTGGTATCCAGAAACACAAACTGCACGCAGCCGTTGCCCGCCAGTTTCTTTTTGAGCGAGTAATAGCGCGCGGGCATGTGCCAGCGGCGGCTGATCTTCGAATAATCAATCTGCGCCTCGACGTTCCCGGCATAATCGTGGTTGCCCAGAATGGCGTACCAGTCGCGCTGGAGCCAGGCGTAGTGGTAAATCTGCTCGAAACTGCCCTGCCAGAGCGGGTCCTGCGTGCTCCTCACGCCACTGGGGTAGAAATTGTCGCCTGTCGAGATGATGAAGCTACCACCCAGTCCGGCCATGGCTTTGGCCATTTGCAGGGCCACGTCGCGCTGATGAAACTCGCCCTGCCGTCCCCAATCGCCAACCACGGCAAAGTGCAACGCCTTGTCGAGCGTTTGCAGCTTGGGGATCACCCCGAGTTCGTAACCGGCGGCAAGCTGGGCACTGTAATCGGCTGGCCGCTGTGCCTGCGCCTGACGACTTACGAAGACCAGAAAAAGAAGCAGGAGTTGGAGCGGTGGTCGAAGTGAACGCATTAAACAGGGTGGGGCGTGGCTAAGCGAGTGAAGCGTCAGGTACGTTGGTTTCTACGCGTTGCTGCACAACCTGCGCAAACCGGACGCGGTCAGCTTTTCGGTACCGATCGGGCGACGGCGCGCCGGATGGGGGCGTGAAGTCGGCTGCCACCTGTTTGCAGGCAGCCCATAAGCGGGGATTCATCCGGATTTTGTACCGCCGAATGGGCGTATCGGCGCCAAACCAGAGTCTGATAATGTTCGCGGTAGTGAGTCGTAAGACAGGGTGTCCCATCGGTCGGAAGGGCGCGGAAGTCGGGCGCCATTAGCGACCGCAAAGCTAGCGGGTTGCTCTATAAGGGTTGTTAAGGCAAGGTTAAGGTTCGTAACCGGTTGGGAGAGGCTCCCACTTTGCCATTGGCTGTCTGTTGCCAACGTAACCAGCCAGCCACGAGAGCTACCCAACCTCGTCTTTGGGTTGCGCCACGCCCAATCAATATCCGCACCAAATGGAAACAAACGAAAGAGCGGCTGCTTCTAGAAAAGCCGACGAATCGATTTGGGCCAGTGTAGGCTTATAATCCATTAAGCCGGTATATTAGCTTGCTTATATGCCTACCAGTAGCCCACCGTGTCGTTTTTTGTCTCTAAACGTACCCATACCGTTTCGTTGGTTGAGTTGGCTATTTGCTGTTTTAGGCGTTTGGCTGGGCTTAACGGTGGCCCGGGCGCAGTCGTCGGTGGGCTACCCGCCGCTGACCGTTCTTAACGTAGATCGTGGCTTGCCCCAGGCCTTTGTTTCCAGCGTCGTTGACGATGATGATGGCTTTATCTGGATAAGCACCCTGGGCGGGCTGGCCCGCTACGACGGTCGGCAGATCCTTCCCCTCTATCACCAGGCGACTAACCCGGCTTCGCCGCTCAACAGCACCATCACTAGTCTGTCAAAAGGCAAGACCAACGAACTCTGGCTGATTTATGAAAGCGGGGAGGGAAGCCGGATAAACACGCAGGTGGGCCGGATGAACACGCAGACGGGCCAGAGTACCTATTTCCCCCAGTTGGTGCGGGCGCTTCATGGGTTGCCGCCCGCCCGGAAGATCCACATAGACCGCCGGGGCGACGTGTGGGGCGTGTTGCTCAACCACGGCATTTTTCACTACAATGTTCGGTCGGCGCAATTTACCCACATGAGCCGCGCCGCCGGGGGGCGTGTCGGGTCGGGCCGGTACCGGGCGGGGTTGGTTAGCGATACCGTCAACGTGCTCACCGAAGACCCGCAGGGGCGTATCTGGGCCATTACCCCCGCCGGTCTTACGTCGATCGCCGCCGACGAGGGGCCGTTGCGCTCGGTTCGGTTCCGAAGCCCGTTGATGCCGTTACAGGCGCTGGCGCTCGTTGGGGCCGGTATGCAGGCCTACGTTCGTCCCGACGGCACGATACTGCTCAACACCCGGACGGCGCTGTTATTCATCGATCCAACCGGGAACAGCGTTCGATCGGTGCCGTTTCCGTCGCCACCAATGGCGGATGAATCCATGCTGTACCGGCATACCGATGGCACGCTGTACATCATCGTCGGCGGCCGGCTGTACCGCTACACGGAGGAGAAAGGGTTCACGCCCATCTGGCAGTACGTAGCACCGATCGAAACCAAACTCAACGATTTCCTGCCCACCAGCCTGAGCATCGATCGGTCGGGCGTACTCTGGCTCGGCGCCAATACGAAGGGGCTGTTTCGGATTGATCTGGCTGCCCCGCCGCTGTATGCGTATCGCTACCAAACCATGTTTTGTACCGACGTGGTTCGTTCGGCGCTTGGGCTCTCGCTGAGTGAGTTGTTTCACTGGCCCTTCGAGAGCCTCAAAATGCCCTCATCCTACATCTTTCGCCATACCTACGACCGGCAGGGGCGGATCTGGATGGGGATTGATAACGAGGTGGGGTATTACGATGTCGCGGCCCGCCGGTTTACCCGGCTCGCGCCGCTTCAGGCCGCCCGATCTGGCTACACCGATGGCTTTTTGAAGGGCATCGCCGTTGATTCGGCTGGCACGGCGTGGGTCGTGTCGAACGCGGGTACGCCCATGCAGTACGACCAGACGACGCGCCGCTGGACGCAGCCTTTCGGCAAGCTGGCGATGCAAGCCAACGAGGTGGTAGCCGACGCCAGCGCCTTGTGGGTCACGACCGTCAGCAACGGGCTGGTTCGGTTCGATAAGACCACTCGTCGCCACTGGTCGGTCCGGTTTCGGGCGCATACCGCCGACCGGCAGGAAGACCAGTTGATGGACATCCACCAGGACCGACGCCACCCCGACTGGTTGTGGATCGGCAGCTATCAGGGGCTGTTGTGGTTCAACAAACGAACGGGCGGGTTTCGGCGCTTCACCACCGCGCAGGGTCTGCCTAACAACACCATATACGCCATCCTGTCTGACTCGAACGGGTATCTGTGGCTGACCACCAATCGGGGGCTGTGCCGGTTTCATACCACGACGCACGAGGTGGTCACCTTCGGGCGGTCGGATGGCCTGCCGGGCGAAGAATTTAACCGGTTTCACCGGCTGACCCTGCCTGATGGGCGGCTGGCGTTTGGCGGGGTCGACGGCTGGGTGCTGTTTCAGCCGGACGCCATTCGGCCCGATACGACGAAGCCCGTGGTGGCGCTGACCGGCCTGACGATCAACAACGAACCCGTAGACTTGAGGGGCCAGCCGACAACCGACGCCCCGCTGATGACGACGCTGGCCGATTTGCCACTGACGCACGAACAGAACTACCTGACCGTCGGGTTTGCCGCCCTGCGGTATCATCAGCCCGACCGGGTGACCTACCGGTACCAATTAGCCGGGTATGACGACCGGTGGACCGTGAGCCGCCAGCCAACAGCCAGTTACACCAAACTGCCGCCGGGGCAGTACACCCTGCGTATCAATGCCGCCAACGGGCTCGGGCAGTGGAGTGGGCAGGTGCGGGAACTGGCGATCACGATAGCGCCCCCGATCTGGGCGAGTGGGTGGGCCTACGGCTTCTACGTTGCCGGTACGTTGGCACTGCTACTGGGGCTGGTGCGGTTCCGGATCCGTCGGGCGCAGGAACAACAGACCATTGCGCTACGGGAGCAGCAGGCCAATGACCTACGGCAACTCGACAAGGCGAAGAGCCGGTTCTTTGCCAACGTGTCGCATGAATTGCGGACGCCCCTCAGCCTGATACTGGGGCCGCTGGACAGCGTGCTGGCCAACGGGCAACTGACCCGCCGCGACGACCAACTGGTACAGCTGGCCCGTCGCCATGCGCGGCAACTGCTGGTGCTGGTGAGCGACCTGCTGGACCTGACCAAGCTGGAAGCAGGCAAACTGGCGCTGTACCCGCAACCCGTTCCGCTGAAGGCCCTGCTGAGCACCCAGATCGCTGGCTTTGAGACCTACGCCCAGCAAAAGGAAATTACGCTGACGGGCGACCTGCCCATACCAGCCCAACTCACCCTGGACCTGGACGAACGGAAAGTGAGTCAGGTACTGACCAACCTGCTGACCAACGCCCTTAAGTTTACGGCCGCTGGTGGTACCGTGCGGGTGCTGGCTCAGTATGAAAACGGCCAACTGCGGGTGGCCGTGTCGGACACGGGCCGGGGTATCAGCCCCAACGACCTGCCCCACGTGTTCGACCCGTATTTTCAGTCGCAGGCGGCCGACGCCCCCACCGAAGGCGGAACGGGCATTGGGCTGGCGCTGTGCCAGGAACTGGTGCAGTTGATGAACGGCAGCCTGTGGGTTGATAGTGAATGGGGGAAAGGAAGCACATTTACGCTGCTTATCCCCGCCGCCGAACGCGGGCCCATTCAGCCGACCGAGACCGACCAACATCACGACGCCACGTCACTAAGGGACCAACTCCCGGACAGTTGGCCGACCGAGGTACCAGAATCAGCGGGTCAGCCCACCGACACCGTGCTGGTTGTCGAAGACCACCCCGATCTGCGAACGTACCTGACCACGGTCCTCTCGGCATCGCTGACGGTGAAAACGGCGACCAACGGCCAGGAAGCGCTGACGACACTGGGGGCGATGGACACGCTACCGGCCCTGCTCATTTCCGATATCATGATGCCGACGATGGATGGCTTTCAACTGTTGGAAGCCCTGAAAAGCCACCCTCAGTATCGCCAGATTCCCGTGATTATGCTCACGGCCCGCGCTGAGCTGGCCGACAAACTGCGGGCGCTGCGGCTGGGCGTCGACGACTACCTGCTGAAGCCGTTTGAGCAGGCTGAACTCACGGCGCGTGTCACAACCCTGCTGCACAATCAGCGCGAGCGAGCGGCCGCCTTCGCTTTGGCCGCTGGTGAGGGGGAAGCGACCATAGCGCAGGAGGCCCCCGCCGCCGGGCCACTCTACACGCCGGACGAACTGAAATGGCTCCAGCAACTGGAGGAGCGAACGAAGGCCCGGTTGAGTGATTTTGAGTTGACCACCGACGAACTGGCCGCGGAACTGGCGATGAGCCGGTCTACTTTTTACCGGATGTGCAAACGCCTCACGGGCCTGACGCCCGCCCAGTACCTGGCCGAGGCCCGGTTCCGGCAGGCCCGGCTGCTGCTCGAAACGCGTCAGGTGTCGACCGTCAAGCAGGTCGCGCATCAGGTGGGCCTCCGGCAGGTGAACCACTTTGCCCAGCTCTATAACCAGCGGTTCGGCCGCGCCCCCATCGATTACCTGTAACGTTACCGGCCAAATAGTCAGCGATGGTTAGCGACTGCCTCGGAGGAACCCTGTAGGGCCGAAAAAGGCTCAAACGGACCTTTTTGGCACGCTCGTGCTGTCTTTTGACACGCTCATGGAGATGATGTTGGCTTATTTCGGGCAGTCCGCTGCTACTGCTCGCCCAGGTAAGAATTGGTTGGGCGGGGGCATTGACCGGACCACTTTCGCAACCGTTACCTACGCATGAAATTCATTTTTACGTGTGCCGCCAGCGCGCTGTTGCTGTTGACTATGGCCACGTCGACCGCGTCCGCGCAGCAGAAACAGCTCGACAGCCTCAGGCGCGTACTGACCCTGCCCATAGCGGATACCACCCGGATTCACACCCTCTACGATATCGCCAACGCCTTTTACAAACTGGGACAGACCGACTCCACCGGGCGTTACCTGAGCCACCTGTTGCAGCGTAGCCGACAGCTTAACTACCAGCCCGGTCTGGGCGACTACAACCGGTTGCAGGGCGCTCTGCATATGCACCGGGGGCTCTACCGGGAGGCGCTCGTCTATTATCAGGCGGCCATAACGAACTACAACAAAGCCGCCATGCCCAAAGCCACCGCGCAGGTATACAACAACATGGGCTGGCTCTACAAAATGATGGGCGACAGCCAGCACGTGCTTAGCCTCACCAAACAAGGGCTGGGCTACGTTCAACAAGCCATCGCCATCAACCAGCGGTTTCGCCCCTCGACCCCACTGGTCGATAACTACATCAACGCGGGTATTCTCTACGAAGACCTAGGGCAGCCCGAACTCGGGCGGAGCTACTTTCTCAAAGCCATCGCCATCAACGATCAGGTGGGGGCTCCGCCGGCCGACTACCGCGTGCTCTTCAACAACCTCGGCAAGAATTACCACGTAACGGGGCAATACCGACTGGCGATTGGCTACCTGCAACAGGCGTTGGCGATCAACCTGTCGATGAAGAAGCTGAGCAGCCTGGCGCACAACTACCGGAATCTGGCGAGTGCCTACCGGGGGCTGAAACAACCCGATTCGGCCGTTTACTTTGCCGAAAAAGCGCTGGCTGCCGTGCGGTCGGCCAAAGAGTCGCCCCTGACCAGCTCGGTATACGGCGAACTGGCGCTGTCGCATGCCGCCGCGGGGCACTACCAGAAAGCCTACGAAGCGGTGGCCAAGCACAAGCAGGTGGAAGACTCGCTGATGACCCTCGACAAGACGCGGCTGATTGCGCAGCTACAGGGCCAGTATGAAAGCCAGCAGGCCAACACCATGGCGACGATCAAAGCCAATCTGGAACTGGCCAAAACGCGGGAAATCGCCCTGGTCGAAGCGCAAAAGGCCCGCGCGATTGCCCTCATTCAGGCGGAAAAGACCCGCCGCATTGCGCAGATCGAAGCCACGGCGGAAGTGGAAAAGACCAGAGCCGTGGCCGATATCCAGACGAAGTACGAAACCCAGAAGAAGAGCCATCGGATTGCCCAGCTCGATCAGCACAACCAGCAACGGGCGCAGCAGATCAAGTACATGACGGCCGGGCTGGGTGTGTTACTGGTGCTGGTGAGTGGGCTGATCGTTCAGTATTCGACCATCCGCCAGACCAACCGCCGCCTATCCGTTCAGAACGGCATCATCACCACCAACAGCCAGCAACTCATCAGCCAGGCCGATCAGCTGCGCGTGCTGATGAAGGAATTGCACCACCGCGTCAAGAATAACCTGGCAATCGTGTCGAGCCTGCTGAAACTGCAACTCAACCGGCTCGATGACGAAAAGGCGATTCAGGCGGTACGGGTGGGGCAGCAGCGCGTCGAAGCCATGTCGCTCATCCACCAGCGCCTGTACCAGACCGATCAGCTGACCACAGTGAACATGGCTGAATACCTCGATGATCTGGCCAATAGCCTGATTCGGGCCTACGGGTATCAGCGCGAAGCCTTCGACCTTCAGCTGAACGTCGATCTGCCCGAACTGGACGTGGATATGGCCATTCCGCTGGGGCTGATCGTGAACGAACTGGCGACCAACTCGTTCAAATACGCATACCAGACTAGTCGGCGGCCCTTGCTGCGCATAGAGCTTCAGCAACACCAGCAAAAAGGGCAGACGGGGATCACCCTGGAAGTGCAGGACAATGGACCCGGCATTGCCGACTGGCCTCAACTCAGCCGGCGCGACTCGTTTGGCAAACGGCTGATCATGTCGCTTAGTGAACAACTCGATGGCAAAGGGGAGTGGCTTCAGCAGAATGGCACCCTTTTCCGACTATCTATTCAACATACCCGGCTGGCAGCGGCCTAACAGTCACCAACACGACTGCAACCATCGACCGCCACCGTACTGATTTTGTATGACCATGAACGTACCTGAGCGAATGCATATCCTCATCGTTGAAGATGAACCCATTCTGGCCATGGACCTGTCGGATAGCCTGGAAGCCGAAGGCTATTGCGTGATTGGTGTCGCCAACAATGGCCGCAAAGCCCTCGAATTGTTCCAGAGCCAGCCGGTTGATCTGGTCATCTGTGATATCCGGATCAAAGGCGACTGGGATGGCATCGAGACTATCCGGCAGCTAACGGCCGAGCGACCCGTGCCCGTGGTGTATTTGACCGCCCTCAACGACCGGGATACGCTGGAACGGGCCAAGCAAACGTACCCGGCCGCGTTCCTGACCAAACCCTGCCAGTTGCCCAGCCTGCGAACGGCGGTGGAGCTGGCGATCCACAACGCGACCCTGCGCGCAACGCCCACACCCGCCGAACGCGACGGCGGCGGCCGCGAAGCCCTGCTGCAAATCAACAACTACTTCTACATCAAGCAGAATTACCAGTTCGTACGGTTCGACATGAACGATCTGCTCTACCTGGAAGCCGACAACACGCACACCAAGCTGGTGACGGCGACGCGCAAATACATTCTGCGCCTGACGTTGAGCAACATCCTGGAGCGGATCAGCCAGCCGTGGCTCGTCCGGATTCACCGGTCATACGCCATCAACATCAATTCGGTCGAGTCGTTCAACGACGTGGAAGTCAGCATTGGCCAGCAATTGCTGCCCCTGAGCCGGAGTTGTAAAGATGATTTCATGCGCCGCTTTTCGTATCGGTAAGCGCAGGCCGTTTCAGGGCGTGTACTTCTCGCACGAAAAAGGGTTAAGTTTTTGACAAAGAGTATGTTATGTTGCTGTTGGCCTGCCCTGCCGGGGTGGGCCAATTTTGTTGTTGCCTGTGCCTTCCGGCCAAGCTGTAGGTACGTTCGTTGCCGCTCCCAGACGGCCACCGATCCGGCGTTTTGACCTATCGGAAAACGGCCCATTTCCATTCCCTTCCAAATCCCGTCGGCTCACATACGCCTGACCGTCATTCACTGCTCTTCCCCGGCACGGCGCTGAAGAGCCGGATACTTTTGATCCGTCGATTCGCCAATCCCCGGTCAGTACGACACGCTGTTCCTGCCGGTTATGCCCGGCAACAGAGCAAACCGGGCAGCGGCGTCGCCGACAGCTTGACACGTACCTGATAACCCAATCAATCAACAATTCGTCATGGATAAACTCCTTCTAACCATGCTGGCTACGTTCTCGGCCGCCACCGCATTCGGGCAGAACAGCGTGACCATCGTCCAGTCGGGTGGGGCGGGCAACACCGCGTCGGTCTCGCAGTCGGGTGAGGGCAACAGCGTGAGCATCAGCCAACAGGGCAGCGCTGGGGCCAATGGCCGGAAGGCGGGCAACCGGGTGAGCCTGCACGTACCCAAGGGCACCGAAACGACCGTCAACCAGACCAACCCTGGCCCCAACGTCGTCGAGATTTCGCAGGAAGGGCAGGCAACGGCCACCATCAATCAGTCGTCGGCCACCAACGACAACACCATCAACGTCCTGCCCGGCGCGCCGCCAGACGGCGACAAGACCCCTTCGCCAAACCGGCGCAAACGGCGTCAATAAACCGCTTTTACCAATCGCATAATCAACGTTTCACCCAATCAACGCTTACTGTCAATCAAACCCATGAAAAAGCTATTTCTTACCGGCGCCAGCCTGATGGCCTTCGCCGCCGCCGGATTCGCCCAGACCAACACGGCCACTCTTACCCAGAACGGCTCACGCCAGACCGCTCAGCAACAGCAAACGGGTAGTTACCTGAAATCGACGATCAGTCAGAACCAGACCACCCAGACCAACGTCGGTAGCTTTGCCGCCACGCGGCAGGAGAGCACCGGCTCGGCGGGCAACGAAGCGATCGTTCGCCAGGATGTAGGGTCGCGGGGCAACCGGGGCTACGTCACGCAGGTGGAAGGAACGGGCAACCTCGGGCTCATTACCCAAAGTAATGGCAGCGGCGACGGGTCGCTTCAAGTTACGGAGGGTACCTCATCCGACGCTGTCCGGGGTGCGGGCGGTAACTGGGGGGGCATCTACCAGAATGGAACCGACAACAAGGACGTCTCGATCAACCAGAGCAACGACAGCCGTAAAAACTTTGGCGAGATCACCCAGTATTCCCGTTCGACTCGGCAAACACAGATCGAACAGGCGAATCTTTCGGTAAACAACGAAGCCCGTATCTTCCAGGGAAATCCGGATGTAGAAGCGTACCGAACAGCGGCTAACATTCAGCAGAGTGGTAATAGCCGAAACAACCTGGCGACCATCACCCAGACCGGCGAGGGAAGCGTTGGTACGGTTGAACAGAACAACAACTCCCGCGGCAACGAAGTCACAATCACGCAGATTGATGGCGCTACCTACGAAAATACCTTCGTGCGGCAGAGCAATGACTCACGTAATAACGAGGCCTCTGTCACGCAGACCGGGCGTGGCGATGTTGTGAACGTGTACCAGACGGACAACAGCGTGGGCAACAGCGCAACGATCGAGCAGACGGGTTTGGGAAGCGACGGAGCGTCTATCTATCAGCAATACAACGCAACAAGCAACGAGGCGACGATTCAGCAGAAAGGCTACTTCAACAACGGGGGTATCAACCAGTTCAACGTAGATGGTAGCCAGGCAACGATCCGGCAGGGTATGACTACGGATGGCGATAACAATACGGCTCAAATCAACCAGGGCGAGCAGGGTGGTGCCCAATCGCGCAACAATACGGCCCTGATCACGCAGGAGAACAGTGAAAACCAGGCCCGGTTGCTGCAGGTTGGGAACGGCAACTCGGCGACGCTGTCGCAGGTCGGCAACGGTAACCTGATCCAGTCGGTCGATGGCAGCGCGGGTAGCTTCGCGACGCAACGGGGTAACAACAACACGCTGATGATCACCCAGGATTCGGGTACCAGCGCCAGCGGGTTCGTACAGAACGTCGCCAATGTAAGCCAGCTGGGTTCGGGCAACTCGGCCTCGATCATGCAGACGGGCCGCAACTAATCGGCTTCGGTCAGCTAATTGAACAGCCGAATCGATGACTACGTACCCATAGCGACAAAGCGCCCGGCTGTGATGGCCGGGCGCTTTGTCGTTATAACGGGTTAAAACAACTCCCGCGCGATCTTCTGGACGTTATCACCCTTGCCCATCGTGTAGAAGTGCAGTACGGGCATATGTTTATCAATTAAAATTGTACGTAGAACGATGTTGATTAGTGTTTGGATTCTCGTATGCTGAGGATTTTAAACAGAATTATTGATAATTACATTTTTTATTGAGTTGTACTAAAGCAAACTTCTTGAATCAGCGGCCCTTTTACAAATTCATCACTACGAATTATAACTTCGCATAGAATGGTATTATAGCCTTTTCCAGAAAACGCTATAATTGAATCTCCAAAAACGGAAGTTTGGGAGTCTTTCTGGTCTATTCTGATAGCTGACGTCTGGTGACTCATTCGGTTTCTCTGAAAAATGAACTCGGATTCGTTCTCCTCAAAGTTGACAAACATGTCGGGCATTGGTGGGATTTGTAGACTAGGTGATTGGAATAGAGAATATTGAGATTTTGATTCTATCTTTTCTTCATACAACATTCTATGGTATTTGTAGCTGGAAATGATAGACAAGTCGTCTTTCTTTTTTATTCTAATCTCAGGGTTCAGATTGATTGATTTATGTGAATTATTGGTTATAGAAATATCAAGGTGTTTTAGCGAAAGCTTTTCTTTAAATTTTGATAAAGCCTTTGGCAAATCAAGGTTTGCCTCCTTAATGATTGGGGAAATAATTATATCGTTGCGCCTATCTATATAATTGATTATACTATTGTAGGAATCATCAAGCTCAGTTCTGCCCATCTTCTTTGTTGATGTTCCAACACGCACAAATCCATCACCATAGCTAATTATTTTATTGCCATTAGGGCCTATGATGTCTTTTTTTATTAGATAGGGTCTATTAGTATTATCAAATATTCTAAAATAGCATATAGTATAATCTTTGTGCTTTATAGTTCTATATTCGAAGTTAACTTTGGGTTCTATGTTATCAATTATAAGTTGCTGATATTGTGCATCATCTGTTGGATTTTGGATGCCAAATACTTCATTGTAATTGCCTAAGGTATTTTTAACCCCTACAATGATAAATTTGTCATCGTCAGAAAGGTGATTAGCAAAGGCAGATATATCTTTTATTAACTCATGCTTCTTGCCATCTCTACCTAAAAAGTACTCCTCCTTTTTAAATTCGAACCTAGAACTCTCAGATTCATATCTTATAATATGATCTATGCTGATACTCATAAAACTTATTATTAAAGGTGAGTCATGTATTACCTATGGAAAAATATCAAAAAAATATGACTATCAAATTATTGTATTTCACTTTGATGGAGTAGCCTGTAGAGGATGAGCTTTTGTAACTGCGCGAATAGAATCTAGATCTTACAGATACTGTATGCAAGAGTGAATGATACACTATCTGTAAGACTAGGTCATTAGAAAAGTAATTATTCTAAAACAACTCCCGCGCGATCTTCTGAACGTTATCACCCTTGCCCATCGTGTAGAAGTGCAGCACGGGCGCACCGTTGGCGATGAGTTCACGGCCCTGCTGAATGCTCCACTCGATACCGACCTGCCGGGCGTCGGCGTCGGTTTGGCAGGCCTCAATGGCCTTCTTCAAGTCATCAGGCATTTGCAGGTGAAACAGGCGCGGCAGCACTTCCAACTGTTTGCGGGTGCTGATGGGCTTGAGGCCGGGGATGATCGGGATGTGGATGTCGTGTTCGCGGCACCGCTTCACGAAATCGAAGTAACGGGCGTTGTCGAAAAACATCTGCGTCACGATGTAATCGGCCCCGCGGGCGATCTTCTGGCGTAGGTATTCGAAGTCGATGTCATGGTCAATGGCCTCGAAGTGTTTTTCGGGGTAGGCCGCCACGCCGATGCAGAAATCGGTGGGGGCCATGGGCTTGTCTTCCTCGTGCAGGTACGTGCCCTTGTTCATGTTGGCCACCTGCTCCACCAGTTCGCTGGCGTAGGCGTAGCCGTTTTCTTTTGCCTTAAACGTCTTGAAGGGTTTGGCCGGATCGCCCCGCAGCACGAGCACGTTGTCGATGCCGAGGTAATTCAGGTCGATGAGAAAATCCTCGGTTTCGTCGCGGTTGAACCCCCCGCAGAGCACGTGCGGCACCGGGTCGACATTGAAGCGGTGCATGATCGCCGAACAGATACCCACCGTGCCGGGCCGCCGCCGCGTCACGATCTTGCGGATGGTGCCGTCGGGCTGGGGCTGCTCGATGTATTCTTCACGGTGGTAGGTCACGTCGATAAACGGCGGCTTGAACTCCATCAGCGGCTCGATGTTGTCGAGCAGGTTCTTGAGCGTATCACCCTTGATGGGCGGAATGACTTCAATCGAAAAAATGGGTTTGCCGTTGGCCCGGCGAATGTGTTCGGTAATCTTGGTCATTGGTCTCTGTAAGTCCGGGGAGGGAGTTAGCGGCGCACCAGCTGGATGGCACAGCCGCCGCCTTTGGCCAGCCGCAGGGTGAGGTTGGTCTGGGCCGTTACCGTTTTCTTCTCAACAACGTAAGCAGCCGGATTAGTTGCCCAGTCGGCGTTATCAGCGTCGCGGTAAAGGATGGCTTTGTAGGTATGGTTGGGGTCCAGAAAATCGAGGAATAGCGGCAGCTCGTGGCTGTTTTCGTCGGAGATGGCTTATGCTTATGACGCAGCCGGTAGGTAAGCTTGCCGGTAGGGCCGACTGTACCTGAAGGGTCAGTTGGCGGTTGGGCGATTGAATCGAGGCGACGGGTTGCGCCAGTACCGGCAGCCGCAATAGATACAGCAGCAAAAGAAAGGGTAGTGATTTACGCATCGTGTGGGCAGGACCTTACTGAACGGCCGTCGGGTGGCTCGTCAGCGTCCAGCGCAAATATACCCCGCTGGCCAGTCCGTTGCTCCAGGGCGTTACGGTGACCTCGCGCCAGCGCGCCGCTGATGCCCCCGTGCGGTTCTGGTGTAGCTTGGGGATGCCCCAGCCCGCCAGCGAGCCAATGGCCGCCCCGGCCAGCAGATCGGTCGGGAAGTGCTGCCCGGCATGGTAGCGCAGGTAGGCCGTGCTGGACGCCAGTCCCAGGGAGCCGATCCAGACCCACGGTTTGGCCGCCGAGTTGGGGTGATAATGCCGGAACACCTCGGCCGCAAACACCGCCGTGGCAAAGGCGTTGGCCGCATGGCCCGAATAAAACGACCGCTGCGCATCTTTCTCCAGCTTGTCGCTCAGGGGCGCGACGGGGTTGTAGGCGTAGGGCCGGGTACGTTCCACCGCGTTTTTGACGGCGCTCTTCACCCCGTTGGTCAGCAGCATGGTCTCGGCGTACATCATACCCACGGTAAACAGGTCGCTGTCGGTAAACGATGCGTTGCGTCGGCTGGGCGAGTGGCTAGTGACAATGACGGCGCCCGTCAGGCCAATTCCGCCAATGAGCGTGGCGTCGCTCAGTTTATCGGCCCCCACCGAAAAGTTGGTGGTGGCGCTGCGGTCGAAGCTGGGTACGTTGGCGGGGTTGAGCTGACTAATCTGCGCGGGCGTGAGCGGGTCGAGGTTTTTGTTGAACGCATAGGCCGCGCCGTAGGAAACGACTCCCGCCCCCAGCAACACGGCCTCACGGCCGGTTTTGAGGGAATAGGGCGTCTGGGCAAAGAGGGTAAACGAGGTAAACGTAAAGAACGAGAGAAGCAGGTTTTTCATAACAAATAGCCAGTGGGTCAAGCCCTGGCGAAATTGGTGAGACGTAGTTAGACAGGGCTGACGACCTGCGTTACCGACACGCTGATTCGTTCGACGGTCGGTTCGTTGGCGAGCCAGACAATCCGGCCTTCGACCTGTGGGTACCCCATCTGATGGTAGAGTTCGATAAACGTTTCCAGGTGCGACTCCGACGGGCCAACGACGCTTTCGTACTGGATGAGCACAATGTGCCCATCGGGCCGGTGCACCACACGGTGGGGGGCGCCTTTGAGGGCCTCTTTAGCGAGGTTGCGCGTCAGGATGCTCCGGTCGGTGTCGATGCGGCGGTCATAGCCGAAGGCGTCGGTCAGGTCGGGGTGGGTCACAATGGCGGTAAGCCCGTCGCGCAGGTCGGGCAGCTCGGTGGCGCGAATGACCCCTTCGCGGATGAGCCGGGCCAGCGTTTTGTCGATGCAGCCGATGCCTTTGATGAGGCTCAGCGCTGCGCACAGCTTGCGGTCGCGCTCGCGGTGCTGTTCAAAGGTGCGCGTGTCGAACACCCGCTCGGCCAGGCGGCGCAGTTGCAGGTTCTGCGCCCGCGAGCCGCTGTTGACGGCTCGAAAGTCGATGCGGTCAGGCGCGGCCGAGTCGAGCGCGTGCTTCGACGGCCTCATGGTCGACACATCCTGACAGAGGATGTATTGCTGCCGCCCGTCTTCCCAGCAGCAACCGGCCTGTTGGGCTACGTCGCTGTCGCGCAGGAAGCTGTGGAGCCAGTAGGCCGCCGTAGCCTGCGCCCGCGCGTCGCTGAACTTCTTGCTTTCGGCAATAATATACAGCCGGTCGGTGGGGCGGGTAAAGGCCACGTAGAGCAGGTTCATGTTTTCGATGAACGCCCGGCTTTTTTCCTCGGCATACTGGGCCGCGACCTGTTGCGGGGCACCGTCCAGCTCTTTCTTCAGCGTCACCTGCGCGTTGGGCAGTTTGGCCGTGCCGCCATCGGGGAGCTGCACGTAGAGCGCCTCGGCGTCGATGCCGTCCAGATCGACCCAGATCGTGTCGCGGGCGCTGGGCTCCACCGTCCAGTCGGCAAAGGGCACGATCACGACGGGGTATTCCAGCCCCTTCGATTTGTGGATCGTCTGGATGGTAACGGCGTTACGGGTAAGGCCCTCGCTTACCGACACCTTGCCTTTGACGGCTTCCCAATGCAGCAGGAAATCGGCCAGGTGCCCGCTTTGCCGGCCGCAGAACGTCAGGATTTCGTCGAGAAACCGGAAGAGGAAGGGCTGGTCGTGGGTGCGGTCGAAGAGGCGGAAGCCGTGCGTCAGCTTTTCGGCCAGTTCATATACGCTAAGCTGCACGAGCATCCCGGCGTCAAGCGCGTAGCCTTCGCGGGCCAGGTAGTCGAACGTAGGCCAGTCTTCGGTGGTGTCGGCCACCTGACGCAGCTCTTCGGTCTGCTCGTCGTTGGGCACGCGGTTGTGCACCACGCTGTGGTAGAGGTAAAGCACCTCGTAATGCAGCGTTTTCTGGCCGGGTCGGCTCAGCATCGTCAGCAACGACACCAGAAAACGCACCGGCTCGGAAAACTGCAACGACAGCGAATCGGCCGAAACGAGCGGGATGTTGAGGCGGTTCAGTTCATTGGCGACGAGCTGCGCGTTTTTGCGGCTGCGGGTCAGCACGGCCATATCACCGTAGTCGTAGCCATCGGCGCGGGCCTGCCGGATGTGTGCCACCGTCTGCTTCACCACCTCGTCGGCCAGGCTGCGGCCCGCCTGCGAACCCAACCCGGCCAGTGCCGCGTCGTCGGCGCTGAGGAAGTTCAGTTGCAGGTGCGCGGTGTCGGCGGCGCGGGGCGACGGTTTTTGCTGAAAGGCCTTTAGTTCGTCGTACACCTCGTCGATGCGCCGGTTGTCGGCGGCGTAGCGGCGCGCCACGAAGTCGAAAAAGTCATTATTGAACTGCACGATGGGCCGCGCCGACCGCCAGTTGGTGTCGAGCAACTGGGGTTGAATGTGCCCGCCCAGCGTGTCGATGCGTTCGGCGGTCCAGGTGTCGGGGCCGTGAATGCGTTGCAGGTCGGTGAGTTGGTTGCGGTGCAGTGCCACAATCTGGTCCATATCGCCGCCCCGCCAGCGGTAAATGGCCTGCTTGCCATCGCCCACGGCCAGGTTGAAATAGTTGCTGCCCAGCGCGTTTTCGATCAGGGGCAGCAGGTTGGCAAACTGCAACTGCGAGGTGTCCTGAAATTCGTCGATCAGGATGTGGTTGTAGCGACTACCGAGCTTCTCGAATAGAAACGGCACCGGCTCGCTCTCGACAATCGCCTTGATGCGTTTGTTGAACTCCGAAATGTGCACCCGGTTGTCTTTGCGCAGCAGTTCCACAAACTCGGCCCGAATCTGCTGCAACAGGGCCATTTTCTGCAAATGCGGGTCGATGGCCCGGAACAGCGTCAGCAGCTTGCCGTTGGCGGTACGCTCCTGCTCGATCAGCGCAAAACAGGCGCAGAGCTCGTCGGCAATGCCTTCAATGATCGCCAACGTACCTGGCAGCGGCTTCTTGCCCATCCAGTTGCCCTCGTCGATGGCGGCGCGGTGGTAAGAGTTCGGTTCCTTGTCGGTGTCACCCTCCGCCACGGCCTTGAAAAACGCCCCGATCCCTTTCGACTTCTGAGCGAAATCATCGACGCCCAGCCCCGCGCGGGTGATGGCCGTCCAGGCCTGTTGGCCAGCGTCCTGAATGCGTTTTTTGACGTCGGCCCCAAACTGAAGCAGTTGCTGCCGGATGGTGCGCAGCTGAGCGGGCGTGAGCTCGGCAATGCGGCCGATGGCTTCGTAGTGCTGATCAGACGTGAGCACGTTGCCGAAGTCGCGCAGGGCGTCGGCGATCATGTTCCAGCTTTTACCGTCGCGGGCCGTTTCGGCGTAGATCTGGTGCAGGATGGCCGAAATGTCGTCCATTTCGTCGGTGCCAACGCGTTCGATGAGGTTATCGACGGCCACTTCCAGCACCAGGTCGGTTTCCATTTCCACCTCAAACGAATAGGGAAGACCCAGTTCGTCGGTGAAGGCCATCACGAGGCGCTGCGTGAACGCATCGATGGTGGTAACCGAGAAGTCGGAATAGCGGTGCAGAATGGCCTGAAAGAGCCGTTTGGCCCGCCGCTGCACCTCTATCACCTGCGCTACCGTCAGCTGAGCCGTGTCAGGTACGTTCGCCAGTTCGGTCGTCAGGACCAGCAAAAACTGGGCGTCTTTCCGGGCCTGAATCGCCGCGATGTCGCCCGCTTCGGTCAGGTCAATCTGCGTGATCTGGGCCAGTTCGCGCAGAATCCGGTCTTTCATCTCGTTGGCCGCCGCGTTGGTAAACGTGATGGCCAGGATGTGCCGGAAATACGTGCCTCGGTATGTTGTATCCGCCAACGGCTGCCCTTCCCCCAACGCGAGTTTGAGGTATTCTTTGGTCAGGGTATACGTTTTGCCCGACCCGGCCGATGCGCTGTAGATTTTGAACAAGAGAACACGGGTTGTGAATGAGGAATGATGCGCCGTGACTGATGAACTATGAATTATGAAATGGTACTCACTAGCCAGCTATCTATTTCATAAGCCATAATCGTCATTTACAACACATCATTCTTACAGATTAAACCGGATGCCCAACCCTGTGCTGACGTTGAGAAACAGGGGGGCAGGGATGACTTCGGCATACACACCGACTTCGGCGAAGATCGAATAGGGCTTGTTGGGAACGAAATATTCGATACCCGCCACGCCCGAGCCTCCCAGCGAGATGGTGCTTTCGTATTCGTTGATGGCGGCGAGCCGATCGGGGTAGTAACGGCGGCTGTTGATCTGCCCACCGAAGCCATAATAGGCTCGGAGTGCTTCGCTGCTAAACAGCCGGTCGTGCCACAGGTAGTGTCCCTGAATGCTCAGTCCGATGCTTTTGTAGCGCCCCGACCGGTAATCGCGGGTCGTGCCATACAACCCGCCATAGGTGCCGATATTCAGGTCGAACGCATGGTTTTCACCGAAATACTTGCGGACGTTTACACCAGCCGGTTCGCCCAGCCGGAAGCCAAAGGCAAAGTTGTTGTATTGGGCAGACGCCGTCTGGGCAACGGCCAGCAATGCCACGAAAAAAGAGAAGGAAAGGAGAGTACGGCGCATAAAAACGGAGTTCTGGGTCAGGCTCGCCGAATTGGCAGGGCGCTTTCTAAACGTCAGCATCCGGCCAATTCGGCGAGCCTGCCTTAAAAAAATCAGTTCAGGACAGCAATAGTTTGTAAAACGTCGAGTAAACGGGCGTTTTCGGCCGGTGAGCCAACCGTGATCCGCAGACAGCCTTCGCAACGCGTCACCGACGAGCGATTGCGGACGATGACTTTCTGCTCGATCAACTGCTCAAAAACGGCGTCGGCATCGTCGAAGCGCACCAGCAGGAAGTTGGCATCCGACGGGAAGATGTGCTGCACGTTGGGCAACGTACCCAGTTGATCGGCGAGTTGGGCGCGCTCAATCAGCGTGTCGGCCACCATCTGCTCTTTTTCGGCCACATGGTCGAGGGCGTCGAGGGCGAGCGCCTGCGTCGGGGCCGAGATATTGTAGGGCGGTTTGATCACGTTCAACACGCCGATCAGCTCGGGCGAGGCAAAGCACATGCCGAGGCGCAACGCCGCCAGCCCCCACGCTTTCGAGAAGGTTTGCAGCACCACCAGGTTGGGGTACGTACCCAACTGCGCCGTCCACGACGTGTAGCCGGGGCCAGCAAAATCAATGTACGCCTCGTCGACCACCACCAGGGCGGTTTTGGCGGCGTCGAGCACCTGCCGGATGGCGGCGGGGTCGATCAGGTTACCGGTGGGGTTGTTGGGCGAGCAGATCCAGACCACCTTCGTCTGCGCATCGATGGCGGCCAGTACGGCGGGCAGGTCAAGCTGGTAATCAGGCGTGAGCGACACTTTCCGCACGGCCACGTCATTGAGCCGCGCCGATACCTCATACATGCCGTAGGTGGGTGGCAGCAGCACAATGTTGTCGATACCGGGGCGGCAGGTGGCGCGAATGAGCAGGTCGATGGGTTCGTCGGAGCCATTGCCCAGGAAAACCTGGTTTGGCTGCACGCCCTTCAGCGGGGCCAGTTTCGCCTTGATTGCCGTCTGATGCGGGTCGGGATACCGGTTGTACTGGCCCGACGAAGTGGCCGAGCCGAGCGCGTTTTCGTTGGCATCCAGAAAAACGCCTTCCGTTCCCGTGTATTCGTCGCGGGCCGAGGAGTAGGGCGTCAGCGTGGCAATATGGGGCCGAAGCACCGATGATAAGAACGTCGTCATTGGGTATTGGGGGTCATTTGGCTTCGCGTCATTGGTGGTCATTGGTGGTCATTCATTGTCATTGATCGTTTTTTACAATGAATGACCACCAATGACCACCAATGACGCGAAGCCTCCACAAAGATACGGTACGGAAAACTCTTTCTTTTCTGTGTAAGTTGCTCTGGAAGCGATAAGGTTCCGACATGCTCACACACCTCACACCCGAAGGCAACCCGTCGATGGTCGACGTAGGCGCCAAATTAGTTACCAAACGAACGGCCAAAGCGCGCAGCATCGTCACACTGGGTGAGTCGATTCTGAGCCATCTGGACGCCAGCCTGAACGGGGGCGATATTCAGACGCGCAAAGGCCCCGTGTTCCAGACGGCCCGCATTGCCGGTACGATGGCCGCCAAGCGCACCGACGACCTTATCCCGCTCTGCCACTCGCTGGGCCTCGACGGCTGTACGTTCGACATCCGCACCGACGGCAGCGACGTTATCATTGAATGCACCGTGTCGACGGAAGGCAAAACGGGCGTCGAGATGGAGGCGCTGGTGGGGGCGTCAGTGGCGGCCCTGACGGTCTATGACATGTGTAAAGCCCTGTCGCACGACATCGTCATTCGTGAAACCCGGCTCATCGAAAAGACGGGCGGCAAACGTGATTTCCGGTATGACGGCTGAGGTACCACTCTACGGACTGGTGCTGATGGGTGGGCAAAGTACCCGGATGGGCCGCGATAAATCGGGGATCATCTACCACGGCCAACCTCAGCGTGACCACCTTACCGACCTGCTCAGCCCGTTCTGTGAATCGGTCTACTGGTCGGTTAATCAGACCCAGTTCGACGCCCTAACGTACCCCCGGATGCTGCTGGATACGTACCCACAGGCGGGCCCGCTCGGTGGCCTGCTGACGGCCATGACCGCGTACCCAGCCGCCGCCTGGCTCATGGTTCCCTGCGACCTGCCCCGGCTCGACAGCCACACGCTGGGTACGTTGCTGGCCGGCCGAAACCGGCTGTCTGTAGCGACAGCCTTCTGGGACAGCCATCATAGTGGCCCCGAACCGCTCGTAAGTGTGTGGGAACCTGCCGCCGGTACGTTACTGCAAACGGCCTTTTTGGGCGGTGAGCGCAGCCCGCGCCGCTTTCTCCAGGTCAACGGAGTTACGCTGTTGACCAGCCCCAACGCTTCTGTTTTCCTCAACATAAACAGCTCGTTGTGATTCCGGTACGTACCAGAAAGGGATGGTAGCTATGGTTTCGGTCGTGTTGTGCTTTGGGTCGAAAACGCCGACCCGAAGCGTATTTCGTCCGGTTTGAAGATTGCCCGGAATCAGTACCGTTTGCAGGCCGTGTTGTTCCTGACTGCCCAACTTTGTGAAAACCAAGCCGGTGTTGGCACAGAGCGAATCATTGACACGGAAGCACACAAGTGCATTGATCTGCTGGTTACTCCAATTGGCGTATTGTTGCCTACGCACTCCTCTCGATAGCGTATCGGACCAGTTGGGCTCAGTAGCAAGTCGGGTTAGCAGGGTGTCTAGGGCCTTGGGATAAGCCACAGATACGATCAGATACGGTTCCCGCACTACCTTGGCCTGAATGGCGGCGGCATCGACGTACTCTCCGTCGGGGCGGAGGTTATCGTAGGCGTTAGCATCAGCATAGAGGCTATCAACGCGGGCCGAGAACAGATGTCGGTCGTTAAGATACTGAGATCGTTTCTCAATCGCTTTTAAGTCGGCCGTATACTCGGTGAAGAAAATCACGAAGAAGATGCCCATGAAGATAGCCATGCCGCGCATCCGCTCGCCCGGCTGCTGATTGCTGGAAATGGTGTTTGCCAAAAAAGACATCGGTACGTAAAAACCCAGGTACATGACCTTCCCCAGCCCGGACATTTTCTTGGAAGCCTGGTAGCCAAAGGACGATTCCTTTATCTTTTTGACCGACAGCAACGCGATAACCGTGTAGAGGGCTATAACCAACAATACACCGATAAGCTTGATGCCCAGCCACACCGGAGGCGGTACGTTGGGCTGCACGTAAAGCAGCAGAAACAGCATAAATAAAAAAAACACCATCGTCATGGCCATGATGAACACCATGAAAAAGGCATTGGCAAAGACGATGTTACACTTCTTGTCGAGCTTCAGGATGTAGCGGTCGAGTGGGCCGAGTTGCCTGGACAGCTCCCTTCTGGCCTGTTCCGACATGAAGGGTAAATTATCGTAGCGGATGCCTGCCGGATACACGGCCTGCAGGCCAACCATACCCACCCAAAACGCTCGCATGATGAAGTTGACCAGAAAGGCCCCGAACAGTACGTAGCACATCACTTTCAACAAACTGTAGGCCATCGTGGGAAGCATGGCTAACAGCCCCTCGGCATGGGTCTGGTAGTTATACAGAATGAAGCCGTAGGCCGAGGCGATAAGGTCAGGCAGGAGCAGGATAGCATACATCGCCACGCCCGAAATGGCCAGTTCGAGGTTCCAGCTTTGGGCGGTTAGTTCACGGAGTTTGGCTTGCTCGTCGGATGTAAGCGTGGTGTCGGTGGGTACGTCAGTATCAGGTTGGGGTACGCTGGTCTCTTGCATCGGCTACGTTCGGGACTAGACGGCCTCGATGGGCCGTTGCCGTAAAATACGCGATAACAAGCCGGGAACGAAACGTTTCAGGTAAATACCCAGTAATTCCTTCCCGCCGATGTTGGCCTCTTCCCGGCCAGTAGCGACGGCGCGCAGGATGCGGCGGGCGCAGTCGTCGGCGGGCATGCCTTCCGCCTGGGCTTTGTTGAACCGGCCATACGCCTTGCCGCTGGCGTCGAGGGCCGAGGCCGAAATGGGGGTACGGATGTAGCCGGGGCAGATCATCGTGACGCGCAGCCCCTCATTGGCCACTTCGGCGCGGAGGGAATCGAAAAAGCCGTGCAGCGCGTGTTTAGACGCACAATAGCCCGACCGCTGCTTAACGCCGATCTTGCCCGAAACGCTGCTGGTAACCACGAACTGACCTCTTTTTTGCGCCAGAAAGTGGGGCAGAACGGCCTTCGCCAGCGCCACGACGCCAAAGAAATTGACCGCCATCAGCCGGTGGTACACGCTCAGATCGGTCTCGCTCACGAAACTGCGCTGGCTGATCCCCGCATTCAAAAACAGCACATCGATACGGCCAAACCGCCGTAGGACGGCCTGCGTGTGCGATGGCATAGACGCTTCGTCGGTTATGTCGAGCGGAAGCACGAGTACGTCGGCAGGGGCAAGGCCGGTTGCCGACGCCACGCGCTGTAGCTCATCAGCCCGCCGGGCCGACAGTACCAGCCGTGCCCCTTGCCGGGCCAGTTCGAGCGCGAGTGCTTCGCCAATACCCGATGAGGCGCCG
This sequence comes from Fibrella aestuarina BUZ 2, assembly GCF_000331105.1. Lineage (NCBI taxonomy): Bacteria > Pseudomonadati > Bacteroidota > Cytophagia > Cytophagales > Spirosomataceae > Fibrella > Fibrella aestuarina. The sequence continues at coordinate 4,571,373 of NC_020054.1, read as the reverse complement.
GTAATCCAGACAACTTTTTGGTGAAAAAAAGACTCAGGCATATTTTGCGGATATAAGTCCAGTGAGCAACTATATTTTTCTATATTTGTTCCTGCTATTCTGCAATCAACACGAATTCAATGAAACGCCTGCTGAGTTTGAGCTTACTGGCCCTGCTGCTTTACCACACGCTGGCAACGGTGTGGGTGGCGGTTGGCGTGTGGTGGCACGATCAGCGCGACCTGTCTAAACACCTGACCGTCTACTCGTCGGTGGATAGCATGGTCGAGTTTCAGGTGGTCCTGGGCAACACAAACCCCGCCTCCGGGCAGGCGCAGCAACTGACGGCGCAGACGTTGGAAGATGGCTTTGCCTATCACGACAAATTCTACGACGTTATCAGCGTTGAGTTGCACGGCGACACCCTCCGTATTGCCGGCATGGAAGACAAAGCCGCCCGGTTCTGGCAGCAGGATTTGCTTTCGTTCGTCAAGAAAACCATCAGCCAACCGACCGACGAGTCGAGTCGGAAAGCCGGTCAATGGCTCAAGCTCCTGTTGAAGGAGTACCATCTGGCAACCCCCTTTACGTTATCGCCCTCCCTGGTAAGCTGGCTTGTCAGCTTACGCATTCCCGACACGTCCGTACAACTGGTTACGCGCGCGCTGTCGGTGGTGGCTCCCCCGCCACGTGGTTGACTGAATCCCGGTGTCTGACGGCTGTCAGACACACACGATTTCATTCACCAACCTTTACGCCAGGAAAGGCGTTTCCGCTTCTTTTTTCGACGATCTGGGTACGTTGTGCGCTTGCCTACGCCGCTTTGTTGACCGCTATTGGCGAGTCTGCGGCTAGTGTTATGCGCTTGATTATCTACGCTTTACAGTGTCTGTTGCTCCGTTTGGCACGTGGCGACTCTGAAAGCGTACGGATCGATTGTCGGAAGGCGGGAAAGCGTTTCGGGCTGTTTTCTCCATGACAGTATCTCTAAAGTACATTGGGCTGGCCGTATTGGGCCTTGGCCTGTCTACCCAATTGGCTACGGCACAGGGCTGTGTAGCCGTTCGGCACATGAGTTGCGCGGCTCCGGGCGGGGCCAATTCAGCCGATTATTTTAAGCAACGGTCGGGCCGCTGGCAGGTGTCGGCGGGGTACCGGTATTTCCGCTCGCACCGGCATTTTGTGGGCGATGTAGAGCAAAAGCAACGCTACGAACAGGGCACCGAAGTGGTCAACATTTCGCATGGTATCGACCTGGGCGTTACCTACATGCCGTCGCTGCGTTGGCAGGTATCGGTCAATCTGCCGCTGCAATACAACGACCGGTCGTCGCTCTACGAACACTACGGCAACGCGGTGTCGACCAACCCCGAGCAGAAGCGCTTCCATACGGGGTCGCAGGGCATCGGCGACCTGCGGATTTCGGGCAGCTACTGGCTCAAAAACCCCGCGTCGCTGCCCAAAGCCAACCTGGCCATCGGCCTGGGCGTGAAGCTGCCTACTGGGAACTACGCCGTGACCGACGATTTCCACAAACGGACGAAGGAAGGGGCTGACTATACCATCAACAAACCCGTCGATCAGTCGATTCAGCTGGGCGATGGGGGCGTGGGCGTGAGCCTCGAATCGCAGGGCTACTGGCAGGTGGGCAAACAGCTCGCAGTGTACGCCAACGGCTTTTACCTGTTCAACCCGCGCGAGACCAACGGCGTGGTGCGCAGCCCCGAAGCCACCACCATCGATCTGGTGACGGGTACGTTCTCTGTGGCCGATCAGTTTGCGGCGCGCCTGGGCGTGAGCGAGTCGATCCGGCTGGTGCCGGGCCTGTCTGTTATGCTGGGCGGGCGCGTGGAAGGCGTACCGGCTATCGATGCATTCGGCGGCAGCAGTGGCTTCCGTCGGCCGGGCTACATCGTATCGGTCGAGCCGGGTCTGGCCTACATGCGGCACAAGTACGCGGCCGCCCTGACCGTACCCGTGGCTGCCTACCGCAACCGGACCAAAAGCTACTCCGATCGCCTCGACCCGCTGGGCGTGCGGCAGGGGGATGCCGCCTTTGCCGATTACCTGATTTCCTTCAACGTAAGCCGCTGGTTTTAAGTAAGGTCAGTTGGCGGTGTGGTCATTTGCCTTCGGCGTCATTGGTGGTCATTGATTGTCATTCATAGTCATTGGTGGTCATTCATTGTAAAAAACGATCAATGACAATTGAATGACCACCAATGACCACCAATGACGGCGAAGCCAACTGACTTTTCTCCCTCTTTTTATGAAACGATATCTCTTTATTCTTGTGCTGGTGGTGAGCCGCACGGTTGGGGCCTGGGCGCAAATGCCGCAGGACGCGATTTACATGCCCAAAAAATCCATTTGCGTAGCCGCCATGTATGGCAAGAGCGACTGGAACTGGTACTGGGAAAACACGCTGAAACGCGAAAACTACAACATCGGTACGCACACCACCCAAAGCGCCTCGCTGATGGCGGCGGTGGGCCTGAGCAACCGGGTCAACCTCATCGTCAACGTACCGTACGTCTGGACGAGCGCGAGCGCGGGTAACCTGCTGGGGCAACGTGGGTTTCAGGATCTGTCGGGCTGGCTCAAGGTCGAGGCGGTGCGGGTGAAGGAATTCTCGCTGCACGGTATCGCGGGTGTCTCGACGCCCCTGTCCAGCTACGTACCCAACTTCCTGCCGATGTCGATCGGGATGGGTGCGCGCACGGTATCGGGGCGATTGCTGGCCAACTATCGGGATACCAAAACGGGCCTGTATGCCACGGCGCACGGCACCTATACCTGGCGGGGTAACATCCGCATCGATCAGGATTCGTATCAGGCCGACAATCGGGTGTACAACACCAATGAAGTGGCTGTTCCTAACGCGGCCGATGCGGCGCTGCGGCTGGGTATCCTGCGGCGTACGTTTCAGACCGAAGTGTTTGTGGAGCGGTTTACCTGCCTCTCGGGCGACAACATCCGCCGCAACGACATGCCCTTTCCGACCAATAACATGCAGGCGACAACGGTGGGCTGGTACGGCAAATACCAACCCCATAACGTCGGGTTTAACGCGCGCGTCGGTTACGTAACCAATGGCCTCAATATGGGCCAAAGCACGGCGTTTACGCTGGGGCTACTGTATCAGATTAACCTCAACTAGTTTGCCGTTCGCCCTTGATAATCTGTGTTTTACTGGTTGATTATCGATTCGTGACGAGCAGACTAAATAGCTTTTGACTTATGAAACTTGCGTATAAATTAGGAATTGTGAGTGCGTTGTTGACGGGTGTCTGGGCCTGCGACAAGACCATTGACGAACCACAGCGGCTTGGGTACGTGCCCGCCAGCGTGGACGAAAAAGCCGGTACGTGGAAAACCTACGTGCTGACTAGCCCTACCGACGTAACCGTTGCCACGCCCGCCCTGACGACTTCGCCGGAGTATCAGGCTGAACTGGCGAATCTGAAAACACTATCGGCCAGCCTCAACGCCCAACAGCAGGAGGCGGTCGTGTATTGGGGAGCAGGTGCCGCCTACCGCTGGAACGAGATCGCCCGCGAGCTGTCGGCCCGCTACAACCTGGCGCCCGCCTCGAATGCCGAAGGCAAGTACCCCGTTCCCGACGCAGCCAACCCGCTGGCCGATCCGAAATTTCCATTTGCCAACCCGCCCTACACGGCGCGTGCCTTGGCCTACCTGAGCGTGGCGCAGTACGACGCACTGGTGTTGGCCTGGAACTACAAGTACAAATTCAACCGGGTGGCCCCCTCGAAAGTCGACGCGGCGGTGCGGGTGGCGCTGCCCGTATCGGCCCTGCCCGCCTACCCGTCGGAAGACGCGGTGGTGGCGGCGGCATCGGCCGTGGTGCTGAAAGCCATGTTTCCCGGCGAAGTGGCTTATATCGACGCCAAAGTGGCCGAGCACCGCAACGCCCGGCTGTGGGCTGGTATGAACGTAGCCAGTGATCTGGCCGCCGGTGCCGATCTGGGTGCTCAGGTGGGCGCGAAAGTGATGGGCCGCGCCAAGAATGACGGCATGAGCGCTGCCAACAACCAGACGCTTACGGCGGGGATGGTCGAGAAGGCCAAAGGGTTGGGTATGAAGGAGGTGTGGGTCAGCCAGGAAACGCCTGCCCGGCCGCCGATGCTGCCGAACTACGGGGCCGTTCAGAACTGGAACTTCGATGCGGCAACGAAGGTGAAACTACGTCCCGAAATGGGCCCGGTGCCAGGTAGTGAGCAGTTCAACAAAGAACTGGCTGAACTCCGCGACATCCAGAAAAACCAGACCCGCGAGCAGGCCCGCATCGCCAACTACTGGGCCGATGGCGCCGGTAGCTACACCCCGCCGGGCCACTGGCACCGCACGGCCGCCAACGCCGCCCACGAAGCCAAATATAGCGAAGTACGCATGGCCCGCACGCTGGCACTGGTTGGTACCACACTCATGGACGCGGGCGTATGCTGCTGGGAGACAAAGTATTACTACTACAGCCCCCGCCCGCAACAGTACGGCGTGAAAACGTCGGTCGGCCTGCCCAACTTCCCGAGTTATACCTCGGGGCACTCGACGTTTTCGGCCGCGGCGGCAACCGTGCTGGGCAGCATTTTCCCTGAGCGCACCGACGAGTTCTGGGCCAAAGCGCAGGAAGCGTCTGACTCACGCGTGTATGGCCTGATTCACTTCCGCTCTGATTGCACGATGGGACTGAAATGCGGGAAAAACATCGGCAATTACGCCGTAGCTAGAGGGAAAGCCGACGGCTCAGGCCTGTAATTCAGGCGTAGTACCTGCCCGGTATGCCACTGACGAATCGACGTCGGGAGCCGGGCGGGTATTCGTCTGCCTACTCAACAAGCAACATGCATTTTACTGGACTCCTCCTGCCGGCCGTGTTGCTGGCTGGTGGTGCGTGCGTAGCTCAGGCGCAGACCGATACCCTGCGCACGACGACCCTCGATACGTTGGAAGTGACGGCCAACCGGAGCCGCGTGACGCTACCCCTCCCCGAGGTACACGGCACGTACCTGCTGGCTGGGCGGCGGAGCGAAGTGATCCGGCTGGCCGATATCGACGCCGACATTGCCCAGAAGAACCCCCGGCAACTGCTGGCGCGGATCCCCGGCCTGTTTGTGTAC